>DASUCO010000280.1:0-11672 GCA_036275955.1 Acidimicrobiales bacterium
ACGGTGGCCTTGTGCACCTCGTCGACGCCGTCGGCGATGCCCATGGTGGGTGCCGACGCGTACATGGCCTGGATGGGCGTGAGATCGGTAGTGCCGAGCGAGCCTAGGATGTGCAGCGCGTTGAAGGACACCTCGCGCAGCACCTTGGCCATCGTGAACTTCACCGCCGCGATGTCGGTGCGGGTCTCGGCGGTGCTGGAGTTGTCGATCTTCCAGGCGGTCTCGAGCACGAAGAGCCGGAGCATGCGGATGGCGGCGTAGGACTCGGCGATCTTCTCCTGCACCATCTGGTGCTCGGCGATGATCTTGCCGTGCGACTCCCTGCTCAGCGCCCGCTCGCACATCATGTCGAAGGCCAGCTTGCACTGGGCGATGGTGCGCATGGCGTGGTGGATGCGCCCGCCGCCGAGCCGGCGCTGGGCCAGCACCTTGGCGCCGTCCTCGGGGCCGAGCAGGTGGTCGAGGGGCACGCGGACGTCGCGGTAGATGATGTGGTTGTGGTTGCGGGGCTCCGGCTGGATCTCCACACCCGGCGTCTCCCGTGGCACGACGTACATGCCGTTGGTGCACATCACGAAGAGGATGTCGGCGACGCGACCGGCGCTCGTGAACCACTTCTCGCCGTTGATGACCCACTCGTCGCCATCGCGCACGGCGTGGGTCTTGAACAGGTTGGGATCGGACCCGCCCTGCGGCTCGGTCATCGAGTACGCCGACCACATCCGCTGCTCGAGCATCGGCTTGAGCCAGCGCTCCTTCTGCTCCTCGGTGCCGTACGCCGCGAGCATCTCCATGTTGCCGGTGTCGGGCGCGGCGGCACCGAACATCTGCGGCGCCGAGCCGTAGCGACCGATGATCTCGTTCAGCAGGCCGAGCTTCAGCTGGCCGAACCCGGGACCGCCGAGCTCCTCGTCGAGGAAGATCGCCCAGAGTCCCTGCTCCTTGATCTCGTCCTGGATCTCGGTGACGAGCGCACGCACCTTCGGGTGCGGCGACCGCACCGCATAGGGAAAGACGTAGTCGAGCGGCTCGATCTTCTCCTTGCAGAGGTCCTCGACCCAGTCGAGCTTCTTCTGGAACTCGGGTTCAGTGGAGAAGTCCCACGCCATCTGTCTGTCCCCCCGTTTGGGTTTCCGTCAACTGAGGGGGATCGTAGAAGGTCAGGGCGTCGGGCAGTGCTGTCGGACCACATCGGGCAGGCGCTGGAAGTGATCCTTGGGCACGCACTCGCGGACGCCGATCCGCTCCGCCCGCCGGGTGCTGGCACCGTCGAGGTACTCGCTGAAGAGCACGATCGCCGTCTCCGACGCCAGGTGGAGGATCTGCTCGGCCACGTCCAGGCCGTTCTCCCGCTCGAGCACCAGGTCGAGCAGGACCACGTCCGGCCGGTGCTCACGGACGAGGGCCACCGCCTGCCGACCGTCGCGCGCCACGCCGACCAGCTCGATGTCACCCTCCTCGGTCTCGAGGAAGGCACCGGTCAGGTAGCGCATGTCGTCGTTGTCGTCGACGATGAGGACGCGGCACGCCATGTCTGGTCCTTCGACAGCACGCTCCGCGACTCCCGGTGTCGCAGCGAGGTCGGATGTCACGTTTGGCGTCTGCGACGATGGCGGCATGGCGGTGCCCCGGCTCGTGCTCGCATCACGATCTGAGACGCGCCTGCGCATCCTCCGTCACGCCGGGTTCAACCCCCTCGTGGTCCCCAGCGACGTCGACGAGACGCTCGGTGACCTCGAGCTGTCGGTGGCGGTGAGCGAGCTGGCCCTGCGCAAGGCATCGGCGGTGGCGGCGTCCCACCACGAGGATCTCGTCCTCGGCTGCGACTCCCTCGTCGAGCTCGACGGCCAGGTCCTGGGCAAGCCGTTCTCGCCCGAGGAGGCGGTGGCGTGGTGGCGACAGCTGCGGACGCGGTCGGCCACGGTGTGGACGGGCCACGCCCTGATGCTCGGCGGGCGGGTCCAGCTGCGCTCGCCGCGAGCCATCGTGCACTTCGGGACCGTCTCCGACGCCGAGATCGAGCGCTACGTCGCCACCGGCGAGCCGCTGGGTGCCGCCGGCGCCTTCCGGCTCGACGGTCGAGCGGCCGCGTTCATCGAGTCGATCGACGGCGACCCGGGCACCGTCCACGGCGTGTCCATCCCCACCCTGCACGAGATGCTGGCCGAGCTGGACGTGGAGCTGACCGACCTGTGGGCCTGAGGATCGGGAGCATCCGGCTCGACACTCCGGTGGTGCTGGCACCCATGGCGGGCGTGACCAACGCCGCGTTCCGCGGCCTGTGCCGGCGCTACGGCGACGGCCTGTTCGTGAGCGAGATGACCTCGGCCCGCGGGCTGGTCGAGCGCGACGAGAAGTCGTTCCGGTACGTGCGCTGGCCGGCCGACGACAGCCACCGGAGCGTGCAGCTCTACGGCGTCGACCCCGAGACCGTCGGCGCCGCCGTGCGGATCGTCGTCGACGAGCTGGGCGCCGACCACGTCGACCTCAACTTCGGGTGCCCGGTGCCCAAGGTGACGCGCAAGGGCGGCGGCGCCGCGCTGCCCGCCCACCCGGTTCTGTTCGGCGCCATCGTGGACGCCGCCGTGCGCAGCGCCGGCGCCGTCCCGGTGACGGTGAAGATGCGGATGGGCCTCGACGACGAGCACCTCACGGCGCTGACCGCCGCCCGCGCCGCCGAGGACGCCGGCGTGGCCGCCATCACGCTCCACGCTCGCACCGCGGCCCAGCACTACTCGGGTCACGCGCACTGGGACGCGATCGCCGAGCTGAAGGCGGCGATCACGACCGTGCCCGTGCTCGGCAACGGCGACATCTGGCAGGCCGACGACGCCGTCCGGATGATGGACGAGACGGGGTGCGACGGCGTGGTCATCGGGCGGGGGTGCCTGGGGCGGCCGTGGTTCTTCGCCGAGCTGCAGGCCGCGCTGTCCGGACGGCCACGGCCGGCGCCGCCGACGCTCGACGAGCTGTGCGCCGTCGTGTGGGAGCACGCGCAGCTGCTGGCCGACGCCGACGGCGAGCGCTCGGCCGTCCTGGCCATGCGCAAGCACGTCGGCTGGTACTTCCACGACGCGCAGCTCGGCGGCGACCTGCGGCGGACGCTGGTGGCGTCGACCACGCTCACCGAGCTCGGCCACGCACTCGACGAGGTGCGGGCCCGCGCCCGCCTGTCCGATCAGCCCCCGCGCCGGCGCGGACCGACGAGCGGGCCGCGGCGCGTGGTGCTGCCGGACGGCTGGCTGGAGGCGGCGTCGGACCCGACGCCGCCTCGCGACGACGTGATGGCGGTCAGCGGCTAGACCCGCGGCATGGAGCGGTACGAGCGCCCGGGCTGGTTCACCCACCACGTGTTCAACCGGCTCGTCCGCCGCCTCACTCGGCTCGGCCTGAGCGTGTGGGGGTCCCGGGAGCTGCGGGTCCGCGGCCGGCGCAGCGGGCAGGTCCGAACCACGGTCGTCAACCTCCTCGACCACGACGGTGCGCGCTACCTCGTCGCACCGCGGGGCACGACGGAGTGGGTGCGCAACCTGCGCGCTGCGGGCACGGGTGAGCTGCGCGTCGGTCGCCGCATCGAGACGTTCACCGTCGACGAGCTCGACGATGCCGACAAGCCCGTCGTCCTGCGCACGTACCTGCGGCGGTGGAAGTGGGAGGTCGGCCAGTTCTTCGAGGGCGTCGGCCCCGACGCCAGCGATGCCGAGCTGCTCGCCATCGCCCGCGGCTACCCCGTCTTCCGGATCCGCTGACGTACCGACCGGTACGTTCGGCGGATGTCCGACGAGCGCGACCGCCTGCTGGCCGCCACCGTCGAGCACGCGCAGCAGCACGGCATCAGTGAGCTCAGCCTGCGGCAGCTGGCCGCCGCGTTGGGCACCAGCCACCGGATGCTCGTGTACTACTTCGGCTCGAAGGACGAGCTGCTGGTCGAGGTGACGAAGGCGGTCGAGCGGCAGCAGCGCGAGTCCGTCGAGCAGCTGGCGGTGGATGACGGCGCCGATCCCGAGGCGCAGATGGCCGCGATGTGGCGCCGACTCACGCACCCGTCGCTGTGGCCCCAGGAGCGGCTGTTCTTCGAGCTGTACGGCCAGGCGCTGCAGGGCCGGCCACACGCGACGTCGCTGCTCGATGGCGTGGTCGACGACTGGCTCGAGCCGATGGCGGCAGTGCTCGTCCGCCAGGGCATGGCGCCCGCGGATGCCCGCGCCGAGGCGCGGCTGGCGCTGGCCGTGACGCGCGGCCTGCTGCTCGATCTCCTCGCCACCGGCGACCGGAAGGGCGTGAACGCGGCGATGGCCCGGTTCGCGCAGCGGCGCCGGTGACGTCTGCCACGTAGCGAAGACTTGTACCACGTGGTACAACCACTCGCATGGACATCGACGTTCGCGTGCCGACCACCGCCGACCCCGCCACGATCTACGCCCTGCTGCTCGACGGCTCCACCTGGCCGTCGTGGTCGACGCTCGGCTCGTTCGAGATGGTGCGTGGCACCGACGGCGAGCTCGGCAGCGTCCGCCTGTTCAAGACGGGCAAGCACCGGTCCTACGAGGAGCTCGTCGAGCTGGTCCCCAACCGGCGGCTCTCGTATGCGCTGGTGGCGCCGCACAACCTGCCGTTCGCCACCTACCGGGCCGACGTCGACATCGACGGCGGCACGATCCGCTGGCACTCGCAGTTCACGATGAAGCGCCGCGGAACCGCGCTGCTGACCAAGCTCGTCTTCGGCCGGTTCATCAGGGCCACGGCCAAGGGCCTGGCCGCCCGCGCCGAGGCCGACTCCCGCTCGTTTGTGCGGTGATCGCGCCGAGGTCCTCGGCGCGATCACCGCACAAAGCGCTCAGCGCGTGAGGTTGGCCAGCACGCGGTCCACCATCGGCTGCCGCAGCGAGCGCTTGGTTCCGGCGTAGGCAGCGACCGGCAGCTGGGCGAGCGCACGAGCCTCGGCCATGGCAGCCGCCACGCAGTCGTCCTCCAGCCGATCCAGGTAGCCGGCCGCCACCGCGCCGTCGGGATCGAAGATCTCGGCCTGCACTGCGGCGCGCGTCAGGTAGCGCTTCGACAGCCGTGCCGCCGCCAGCTCGTATGCGAACTCAGGTAGCGCCATGCCGATGGCCGTCTCGTTGAGCCCGATCTTGGCCGCGCCCGACGACGCGATCCGCGTGTCGCAGGCGAGGACGAGGAGCGCGCCGGCCGCCAGGGCGTGACCGTTCACGGCCACCACGGTGGGCTGCGGGTGCACGAACAGGCGCATGAGGAGCTCACCGCCGGCGTTCACCAGCTTCACGACTGCGTCGAGGTCGCCGCCGCCCATGACCTTCAGGTCGAAGCCGGCCGACAACGCTCGACCGTTGCCGCGGATGCACACCGCGCCGGCCTCGGCGAGCGCCGTGTCGAGCGCGGCGTGCAGGCCGTCCACCACGTCGTGGCTGACCGCGTTCATCTTGCCGTCGTCGAGGGTGACGACGGCGACGCCGTCCTCGATCGTCGTGATGACCGTCATCGGCGCGCCACCGCCGCCCAGCCGAACGCGTTGGTCTTCACCTCGACGTCGGCGAAGCCGGCGGCGTGCAGCCGGTCCGGCAGCGTGTCCGGGTCGATGGGGTTGTACGTGTCGCCGTCGTGATGGGACTCGAGCTCCTCGCTGGCCAGGCTGTCGCCGGCGACGAGGACGCCGCCCGGTCGCAGCACCCGCGCCACCTCGGCCAGCAGGCGGTCCTGCAGCTCGGCGGTCGGCACGTGGTGGAGCATCGTGAACGACGCCGCGCCGGAGAAGTGACCGTCGGGCAGGTCCAACCGGGTCGCGTCGCCGCGCAGGATCTGCACGTTGTCGTCCGCCGCGTATCGCTCTTCGAGCATCGCCGCCAGGTCGTCGTCGATCTCCACGGCCGTCAGCCGCCGCACCGACTCGCGCAGCACGTCGGTGGTGGCGCCGTAGCCGGGGCCGACCTCGAGCACGTCGTCACCGAGCTGGATGTCGCCGAGCGCCCACGGGAGGATGTGGTCGCGGATCATCGCCCGCCACTCCTCCCCGCCGCAGGCGGCGTGTGCCTCGTTCATGTCAGCCCTTCTGCGTCCCGACCTTGAGCTCCTTGAACGGGATGTCGCGGTCGACCTGCGGCTCCTTGGGGAGAGCCAGGACGCGCTCGCCGATGATGTTGCGCTGGACCTCGTCGGTGCCGCCGGCGATGCGCGACGCCGGCGTGGACAGCACGAGCTGTGCCCATCGCGACTGCTTCGGGTCCTCCCACGCCTGGCCACCGGCACCGGCGATCGAGATGGCGAGATCGGACGTCCGCCGCGACAGCAGTGCGCCGGCGAGCTTGGCGATGGAGCCCTCGGGCCCGGGCGCCTTGCCGGTCGTGACCGCAGCGCGGATGCGGAGACCGATGTAGCCCATGATCTGCTGGCGGATGTAGATGTCGGCGATCCCCTGCCGCACGCGCGGATCGTCGAGCACGCCGCGCTCGCGGGCGAGCTTGGTGAGCGCCTTGATGCCCACGCCGCGCCCTCCACCGCCGCCGGCGCCGATGGCGACGCGCTCGTTCATGAGCATGGCGATGGCACAGCGCCACCCGTCGTCCACCTCGCCGATGCGCCAGGAGTCGGGCACCCGCACGTCGCTGAAGAAGACCTCGTTGAAGCCCGAGCCGCCGTTGATCTGCTTGATCGGGCGGATCTCCACGCCGGGCGCGTGGAAGTCGATGATGAACATCGTGATGCCGCGGTGCTTCGGGTTGTCCGGGTTGGTGCGAGCGATGATCGCCCCGTAGTCCGACAGCTGGGCGCCCGTCGTCCACACCTTCTGGCCGTTGATGATCCACTCGTCGCCGTCGCGCTCGGCCTTGGTCTGCAGGCTGGCGACGTCTGAGCCGGCGCCCGGCTCGGAGAACAGCTGGGACCACACCTCCTCACCGCGCAGCGCCTTCGCCACGTACCGCTCGCGCTGCTCGTCGGTGCCGAACTCGAGCATCGTCGGGATCACCATCCCGAGACCGATCGTGTACATGCTCGTCGGCAGCTCGTAGCCAGCGGCCTCCTCGTTGAACACGCGCTGGAACTCCGAGGTCAGCCCCTGGCCCCACGGCTTGGGCCACGTGATGCCGGCCAGGCCGGCGTCGTACAGCGCCGCCTGGAACGCCTTCTGCGTGGGCACGTCGGCCACCGTCGCCTCGAAGGTGTCCTCCTCGTCGTCCGACCGCTTCTGCCGCTTCGGCGCGTGCTCGGCCAGGAACGCCCTGACCTTGTCTCGGAACGCCGCCAGCTCGGGCGTCTCGGTGGTCTCTCGCTCGTCCGTCGCAGTCACGCTGGCATCATGCCCGAGCGATGCCGCCGCAGGTCGGGGCCGGGCCCTTCGAGAGGATCTACGACCCATCGATCGGCGAGGCCGAGCGCTGGTACATCAACGACCACACCTTCGTCCGCGACCACGAGGGCACGTGGCACCTGATCGGCATCACCCACGCCGAGCCGTTCGCGCCAAAGGACGAGCTGCACCTGGCACACGCCACGGCCCGGTCGCTGCACGGACCGTGGACCAAGCAGCCGTTCGCGCTGTCGACGTCACCCGAGCACGGCGAGACCCACCTGTGGGCGCCCCACGTCATCCGCCACGACGGGACGTACTGGATGTTCGTGTGCGCCGGCGGCGCGTCGCCCGAGCAGTACCGCATCCATCTCGCCACCTCGGACGACTGCGTGACGTGGACGCGCCATCCCGAGAACCCGCTCGTCGTCGACGGGTTCGAGGCCCGCGACCCGATGGTCCTGCGCGTCGGCGATCGCTGGGTGATGTACTTCACGGCGACGAGCGAACCGGGCGGTGGCAACCACATCGTCGCTGCCGCCGAGTCCGACGACCTCGTGCACTGGTCGGGCCGGCACACCGTCTACACCGATCCCTACGTCGGCACCTACGGCGGACCGACCGAGTCGCCGTTCGTGGTCGAGCGCGACGGCCGCTGGTACCTGTTCATGGGCCCGGCCGGCTTCGCCGCCGCCATGGAGCGCACGGCGCGGGGTGAGGATCCGGACTGGCGCACCGAGTACTCCACGACGCTGGTGCTGGTCAGCGACGACCCGCTCCACTTCGACCGGGCCGACGAGGTCGGGCGCATCCGGTCACACGCGGCCGAGGTGATCGTCGACGAGCAGGGCCAGACGTGGATCAGCCACTGCGGCTGGGGGCAGGGCGGGGTGTACCTGGCACCCCTCCACTGGCCGACCTGATCGCCAGCTCGTTCAGCGCCGCCGACACCAGCGAGAGCCCGACCAGCCCCCACAGCACCGGCTCGTCGTGGCCGACGAGCTCGATGGCCCCCGACATGGCGAACGGCGCGGTCGAGCCGGCGATGGCGCTGACCGAGCTGACCACGGCGGAGATGGCGCCGTAGTGCGCCGTCCCGTAGAGGTCGGCGATCACGGTGGCGCGCGTGAGCGTCTGCAACCCGTTGGCCGCGCCGTACAGCACGAGGAACACGGCGACGCCGACCAGGGTTGGTGACACCACCAGGGCGGCGATCCCGATGCCCTTGACTCCCAGCACCCACGTGCCCAGCGCACCCGCATCGCGACGCTCGGCCAGCCGCGCGAAGCCGCTGCGACCGATCACCTGCAGCAGCCCGACCGAGCCGAGGGCCACCGCGGCATGACCGCTGCGCCAGCCCTCGCCCTGGAGGTAGGCGACGAGGTGGACGCCGATGGCGTAGGTCACGAACGCCGAGAGCAGGTAGGCGCCGGTCAGCATCCAGAACTGGGGACTCGCCATCGCGTCACGCGGCAGGGTGTCGTCGTGGTCGAGCACCAGCTCGGGCGCGTCCGTCGGCGGCCGCAGCGCGAGCCAGAAGAGCGGCACGGTGACGATGCCGAGCAGCGCCGCCAGCACGACGACGGCGCCGCGCCAGCCCAGTGCGCTCTCCAGCGCCGAGGTGAGCGGACCGAAGATGGTCGACGCCAGCCCGGCCACCAGCGTCACCTGGGTGACGGCGCGGTGCCGTGCACTGCCCCGCAACCGCTTGGTGATGATCGTGAACGCCGGCTCGTAGAACAGCAGCGCCATGCAGGCGCCGAGCCCGACCCACACCACGAACAGGACGGCCGGATCCCGCACCTGCGACCACGCCCCGCCGAGCACGCACGCCACCACCGCGCCCGCCGTGAGCAGGGTCCGGGGCGGGTGGCGGTCGAGCCAGCGCCCGACGGGGATCGTGAGCAGCGCGGCGACGAGCAGCGCCAGCGAGAACGCGCCGGTCAGCACAGAACGGCTCCACCCGAGGTCGCGCTCCATCGGGAGCAGGAGGACGCCGTACGCGTAGAAGAGGACGCCGTAGCCCACGGTCGTCGTCGCCGACAGGGCGAGGACGAGGCGGCGCTCCTCCATCGATGGCCGACTAGAGGTGGAAGCGGGGTGCGGGCCGGCCGACGCCGACGCCGTCGAGGGCGAGCAGCTGGCCGCCCCGCTCCCCCGGCGGACCGCCGCCGAGGTCGAGGTTGATCGACACCACGAACAGGCGGTCGAGGTCGGGGCCGCCGAAGCACACGTCGCTCGGGTTGGTGACTGGCACGTCGACCGTGCGGTCGAGCCCGTCGCCGGTGAAGCGGGCCAGCTTCCCGACACCGAGCGCGCAGCTCCACACGCCGCCATCGCGGTCGGCGGTGGCGCCATCCGGCGCGCTGCCGAGCGCGGCATGGTCACCGAAGACCCGCCGAGGGCCGACGGTGCCGGCGGCGCCGTCGTAGGGGTACGCGTAGACCTTCTCGGCCGGCGTGTCACCGAACACGAGCGTCGTCGCGCCGTCGACGTCGAGCACGACCGGGCCGTTGGCGTTGCTGATGTCGTCGTCGAGCAGTCGCCACCCGGCGTCCGCCGAGTACCACCAGTAGGCGCCGTCGCCGGGCCCCATGTTGAGCGTGCCGGTGACGAGGTTGCCGGACCCGTCGGCGTCGGCGTCGTTGGCTCGTCCGTGCATGCCGTCGGGATAGGAGTCGAGCAGGGTGCTGGTGCCGGCCTCGGCGTTGACGACGTGGAGGCCGTCGGCCAGGCAGACGATGAGCTCGTCGCCCTCGGTGAGCGCGATGCCGGTCGGGAGGCTGTCGAGCTGCATCGTGTGCAGCGGCGGCTCGCCACCCTCGAGCCAGTGCAGCGCCTGGGTGGCGCAGTCGACGAACCACAGGCGCTGGCGCCGCTCGTCCCACCGCAGGCTCTCGCCCCACGTCAGCGTGAAGTCCCCGATCCGGTCCACGTCGTCATGCTGGCATGTGGCCGTAGCGTGCACCCATGGCACCGCTTGAAGGCGAGTACGAGCCCAGCCCCTGGGACTGGGTCCGCGAGCAGGTCGAGGCGTACGAGGCGTCGGGCGGGACCCGCGCCAACACGCTGCGCGACAGCGGCCTGCCGATCATCATCGTGACGACGAGAGGCAACAAGAGCGGCAAGCTCCGCAAGACGGCGCTCATGCGCGTCGAGCACGGCGGTGAGTACGCGCTCGTCGCGTCGATGGGTGGCGCGCCGACGCACCCGGTCTGGTACCACAACCTCACCGCCGACCCGACCGCGGTGATGATCCAGGACGGACCGGAGCCGTTCGACGCGGTCGTGCGTGAGGTCACCGGCGACGAGCGGGCCGCGTGGTGGGAGCGCGCCGTCGCCGCCTACCCGCCGTACGCGGAGTACCAGCAGAAGACCGAGCGCGTCATCCCCGTGCTGGTCGCCAGCCGGCGGGTCGGGTAGGCGCCCGACGGCTGCTCAGATCCCGAAGTGGATGTCGAGCAGCACGAGGGGCCACACGGCCACGGCGAGGATCGCCGAGAGGATGCGCTCCAGTGACCCGAGGTCGTCCAGGAAGTCGTTGTTGGCGGCGACCACCAGGCCGATCACGATCCACACGACCGCACCCAGCGACACCTGACGTCCACGCAGTCGCTTCACCGGCACGACCCTATTGCTCCGCCGAGCCCACTACGCCGACCGGACTACCCCTGCGTAGCCCACTTGACGTATTTCTGTGAACGGCCCGGAATTCGCTCAAGTCCGCGACGCGACGAACCGATCGAGTCTCTGTGCGGAGGCCCGAAGCTCCCTGGCTCACGACCTTCATCCGACGGGACACCTGGATCTACTCCAGCGACCTGATGACGCCGTCGGACCTGAGCCTGCTCCCCCACGTCGACGTCATCCACCAGCGTGCGGCACGGACCGCGCAGCGCTGGGAGCTCGCCGAGCTCTAGTGAGCTGAGTAACCGCCGAGCTACAGCGGCGAGTCGGGCGGTGCCGGGAGACCGGGAAGGGTGTCGCGACGGGGGAGGCCCTTCGGCCAGACCACGTCCAGCAGGATCTCCTTGATCGCGGTCATCCCACCGAGGTTGGGGTGGACGGGCGCGGCGGCGTTGACGGGCACGATCGGCTCCACCCACCGGATGGCCGGCAGGTCGCACGCCGTGTGACCGGCGCTCGGCCCGTACACGTCGACGTACCGGGCCGCGTCGCTGTACGCCAGATCCGACGCGTCGGCCACCGACTGGATCATGGCGTTGAGCGCCTCCTGGATGCCCCGCAGGTACAGCGCGTCCTCCTCGCCGACGCCCATGGCCGGGCAGCTGGCGGTCTCGCCGATCTTGAAGATCCCCGAGTACCCGAGCACGTAGATGTCGGCGCCGGGCGAGCGGCGGTGGATCTC
>DASUCO010000281.1:0-7011 GCA_036275955.1 Acidimicrobiales bacterium
CCGGACCAGGAACCACCAGACCAGGAACCGCCAGACCAGGAACCACCAGACCAGGAACCGCCAGACCAGGAACCACCGCTCCACGAGCCACCGGACCAGCTGCCGCCAGACCACGAACCGCCAGACCACGAGCCACCGGACCAGCTTCCGCCGTTCCACGTGCCGACGGACCAGGAACCACCGGACCAGGAACCACCGGACCAGGAACCGCCAGACCACGAACCGCCAGACCAGCTACCGCCAGACCAGGAACCACCAGACCAGGAACCGCCGGTGAAGGTCGTGCCGTCGGCGCTCCACGAGCCGCCGACCCACCCGCAGGTGGTCGGAGCCGGCGGGCCGAGCGTGACGTCGTACTCGCAGTACTCCCCGCCAGGCGGCGGCGGGATGTTCGGAGCGTCGGGACCTGACGTCGGCGAGAGGTTGGCCGGCGCCCACGTCTGCGTGGCGTTCGCCGGGACGGCCGTGGTCAGGGCCTTCGACAGGTTGACCATGCCGGCGCCCTGGCCGGCGGCATCCGCCGCCGGGAGCGGCGTGGCGCTGGCCCGCAGGACCGCCTTGACCTGATCGGGCGTCAGCGTCGGCCGGGCCTCGAGCAGGTCGGCGACGATGCCGGTCACGACGGCAGACGCCTGCGAGGTGCCGGTGCCCTTGATGAACCGGTCGCCGACGAGGGCGGCCGGGTAGTTCGTCGCCGCGATCGAGCCGGGCGCCTTCAGGCTGACGACGGACTTGCCAGGGGCGACGAGGTCGACGCGCCGGTCGGCGGAGCCCCGGGGCGAGAACGCCGGGACCACGTCGTCGGTGAGGACGTCGGTGTCCTGCGTCGCCGCGGCGCCGACGGCGATCACGAACGGGTCGGTGGCCGGGCTGGTGAGCGGCGAGCCGGCGAGCTCACCGTCGTTGCCGGCGGCGACGACCACGACGATGCCGGCCTGCCACATGGCTTCGACGGCAGCGGCGAGGATGTCCCTGGTGTAGGAGCCGGTCGCGGGGACGCCCAGGGACAGGTTGACGACGCGGATGCCCTCGGCCGCCTTGTTCTGGACGACCCAGTCCATGGCGGCGATCACCGAGACGAGCGAGGTGGTGCCGTCGTCGGCGGCGGCCTTGATGCTCACGACCCGCGAGTCGTCGGCAACACCGTGGAAGCCGCTGGTGACATCGTCGTTGGCGCCGATGATGCCGGCCAGGTGGGTGCCGTGGCCGTAGCCGTCGGCCTGCGTGCCGCCGCCGAGGTTGGGGCCGAAGCGGACGGTCTCGAGGCCGCCGACGGCGGCGGCGCCGGTGTCGATCAGCGCCACGCCGATGCCGGTGCCGTCGTTGCCCTTGCGGAGCGACGGGCTGGAGCCGGTGACGTTGCGAATGTGCGGGAGGGTGGCGGCGTTGCTGCCGGCGTCGCCGACCGACGGCTTGGCCATCAGCCGGACGGGCGTGCTCTCGGTGACCGAGAGGACGCCGGGCGATCGGGTCAGCTCGGCGACCTTGCCGGCGGGGATGTGCACCACCAGGCCGTCGACGATCCCGAGGCGCTGGACGACGGTGCCGCCGAGCCGGGCGACGGACTGCTCGGCCTCGTCGCTGCCCACGACGGCGCGGACGATGACCTCGACGACCTCCTGCGCGTTGGCGACCATCCGGTCGGCCGCTGCGGCGGCGGCCTGCTGCTGGGGCGGGGGCAGGGCGAGTGCGCCGACGAGCACGACGCCGACGACGAGCGCCAGCAGCCGGGACGGCACGCTCGTGATGGACCACGACGTCCCGAAGGACCATGACGTGCCGAAGCTCCAGCTGGTGCCGGCGGGATCGTCCCCGGGCGCCACGGCTGCCTTCGTCTGCTGCATGAACATCGCCCCTGCGTCGCGCCCGAGTACGGAACGTGCTCGTGTTGAACACTCCCGGTCACCAGGGTGGACGAAGGGCGGCAGCCGAGCAATCCCCTGAACGAGTCATTTCCAGGCCATGACTGGGCACTAGTCCCGGGCAGATTGGCGGCCTTCCGGAGGGTTTGCCGACGCCGATATCTCACGCACCGTGGTTGCTTCGGCGCCGTCAGCGAGCAATCAGCGCGTCCATGACTACCCCGACGGCGTCTCCCGGGCGCACCCAGGTGATGCGCGGATCACGTCGGAACCAGCGCAGCTGCCGTCGTGCCAGCCGGCGGGTGCGACGGATCGTCTCCGCCCGCGCCTCGTCGAGCGAGCACGCCCCCTCGAGGTGGGCGAGCACCTCGGCGTAACCGAGGGCGACGGCCGCTGTGCGCGAGAGGACCCGACCCCGGAGCGCAGCCGTCTCCGCCACCAGGCCGTCCCCGAGCATGGCGTCCACCCGGCCCTCGATGCGGCGGTCGAGCTCCTCGAGGGGCACGTCCAGGCCGATCTGCGTGGTGTCGACCGGCGGATACGCATCGAGTCCCGGACCGAAGGTCGAGAACGGCCGGCCGCTGCCGATGGTGACCTCCAGCGCTCGCTCGATCCGGCGCCGGTTCGAGGTGGTCGTGCGGGCGGCGGCAACCGGGTCGAGCGCGGCCAGGCGCGCGTGCAACACGGTCGTGTCCGGCTCGGCGGCCAGCGCGGCGCGGGCGGCCGGGTACTGGCCCGGCAGCTCGAGGTCGTCGATGACCGCCCGCAGGTAGAGACCGGTGCCGCCGACGAGCAGTGCGTGCCGGCCGCGCGCAGCGATGTCGTCCAGCGCGTCGCGAGCGGCCCGCTGGAACTCGGCGACCGAGAACTCCTCCTCCACCTCGACGAGGTCGAGGAGGTGGTGCGGCACCGCGCCACGCTCGGCCGGCGTCGGCTTGGCCGTGCCGACGTCGAGCCCGCGGTACACCTGCATCGAGTCGACGCTGATGATCTCGACGTCGCCCAGGGCGCGAGCGACCTCCATCGCGACCGCCGACTTGCCGCTCGCCGTGGCGCCGACGAGCGCGACGTTCACCCCGCCGTCACCGCCAGCCGGGTGCGGTGCCGCGGGGCGGCCGTCACCTCGACCAGCTCGCCGCGCAGGTGGTGCGGCGCGCCGTACGTCACCCGCACGTCGGCGAACGTGCCGACCCGCAGCGGCTCGGGCGCCGCGAAGTGCACGAGCTTGTTCTGCCGGGTGCGACCCGTCGTGATCGTCGGGTCCTTGCGGCTGGGCCCCTCCACGACGACCTCCTCGACCCGCCCGACGCGCGCCTCGTGCTTGGCCAGCGCGCTGCGCTCGACGACCACGCGCAGCCGCTCGAACCGCTCGGCCGCCACGTCAGCCGGCACGAACCGATCGGTGTGCGTGGCTGCCTCGGTGCCGGGGCGGGGGCTGAAGATGAACGTGTACGCGCTGTCGTACTCGGCGGCGGCGGCGACCTCGAGGGTGCGCTCGAAGTCGTCGTCGGTCTCACCCGGGAAGCCGACGATGATGTCGGTCGTCACGGCCAGGTCGGGCACCGCCGCGCGTGCGGCGGCCAGCTTCTGCAGGTAGCGCTCGCCGGTGTAGCCCCGGTGCATGGCCGCCAGCACGCGGTCGCTCCCCGACTGCAGGGGCAGGTGCAGGTGCTCGCACACGGCCGGCGTGGACGCCATCGCCTCGATCGTCTCCGGCCGCAGGTCCTTGGGGTGCGGGCTCGTGTACCGGACGCGGCGGATGCCGTCGACGGCACCGACGGTCCGCAGCAGCTCGGCGAACAGGGGCCGACGCCGGGTGAGGTCGCGCCCGTAGGAGTTCACGTTCTGACCCAGCAGCGTCACCTCGACGACGCCGGCGGCCGCCAGCTGCTCGACCTCGGCCACCAGGTCATCCAGCGGCCGGCTGATCTCCTTGCCCCGCACGGCAGGCACGATGCAGAACGCGCAGGCGTTGTCGCAGCCGATCTGGATCGTGACCCACGCCGCCCAGTCGACCTCCCGACGCACGGGCAGCGCCGACGGGAACGCGTCGCTCTCCTCGAGGATCTCCAGCTGCGGGCCCTCGCGCTCGGCCTTGTGCAGCAGCTCCACCGCCCGACCCACGTTGTGGGTCCCCAGGACGACGTCGACGTGGGGCGCCCGGGACTGGATCGCGTCGCGGTCCTTCTGGGCCAGACAACCGGCGACCATGATCCGCATGC
This sequence comes from Acidimicrobiales bacterium, assembly GCA_036275955.1. Lineage (GTDB taxonomy): Bacteria > Actinomycetota > Acidimicrobiia > Acidimicrobiales > CADCSY01 > DATLFP01. The sequence goes on from DASUCO010000281.1 coordinate 4,085, forward strand.
CGGGATTGGCGTCCTTCAGCGACTTCAGGTGGCCGAGGGTGCCGTAGAGCTTGTTGTCGGCGTTCTCGCGGATGCAGCACGTGTTGAGCACGACGACGTCGGCGTCGCCGACGTCGGTCGTGGCGACCATGCCGTCGGCCTCGAGCAGCCCGGCGATGCGCTCCGAGTCGTGCTCGTTCATCTGGCACCCGAAGGTGCGCACGACGTACTTCCCCGGGCCGGTCATGACCGGACCAGGCTACGGGAGTCGCTCAGCCGCGACGGGCGTAGGAGCCGTTCGACTCGAACTCGCTGTGGCCCTCGAGCACGATCGGCACGTTGGCGAGCAGGTTCGGGTCGGGCATGCGGTGCTGGCGGTCGTCGATGTGGAGCCGGATGGCGGTCCGACGCTCGCCGTCGATCTCGATGTCGGCGAAGGTCGGCACGCACACCAGGTCGATCCCGGCCTCGGCGACGTAGCCGCGGGCGATGGCCATCGCCTTGATCGCCTGGTTGAGCGCACCGGCGCCGACGATCTGCACCTCGACCGAGCCGGCCTGCCGGATGACGCCGGCCATGGCCCCAGCGACCGCGTTGGGGTTGGAGCGGCTCGAGACCTTGAGGACCTCGACCCGGGGCGACGAAGGCTGCGACGGAGTACCCACCAGCCGCACTGTTCGACGCGACCCGCCGGGGTTCCTTGGCCCGAGATGCCTGATTTCTCGGGGATCTCGCGGGCCGCGGAACGTGGCAGGAGCGTCACCCGCGGTCGAGCCGAGGCCCGACCGCGGGCTCGCCGACCTCGTCGCTCCTAGTCCAGGCTGATGGGCTCGTCGTCCTTGTCGGTCATGACGTCGGCGGCCTCCTCGACCACCGGCTTGGCCATGACCTGGGCCCGGATCTTCTCGTCGATCTCCATGGCCAGCTCGGGCGTCTCGGTCAGGAACGTCTTCGCGTTCTCCTTGCCCTGCCCGAGCTGCTCGCCCTCGTACGTGTACCAGGCACCGGACTTGTTCACGATGCCGAGGTCCACGCCGATGTCGAGGATCGAGCCCTCGCGGCTGATGCCCTTGCCGTACATGATGTCGAACTCGGCCTGCTTGAAGGGCGGGGCCACCTTGTTCTTCACGACCTTCACGCGCGTGCGGTTGCCCACGACCTCGACGCCGTCCTTCAGCGACTCGATGCGGCGGATGTCGAGCCGGACCGAGCTGTAGAACTTCAGCGCCCGGCCGCCGGGCGTCGTCTCCGGCGAGCCGAACATCACGCCGATCTTCTCCCGCAGCTGGTTGATGAAGATGCAGATCGTGTGCGACTTGTTCAGGTTGGCGGTGAGCTTGCGCAGCGCCTGCGACATGAGCCGGGCCTGCAGACCCACGTGGCTGTCGCCCATCTCGCCCTCGATCTCGGCCCGAGGCGTGAGCGCGGCGACCGAGTCGATGACCACGACGTCCAGCGCGCCGGAACGGATGAGCGTGTCGGCGATCTCGAGCGCCTGCTCGCCGGTGTCGGGCTGGGAGATCAGCAGCTCGTCGATGTCGACCCCGATGGCCGCCGCGTACAGCGGGTCCATGGCGTGCTCGGCGTCGATGTAGGCGCAGATGCCGCCGTTGCGCTGGGCCTCGGCCACCACGTGCATGGCGAGGGTGGACTTGCCCGAGGACTCCGGGCCGTAGATCTCGACCACCCGGCCCCGCGGCAGGCCGCCCACGCCGAGGGCGAGGTCGAGCGCCAGCGCACCGGTGGACAGCGTCTCCACCGTCATCGATGCCTTCTCGCCCATCTTCATGATCGAGCCCTCGCCGTGGCTCTTCTTGATCTGGCCGAGGGCCATGTCCAGCGACTTGGTGCGGTCCATCGGTGCGGGTGCCATCACGCTCTCCTGTTGGGTTCGGGTCTCGCTCGAGGGGGCTGGTCGCCCGATGAGGACATCTTGCCGAGAGGGTGTGACAGTCTCACACGCCTGTAATTCCACGAGCGTACCGAACGGGTGTTCGCCGTACAAGGACCCAACCGGATCTAGCCTTCGGGCATGGACAAGGTGCAGGTCGACGACGCCGAGCTGCGGCAGCGGCTCACGCCCGAGCAGTACGCGGTGACCCGCCAGAACGCCACCGAGCGGGCGTTCACCGGGTGCTTCTGGGACGACCACGAGCCGGGGCGCTACGCGTGCGTCGTGTGCGGCACCGAGCTGTTCACCAGCGACCAGAAGTTCGAGTCGGGCTGCGGGTGGCCGTCGTTCTCACAGGCGGCGGACGGCGCGCCGATCCAGGAGCTGGTCGACACCTCGCACGGCATGGTGCGCACCGAGGTGCGCTGCGAACGGTGCGACTCGCACCTGGGCCACGTGTTCAACGACGGTCCCCAGCCCACCGGCCTGCGCTACTGCATCAACTCGGCAGCGCTGACGAAGCTCGAGAACTGAACGTCGTCGCGTCAGGCGAGGGAGTACGTCTCGACGTCGCTGTAGACGGCGCCCGAGGGCTTCGTCTGCGACCGGACGAGCGCGAACGACGGCGCCTTCCACGACGCCTCGAACGGCGAGCCCTCGAGCGACTTCGGGATCGCACCCTTCGACTTCGCCCGGGCCACGGTCAGGTGGCCGGTGAAGTGGCGCTCCTCGGCCGGCACGATCTCGTCCGTCACCCTCAGCACCTCGTGGGCCAGGTCGTCGAGACCGTGCACCGGCAGCATGAGGATCCCGTTGCCCAGCCGCTTCGTCGCCGGCCCGACGGTGACCTCGGGCGCCGGCAGCTCGATGGACGCCAGCGCGTCCTGCACGTCCTGCACGTCGTCCACCTGGCCGAGGAAGCGCAGCGTCACGTGCCACTGGTCCTCGGTCGACCACCGCACCCCCGGGGTGTCGGGGCGCGGCAGGGCCCGGAGCTGGTCGAGCACGTCGGCCGGCGGCCAGACGGCGACGAACAACCTCACCGGCGGCTCACCGC
>DASUCO010000282.1:0-12905 GCA_036275955.1 Acidimicrobiales bacterium
GCCTTGACGATGTTCTGGATGATCGCCTCGTCGCGACCCTCCTCCAGGCTCTCGATCTCGATCTTGCCGGCGGTCGACGCGATCAGCGCCTCGAGGTCGCACACGCGCGGCACGACCTCGGTCTCGCCCAGGCGCAGCGCTCGACGGGTGGCGTTGGCCAGCAGCACCTCGCTGTTGGCGACCGTGAGGCGCACCGACACACCCGAGCGCTGGTTCACGTGGGGCGACGAGCGGGCCAGGTGCGACATCGTCGCCACGATCTCGATGAGGTAGTCGGGCACCTCGACGCGGATGCCGGGCACCTCGAGCGGCCGCGACTCCTGCTTGGTGATCTGGACCTCGGTCTCGACGTCCAGCGGGTAGTGCGTGCGGATCTGCGAGCCGAAGCGGTCCTTCAGCGGCGTGATGATGCGGCCGCGGTTGGTGTAGTCGTCCGGGTTGGCCGAGGCGACCAGCATCACGTCGAGCGGCAGGCGCACCTTGTAGCCGCGGATCTGCACATCGCGCTCCTCGAGCACGTTCAGCAGACCGACCTGGATGCGCTCGGCCAGGTCTGGCAGCTCGTTGATGGCGAAGATGCCGCGGTTGGTGCGGGGCACGAGGCCGTAGTGCAGCGTCAGCTCGTCCGAGAGATAGCGACCCTCGGCCACCTTGATCGGGTCGACCTCACCGATCAGGTCGGCGATGGACGTGTCCGGCGTGGCCAGCTTCTCGCCGAAGCGGGTGTCGCGGTGGATCCACTCGATCGGCGTGTCGTCGCCCTTCTCGAGGATGAGGTCGCGCGCGTGCTTCGAGACGGGGTGGTACGGGTCGTCGTTGATCTCGGTGCCGGCGACGACGGGCAGGTACTCGTCGAGCAGGTTGGTGAGACTGCGGATCATGCGCGTCTTGGCCTGGCCCCGCTCACCGAGGAAGATCACGTCGTGACCGGCGAGCAGCGCGTTCTCCAGCTGTGGCAGGACCGTGTCCTCGTAGCCGAGCACGCCAGGGAACAGGGCCTCGCCGGCACTGACCTTGGCGATCGCGTTGCGCCGCAGCTCCTCCTTGACCGGCACCGATTCCCAACCGGATTCCTTCAGCTGACCGAGCGTGGCGGGGCGGGACGTCATGCCCCGACCGTATCCGGATGAGTGCGAAGCCCGCCCCGGGGACGACGTGGCTGCTGGGCGTGGTGATCGCCGCCTTGCTGACCGGCGGCATCACCACCGTCGTCACCGACGATCCGCCGGAGCCGATCGTGGAGACGGTCTTCCGCGACGAGGTGGTGCTGCCCGAGCACCAGGCCGAGGTCAGCGGGACGATCGACGGGTTCGTGGCCGACGACGCGAACGGCGAGCCGCTGACCATGCCGATCGAGCTGCCCTCGGGTCGCGCCACCATCGAAGGTGCCCTCGTCGGCGGCGAGCGGTCGACGATCGTGTGGGACGGCGGTCGCCCCTTCCGTCTGAGCGGCACCGGCGCCATCGACCTCGGTCCCACCCACGTCGAGCAGGGTGTGGGCGCGGTGTTCTGGACCATCGACGGGCTGCGCATCCTCAGCCCCGGCGAGTACCGACTCGACACGCCGGTCGCCGTCGGGTCGGGCGGGCTGGCACGGCCGCGTGACGTCGTGGAGTTCACGGCCGACGAGGAGACGACGATCGACACGACCGGTGCGGGCGCGGTCGGGCGCGGCCTGCCGGTGCACCTCGAGGGTCCCGGCACGTTCGAGGCCGACGGTCACTTCCGCGTCAGGACCCGCGCCGGGACCGTCGATGCGAACCACCTCGAGTTCGGCCCCGGCTCCTTCGTCGTCGACGTCGCCGCCGACGGCACCTTCAGCGCCGTCTTCAACGGACCCTTATCGTCCTCCTGATGGACCTCGGCGGGACGTGGCGGGCCACGCCGTCGGACGAGACGAACCGGCGGACCTTCGCCGAGCCCCGCGTCGACGACTCGGGCTGGGAGCCGATCGCGGTGCCGTCGCACTGGCGCTCGACGCCGGCCTTCGCCGACACCGACGGTCCGCTGCTCTACCGGACGCACTTCGAGGCGCCGACGCCGGCCGACGGTGAGCGGGCGTGGCTCGTGTTCGACGGCCTCTTCTACCAAGGGGACGTCTGGCTCGACGGCGCGTACACCGGTGACACCGAGGGGTACTTCAACCGGCACACGTTCGAGATCACCGAGGATCTCCGACTCTCCACCGAGCACGTGCTCGGGGTGGAGCTCACGTGCTCGCCGACGACCGACCCGTCGGCCAAGCGCAACATCACCGGCGTGTTCCAGGACGGCACGAGCGACTGGAACCCGGGCGGCATCTGGCGCGGCGTGCGCATCGAGCGCACGGGACCGGTTCGGGCGCGCAGCCTGCGCGTCATCTGCACCGACGCGACCGCTGAGCGCGCCGTGCTGGCGTGCCGGGCCGAGCTCGACACCGACGCGGCTCGCACCGTCACGCTGCGAACCGCGGTCGCTGGCGTCGACCAGCAGGACGAGCGCCCGCTGGCCGAGGGCAGCAACTTCGTCGAGTGGCAGGTGACGGTGCCCAGCCCGGCGCTGTGGTGGCCCCACGCGCTGGGCGACCAGCCGCTGCACGAGGTGACGGTCGAGGTGTGCGTCGACGACGAGGTCAGCCACCGCATCGGCCGCCGCACCGGGTTCCGCTCGCTGTCGTGGAAGCGGCGCGTGCTGTCGGTGAACGGCGAGCGGCTGTTCCTCAAGGGCACGACGCTGGCGCCGACCCGAGCCGCGCTCGGCGACGCCACCGAGGACGAGCTCCGCGGCGACATCCACGCGGCCAAGGACGCCGGCCTCGACCTCGTGCGGGTGCACGCGCACGTGAGCCGTCCCGAGCTGTACCGGGCGGCCGACGAGGCCGGGATGCTCGTGTGGCAGGACTTCCCCCTGCGCTGGGGCTACGCCCGCGGCATCCGCAAGCAGGCCAAGCGCCAGGCGGCGGCCATGGTCGACATGCTCGGCCACCGACCGTGCATCGCGATCTGGTGCGGGCACGACGAGCCCTTCGGCGACCGCGACGGCGTGGGCATGGTGCTGGCCCAGGAGCTGCCCACGTTCAACAAGACGATCCTCGACCGCACGGTGCGCTCGGCCATCGAGGACGCCGACCCGTCCAAGCCCGTGATCCCCCACTCCGGCGTCTGGCCCCACCCCGGCGGCAAGGGCAGCGACAGCCACCTGGCCCTCGACGCGCGGGAGCTGGCCGGCTTCGCCCGCGCCGTCCCCCGCATGGTCCGCTTCGTGGGCGCGCTCGAGGCGAGCAAGGAGACCGTGCGCCACCAGGTCGAGGTGCTGCGCCGCCTGAAGTACCGGCCCACCGGCGGGTTCATCGTGCGCGGCAGCACCGAGCTCAGCGACGCGTGCCGGCCGGTGATCGTCGTGTGCGACCCGCCGCCGTCCGAGGTGGCGCCGGGCGAGGCGCTGGCGCTCGACGTCCACGTCGTGAGCGATCTGCGCACACCGCTCACCGGCGTCGAGGTCAGCGCCACGGTGGCGTGGACCGGCGGCTCGCACACGTGGCGGTGGACCGGCGACGTGCCGGCCGACGACTGCGTGCGGGTCGGCACCATCTCGCTGCTCGTCCCCGACGTGCCCGGCCCCCTGACGGTCACCCTGGAGCACGACGGCCTCGTGAACACGTACACGAGCAGCGTTTCTGGTTCCTGAGCACTCGTTCGGTAGCGTCCGCGCCCATGGCACAAGCCGTTGACGACGCACGGCACCAGTCGCGTCAAGCTGAGGCCCCCGCCGCCAAGAGGCGGGCGCCCTATCCGGTCGAGCTGTACCGCACCGCGGTCGGCAAGAAGTACGTCATGGCCGTCACCGGGATCATGTGGATGGGCTACGTGCTCGCCCACATGGCCGGGAACCTGAAGATCTACATGGGGGCCGAGGACATCAACCACTACGGCGAGTGGCTCAGGACCCTCGCCGTCCCGTTCTTCCCGAGGACCGTGCTGCTCTGGATCATGCGGTCGGGCCTGATCGCCGCCATCGTCCTGCACGTCCACGCCGCCTGGTCGCTGACCCGCATGAACTGGGCGCGGGACAAGAAGTACGAGAGCCGGCGCGACTTCATCGCCGCCAACTTCGCCAGCCGGACGATGCGCTGGACCGGCACCATCGTCCTGCTCTTCATCATCTTCCACCTGGCCGACCTGACCTGGGGCATCGACGGGGTGCACCCCGACTACGTCCGCGGCGACATCTACAACAACGTCGTGAAGAGCTTCGAGCGCCCAGCGGTCGCGATCTTCTACATCGTCGCCAACCTCGCCCTCGGCGTGCACCTGCTGCACGGGGCGTGGAGCCTGTTCCAGTCGCTGGGCCTGAACCACCCCCGGTTCAACGCCTGGCGGCGGTGGTTCGCCTACGCGTTCACGATCGTGGTGATCGGCGGGAACATCACGTTCCCGCTCGCGGTGATGACCGGAGTCGTCGGATGATCGGTTCGTTCGAGAGCAACGTCCCCCCCGGGCCCATCGAGTCCAAGTGGACGGACCACAAGTTCAACATGAAGCTCGTGGCGCCCCACAACCGCCGGCGCTTCGAGGTCATCGTGGTCGGTTCCGGGCTCGCCGGCGCCGCGGCCGCCGCCACGCTCGGCGGCATGGGCTACAAGGTGAAGTGCATCACCTTTCACGACAGCCCGCGCCGAGCGCACTCGATCGCTGCCCAGGGCGGCATCAACGCCGCCAAGAACTACAAGGGCGACGGCGACAGCGTCCATCGCCTCTTCTACGACACGGTCAAGGGCGGCGACTACCGCGCCCGTGAGGCCAACGTGCACCGCCTGGCCGAGGTGAGCGTCGACATCATCGACCAGTGTGTCGCCCAGGGCGTGCCGTTCGCCCGCGAGTACGGCGGCCTGCTCGACAACCGCTCCTTCGGCGGGTCGCAGGTGTCGCGCACGTTCTACGCCCGGGGCCAGACCGGCCAGCAGCTCCTGCTCGGCGCCTACCAGGCACTGATGCAGCAGGTCGAGATCGGCACCGTCGAGCTGATCACCCGCACCGAGATGCTCGACCTCGTCGTGCACGACGGTCGCGCCGCCGGCGTCGTCACCCGCCACCTCCACACCGGCGAGGTGCAGAGCCACTCCGCGCATGCCGTCGTGCTCGCCACCGGTGGCTACGGCAACGTCTTCTACCTCTCGACCAACGCCATGCAGTCGAACGCCACGGCGATCTGGCGAGCGCACAAGAAGGGCGCGCTGTTCGCCAACCCGTGCTTCACGCAGATCCACCCGACGTGCATCCCGGCCAGCGACGACTTCCAATCGAAGCTCACGCTGATGTCGGAGTCGCTGCGCAACGACGGACGCATCTGGGTCCCGAAGCAGATGGACGACCCGCGCTCGCCCGACCAGATCCCCGAGGAGGAGCGCGACTACTACCTCGAGCGCCGCTACCCGGCGTTCGGCAACCTCGTGCCGCGTGACGTCGCCTCGCGTGCCGCCAAGCTCGAGGTCGACGCCGGCCGCGGCGTGGGGCCGCTGAAGAACGGCGTGTACCTCGACTTCGGCTCGGCCATCGACCGTCTGGGCGAGCCGGTCATCCGGGACCGTTACGACAACCTCTTCGAGATGTACGAGCGCATCACCGACGAGGACCCGTACAAGGTTCCGATGCGCATCTATCCCGCTGTCCACTACACGATGGGCGGCCTGTGGGTGGACTACAACCTGCAGAGCAACGTTCCCGGGTTGTTCGTCACCGGCGAGGCCAACTTCTCCGATCACGGCGCCAACCGCCTCGGTGCGTCCGCGCTCATGCAGGGCCTGGCCGACGGCTACTTCGTGCTCCCGTACACGATCGGCGACTACCTGGCGCCGCGACTCGGCGATGCCGCGGTGCCGACCACCGATCCCGTCTTCAAGGCAGCCGAGGACGGCGTCCGCGACGACGTGCAGCGGTGGCTGTCGGTGAAGGGCACCCGCTCCGTCGATCACTTCCACCGCGAGCTCGGCAAGATCATGTGGGACAACTGCGGCATGGCCCGCAGCACGGCCAGCCTGGAGAAGGCGATCTCGGAGATCCCAGCGCTGCGCGAGGAGTTCGAGAAGGACGTGCGCGTGCTCGGCGGGTTCGAGACGCTCAACCAGTCGCTCGAGAAGGTGCAGCGCGTCGCCGACTTCTTCGAGCTCGGCGAGCTGCTGTGCCGCGATGCGCTGCATCGCGAGGAGAGCTGCGGTGGCCACTTCCGGGTCGAGCACCAGACCGAGGACGGCGAGGCGCTCCGCGACGACGAGAACTTCGCCTACGCCGCCGCGTGGGAGTGGGGCGGCACGTCGTCCAGCCCCGTCCTGCACAAGGAACCGCTGACCTTCGACGTCGTCCACCTGGCCCAGAGGAGCTACAAGTGAGGATCAGTCTGAAGGTCTGGCGCCAGGCCGGGCCGATGGCCCCGGGCGCGTTCGAGACGATCGACGTCCCCGACATCAGCCCGGAGATGTCGTTCCTCGAGATGCTCGACATCGTCAACGACCGGCTGAACGACGAGGGCAAGGAGCCGATCCAGTTCGAGCACGACTGCCGCGAGGGCATCTGCGGCTCGTGCGGGATCATGATCAACGGCCAGGCCCACGGTCCCCAGAAGGGCACGGCGACGTGCCAGCTGCACATGCGCAAGTTCAAGGACGGCGACACGATCGTGGCCGAGCCGTGGCGGGCGAACGCGTTTCCCGTCGTGCGCGACCTGGTGGTGAACCGCTCGGCGTTCGACCGCATCGTCGAGGCCGGTGGCTACATCTCGGTCACGCCGGGCGCCGCACCGGACGCCAACCTCATCCCGATCCCGAAGCCGGTGGCCGACTCGGCCATGGACGCCGCCGCATGCATCGGCTGCGGCGCGTGCGTGGCGGCGTGCCCCAACTCGGCCGCGCAGCTGTTCACGTCGGCCAAGGTGGCGCACCTCAACCTGCTCCCCCAGGGTCAGGCCGAGCGCTGGATCCGCACCGAGGCCATGGTCGAGCGGATGGAGGAGTTCTTCGGCTCCTGCACCAACCACGGCGAGTGCTACGAGGCATGCCCCAAGGAGATCAGCCTCGACTTCATCGCGCTGATGAACCGGGACTACCGCAAGGCGAAGGTCAAGAACCGCCGCCTCGTCTCCCAGATCTGACCGTTACGGTCACTCGGTCGGCTCGCGCTCCTTGCGGCGGACGAGGAAGCCGGCGCCGGCGAGGAGCACGACGAGCCCGCCCAGCACCGCGATCTCCGTCATCGAGTTCTCGAACGCCTGCTGGGCCCCGTCGCTCTCGGCCTTGAGGGCGACGACGATGATCTCCTTGATCGAGGCGATGATGCCGACGATGAGGAACGGCTCGGCCACGAGCTTGCGCTCGACCATCGTGGCCCGCACCCCGGCCAGCAGCTCGAGCAGGATGAACACCAGGAGCAGCCCGTCCAGTGCGGCGGTGACGGCCGCCTCCGTGCCGTCCGTGACGTCGGCGACGAGGTGGTAGGAGGTGGCGCCGAGCACGACGACGGCGGCGCCGGCGAGCAGGATGCCGGCGAAGGCGTAGACGACGTTCTCCGCGATGCCCAGGACGCGGTCCGCGGGCCGGACGATGGGATCGTCGGTGGGTGGCGTCGTCACGTGGACATGCTCCCACCGTTCCGGGTCAGAGCTTGGTGACGGTGTCCCCGCGGCGGATGGCGCCACCGCGCACGACCTTGGCGCACACGCCCCGCAGGCGCAGGCGCTTGCCCTCCCCTGTGTTCACGAACCTCGTCATCTCCGCACCGAAGCGGGCCGCGAACTTCTTGCAGCCGGTGTGGGGCTTGGCCGTGATCTCGATCACCGCGTCACCGATCTGCAGCCGGGTGCCGGCCGGCAGGTTGGCCTCGGTGAAGTCGATGTCGAGGTAGAGCTGATCGCCGGCGAGCGCCCGACCGTGCTCGTCGGGGGCCAGGAGGGCGGCCATGCGAGCGTTCATGACGTTCAGCTGCGCCTCGGGGTCGACGCGCTCGCGCGTCGCCCACGAGTCGCCGACGAGGCCGACCACGGTGTCGAGCTCGGCCACCTCGACGACCTCGCGCGTCCCGACCGACGGCCGGCGCACGATCATGTCGAGCGTCCCGACGTCCGCCGGCGAGCGACGGATGTGCGCCAGGCCCTCGTCCAGGTCAGTAGAGAACAGGTTCGTCACGGACGCTCCTCACCGGGATGACGCCGGCCCAGTAGGGCAGGTCGAGATCTTCCTCGTCGTCGAGGGGTCCGCCCTCGCGCACCTTGGCCGACACCTCGTCGAGCCCGAGCCGCAGCACCAGCGTGGCCTTCAGCTCCTTGTCGTTGGGGGCGCGGCACTCGGCGCTCCGACCGGGGTGCACCTGGTCGACGAGCAGCTCGAGCGCCCGAGCCTTCTCCGCGGTGTCGGTCACCTCGGCGGCGCTTCCGAACACCACGACCGACCGGTAGTTGATCGAGTGGTGGAACGCCGACTTCGCCATCACGAAGCCGTCGAGCAGCATCACGGTGAGACAGAGCTCCACGCCCTTCTTGCCGGTGCGAAGCAACCGCGACGCCGGCGAGCCGTGCACGTACAGCACGTCGCCATCGCGGGCGAACAGCGTGGGGAGCACGAGCGGCGACCCGTCGTCCTGGACCACGCCGATGTGGCAGACGGTGGCCTCGTCGAGGATCGAGTGCACGAGCTCGCGGTCGTAGTGACCGCGGCCCTTGTAGCGGACGGTGGCGCGCGAGGACGGCGGCGGCGCAGGGGGCACGACGTGACGGTAGCGAGCGCCGCCCATCGACCACAGTGAGTTCCGATCGAGGCGAGGCCAGCGCGCCGCACTTCCGCGCAAGGCTCTGGCCGTGCGTCGCATCGCAGTCCTGGCCGTGCTCGTGTTCACCGCCTGCGGCGGGGACGGCGACAGCGCGCTGGCACCGGCCTCGACGACGCCCTCGACCACTGCTCCGCCGTCGACCTCGACGTCGCTGACGAGCACGACGGCGGCAGCACTCGAGCCGCTCGATCTCGCCATCTCGATCCATGCCGAGGGGTTCGACGACCGCAACCCGGCGGTGTACCCCCGCCACCTGGAGGCACTCGAGCTCGTCGCCAGCGAGGCCGAGCGGGCCGGCGTCACGTTGACGTTCGAGCTGAGCCTCCCGTTCGCCGAAGGCGCGCGGGCTGCCGATGACGGCTGGGTTGCCGGCTTGCCGGCGCGAGGCCACTCGGTCGGCGTGCACGCCGACCTCGGCTTCCCGGCGCTGCCGCCGGGCCGGTTCGAGCGGCGCCTCGCCGACCACAAGGCGCTCGTCGAGGACCTGCTCGGCGCATCGGTGTCGCACGTCTCCGGCGTGTGCTCCGAGGCGCCGTGGGTGGAGCCCGTGGCCGGCGCCGGGTTCGAGGCGGCGACCGGCATGGTCGAGTTCTGCTTGAAGAGCCTCGACGAGCCGCCACCCGAGGCCGTCGCGTGCCGCACCCCGGCGGACTGCCACGACTGGGTGCCGAGCGACCTCGCACGCGCCCTGCACCCGTGGCGCACCGGCACGTCCGCCGACTGGCTCACCCCGGACCCGGCCGGTGACCTGTGGCTGATCCCGAGCCGCGAGATGCCGACCGAGCCCGACGAGCTCTCGGCGATCGTCGCAGAGCACCTCGCCGCCCGCGAACCGGGGCGCACCAACAGCCTCGTGTTCGCGTGGAGCATCGGCTCACCGCCGCGCCCCGGTCTGATGACCGAGCTCGCCGCCGCCGTGGTCGACGTGGCCGACAGCGTTCGCTGGGTCGCGGTGCCGGAGCTGGCTCGCTAGCCCGACCGGCTGCCCCGCGCCTGCACGGCGATGGCCTGGTCGCCGACGAGCACCTCGCCCGTCACCAGGCACGACCCGGCATCGGGATCGTCTTCCCACTCGAGGTCGAGGCCGACCGGCACCGGGATGCCGAACACGTCGTCGGGGTCGTCGAGCTCGAGGCCGAACGCCTCGAAGCCGACGCTCCAGTGCCCGGCGCTCTCCTCGGTGATCGACAGCCACAGGCCCTCGTGGCGGATCGCCCGGCCGTCCTGGCGCGGCCGAGCGTCGGGCTCGATGACCGCGACGGGCTTGCCGTCCGGCCGGTACACCCACACCTCGACGCCACGATCGCCGACGGCGACCGAGCCGCCGTCCCAGCGGAACAGCAGGGTCAGCCGAGAAGTCCCATGCCGGCGACGATGTCGCGCTCCTCGACGAGCTCGGCCACGGACGCGTCGACCCGTTGGCGCGAGAAGTCGTCGAGATCGAGGCCCTGGACGATCGACCACTCGCCATCCTTGGCCGTGCACGGGAAGCCGGCGATGAGGCCGTCGGGCACGCCGTAGGAGCCGTCCGAAGCCACGCCCATCGACACCCAGTCGTTCGCCGGCGTGCCCAGCATCCAGTCGCGGATGTGGTCGATGGCGGCGTTGGCGGCCGAGGCGGCGCTGGAGGAGCCCCGGGCCTCGATGATGGCGGCGCCGCGCTGCTGGACGGTGGGGATGAACTCCTTCTCGATCCAGCTCTGGTCGCCGACGGCGTCGGCCGCCGGCTTGCCGCCGACCTTGGCGTGGAAGATGTCCGGATACTGGGTGGCCGAGTGGTTGCCCCAGATCGTCACGTTGGTGACGTCGGAGCTGTGGGCGCCGGCCTTGGCCGCGATCTGCGACTTGGCCCGGTTGTGGTCGAGCCGCATCATCGCCGTGAAGCGCGTGGGGTCGATCTTCGGGGCGTTGTTCATGGCGATCAGCGCGTTGGTGTTCGCCGGGTTGCCGACCACGAGGACGCGGACGTCCGAGGCGGCGTTGTCGCTGAGGGCCTTGCCGGCCACGGTGAAGATGGCGCCGTTGGCCTCGAGCAGGTCGGAGCGCTCCATGCCCTTCTTCCGGGGCATCGAGCCCACGAGCAGGGCCACGTTGGCGTCGCCGAAGGCCACGTTGGGGTCGTCGGTCTGGACCACGTCACGCAGGAGCGGGAACGCGCAGTCGTCGAGCTCCATGACGACGCCCTTGAGCGCGGGCATCACCGGCGGGATCTCGAGCAGCTGGAGGATCACCGGCTGGTCCTTGCCGAGCATCTCGCCGCTCGCGATCCGGAAGATGATGCTGTAGCCGATGTTCCCCGCGGGTCCGGTGACTGCGACGCGGACGGGATCCTTCGCCATCGAGCGCTCCTTTGGGAGGGTCTGGAGTGTGGCCGGACCTTACGCGGGTACACGGCGGAAGTGCCCTTTCGGCGGGAGGACATACGCGCGATCGCTCGAGAGAAGATGGGGCTCGAGGAGCTTCGTCCCGGTCAGGAAGAGGCGGTCGAGCACCTGCTCGCCGGCCGTGACGCGCTGGTCGTCATGCCCACCGGCTCCGGCAAGTCCGCGGTGTACCAGCTGGCCGGCCACCTGCTCGACGGACCGACCCTCGTCGTCTCGCCGCTGATCGCCCTCCAGCGCGACCAGGTCGAGGCCATCGAGGCGACCCAGATCGGCCGGGCCGCCGCCGCCAACTCCACCATCGGCGCCCGGGAGCGGCGCCGCGTGTTCGACCGGCTCGCCGCCGGCGAGATCGAGTTCCTGTTCGTGGCCCCCGAGCAGCTGGCCAACGAGGAGACCCGGGCCGAGCTGCGCCGGGCCAAGCCCTCGCTGTTCGTCGTCGACGAGGCCCACTGCATCTCCGAGTGGGGCCACGACTTCCGCCCCGACTACCTGCGCCTGGGCGCCGCCATCGAGGACCTGGGCCGGCCGACGGTCCTGGCCCTCACCGCCACCGCGTCGCCGGTGGTCCGGGACGAGATCCTGGAGCGGCTCGCGCTCCGCGACCCCGAGGTCATCGTCCGCGGCTTCGACCGGCCCAGCCTGTGGATGGAGGTGCAGACCGTCCGAACCGAGCGGGAGAAGGAGGAGGCGCTGCTGCGGGCCGTCCCCCGCCTGTCGTTCCCGGGCATCGTCTACGTGGCCACCCGCCGCCAGACGCACGAGGTCGCCGCCCTGCTGGCCGAGCGAGCCGGCCTGCGGACCGCCGCCTACCACGGCGGCATGGGAGCAGCCGAGCGCCACGCCGAGCAGGAGCGCTTCATGCGCGACCAGGTCGACGTGATCGTCGCCACCACCGCCTTCGGCATGGGCATCGACAAGCAGGACGTGCGCTTCGTCATCCACTACGACGTGCCGGAGTCGGTCGACGCCTACTACCAGGAGGCGGGCCGGGCCGGGCGCGACGGGCAACCGTCGCTGGCGCTGCTGCTGTGGCGCCAGGAGGACCTCGGCCTGCGGAAGTTCTTCGCCGGCGGCGGTCAGGTCGACGAGGCGCTGCTGCACCGCGTCGCCGTGGTGCTCGAGGCCGCCCAGCGGCCGGTCCCCGTCACCGAGGTCCGCGCTGCCCTCGACCTGTCAGAGACGACCCTGGGCCAGGTGCTGTCTCGCCTGGAGGACGTCGGGGCGGTCGAGCAGTCGGCCGACGGCAACGTCGCCTACGTCCCCGACGGCCCCGAGCCGGCCCAGGCCGTCGAGGAGGCCCTGGGCCACCAGGAGTCGCGCTCGACCGTCGACGAGTCGCGGCTGACGATGATGCGCAGCTACGCCGAGACACGCGGCTGCCGGCGCCGGTTCATCCTCACCTACTTCGGCGAGCCGGCGGCCGACGAGTGCTTCACCTGCGACCGCTGCATCACCAACGCGGCCAAGGGCGACCTCGAGATCTCCCTCACGGACGTCCCGTTCCCGGAGCAGACGCGCGTGCGCCACGCCTCCTGGGGCGAGGGCCTCGTGCTGCGCCACGAGGGCGACTCGATCGTCGTGCTGTTCGACGACGTCGGCTACAAGACGCTCTCGCTCGACCTCGTCGTCGAGAGCGGGATCCTCACCCCGTCCTAGCGCGGTACAGGTCGCGCAGCATGCCGACCTCGGCCGCGTGGTGCGTCAGCTCGTCGAGCACGTGGAGCAGCAG
>DASUCO010000283.1:0-9646 GCA_036275955.1 Acidimicrobiales bacterium
ACGACGTCGGCTACAAGACGCTCTCGCTCGACCTCGTCGTCGAGAGCGGGATCCTCACCCCGTCCTAGCGCGGTACAGGTCGCGCAGCATGCCGACCTCGGCCGCGTGGTGCGTCAGCTCGTCGAGCACGTGGAGCAGCAGCGCGTCGTAGGTCGCCTCGGCGTACGGCCCCCACGCCGGGCCGAGCAGCTGCTGCTGGAACGCCTCGCCCTTGGCCACGACGCCCGCCCGCAGCCGGTCCCACGCCGCCTGCACGTTCGCACGAGACTCCTCGGCCGACGAGAACCAGCGGTCGATCGGCAGGGCCGGCTCCACGTCCCAGCCGCGCGCGGCGAAGCCGTTCACGTTCTCGTTCGCCAGGTGCCACAGGCGCCACGAGATCGACGTCAGCGGCGCCGGGTCGGGCCGAGCCATCGCGTCGGCATGCTCGACGGTGCCGTCGTCGAGCACCGTCCATGCGTCGGGCACCGGCCTCCATCCGTGCTCGTCGTCGCTCATCCCCTCGAGCCGAGCCATGAGGCGACCGACCACGTAGTCGCCGTCGCCCAGCAGCAGCTCAGTCGTCGTCTCCGCCATCGGACCTCCCCGGCAGCACGTCCTGCACGAACTCCATCTGCTTCCACTCCGGTACGGGTGGGACGTGACCTTCGTGCGGTGCGAAGACCGAGATCTCCTCGAGCGTCATGCGGTGCACGTAGCGCGGGCAGTTGGGCCAGATCTGGTCGACCGCGACCACGACGAGCGCGTCGCTGTCGGCGGTGCCCTCCTGCAGCGACGCGCGGCCGGTGATGCGCATGCGGTTCGGGTGCTCGAAGTCCACGAACAGCAGCGACACGTTGGGGTTGACCGCGATGTTGCCAAGCGAGCGGAACTGGCCGTTGCCGTCGTAGGAGGGGAACGCCAGCGTGCGGTCGTCGATCACGTGCACGAAGCCGGGCACCCCGCCCTTGTACGAGACGTCGGGATGCCCGTCGGCGTCGACGGTGCCGAGGAAGAACATGATCGCCGACTCGATGAACGTGCGGTCACCGTCCCAGAACGTCTGGTGGTACGTGACCTGCTCCAGCCGGTCGGCCAGCCGCCGGGTGTCGAAGCGATCCTGCATCGCCCGCATGCCCTCGTGGTACGTGGTCACGTCGTCTCCAGTCGGATGAGCGGGATCTCGCGACCCCCGGTCTGCAGCTGGTGCGCGGCGAGGAAGTGCTTCTCCTCGATCACGCGCGCCCACAGCGCCTCGCGCTCGGGGCCCTCCACCACGCGTGCCGTCGCCGCGAACTGCGAGTCACCGAGCTCGACCGCCACATCCGGGTTGGTCACCCGGTTGAAGTACCACTGCGGGTGCTTCGGCGCCCCCATCATCGAGGCGAACACGACCGGCGTCCCGGCGTCATCGAAGTAGCCGAGCGGCGTTGTGCGGATCTTGCCGGTCCGAGCGCCCTTGTGGGTGAGCAGCAGCACCTGCTGGCCGGCCAGCGGTCCGCTGAGGTTGCCGCCGGTGGTTCGGTACTCGTCGATCACCGCCTCGTTGTAGTCCTCCACGGCGTGCACGGTAACGACGAAGGCCGCCCCGGAGGGCGGCCTTCGCACGTCTGGTCGGTGGTGCTTACAGCTGCATCGACTTGATCTCGAGGAACTCCTCGAAGCCGTGCTCGCCGTACTCGCGGCCGTAGCCGCTGTTCTTGTAGCCACCGAACGGGGCCGACGGGTTGAACGCGCCGCCGTTCACCTCGATCTGGCCGGTGCGGATGCGGCGGGCGACCTTCTTCGCACGCTCGGGGTCCGCGCCCTGCACGCCGCCGGACAGGCCGTAGAGGCTGTCGTTGGCGATGCGGATCGCATCCTCCTCGTCCTCGTAGCCGATGATCGACAGCACCGGCCCGAAGATCTCCTCCTGGGCGATGGTCATGTCGTTGCGCACCTGGCTGAAGACCGTGGGCTGCACGAAGTAGCCGTCCGGGTTCACGTCGGCCGGCTTCTCAGTGCCGCCGATGACGAGGTTGGCGCCCTCGTCGATGCCCTTCTGGATGTAGCTGGTGACGCGCTCGACCTGCGCACGCGACGACAGCGGGCCCATCATGGCGAAGTCGGCGAAGGGATCCTTCGGCTGGAACTTCGTGGCCACCTCGTCGGCGGCGATGCGCTCGGCGTCGGCCATGCGGCTGTTCGGCACGAGCATGCGGGTGAGCGCGGTGCACGTCTGGCCCTGGTTCAGGTAGGCCTTGCCGACACCGTCACGGACCCACTTCTCGAAGCCCTCGTCGTCGAGGTCGTCGAGGATGATGTTGGCCGACTTGCCGCCGAGCTCGAGCGCCACGCGCTTGAGCGTCTGCGACGCCACCTCGGCCACGCGCTTGCCGGCGCGGGTCGAGCCGGTGAACGACACCATGTCGATGTCGGGGTGGGCGGCGATCGCCTCGCCCACCTCCGGGCCGGTGCCGGTCACGAGGTTGAACACGCCGGCCGGCAGGCCGACGTCGTTGATGACCTCAGTGAGGATGTACGCATCGAGCGGCGCGATCTCCGACGGCTTCAGCACGACGGTGCAGCCGGCGGCCATGGCGTACGCGACCTTGGCCGCGATCTGGTGCAGCGGGTAGTTCCACGGCGTGATGCAGCCGACGACGCCGACCGGCTCGCGCACGACGAGGCTGTTGCCGACCGTGCTCTCGTACTCGTAGGTCTCGGCCAGCTGGCCGGCGGTGTTGAACGAGTTGATCGGCAGGCCGGCCTGCACGATCTGGCTCAGCCACTTCGGCATGCCCGCCTCGCGGGTGACGATGGTGGCGATCTCGTCCATCCGGGCGGCGAGGCCCTCACCGATGCGGGTCATGTACTTGCCCCGCTCCTCGGGCGACGTCTGCGACCAGGCGTCGAACGCGGCACGTGCCGCCTTCGCCGCGGCGTCGACGTCGTCGGCGGTGCCCTCCGGGATGCTCCCGATGACCGAGCCATCGGTCGAGTCGAAGACGTCGATGGTCTTCGTGCCCTTCGACGCCACCCATGCGCCGTCGATGTAGATCTTGTCCGTGCTGCCCATCCGCATCCCCTCCAGAGACTGGTTTCGTCGGTGACACTACCGTCAGAAGTCCCTGTTCCGCCCAGCCGCCGAGGGGTACGACGGAGGCATGAGCGACGCGAACTTCTCGGAATCCCTCGACGAGGACGTGCTCTTCGACGAGGAGCAGCCCGACCGTGACGGGGACCTCGGACAGCTCGTCGACCCCGGTGACGAGGCCGGCATCGACGACGAGGCCGACGCCGTCGCCATGGAGGACCGGGAGGACGATCCCAGCGGCGTCGACCGCGCCCCGCAGGACCAGGGCGAGATGCAGCCGGCCGAGGAGGCCGCCATGCACCTCACCGACGAACCGCCCATGGGCGACGGGGACGGGTACGTCGACTGAGTCCTAGCCTCCGGCCATGGCTGGAACAGGCACGGCAACCGTCCACATCGACGCGAGTCCGGAGGCGGTCTACGACCTCGTGTCCGACATCACACGCATGAGCGAGTGGTCGCCGGAGACGTACAAGGCGGAGTGGCTCGGCGGCGCCACGGCGGCCGTCGCCGGCGCCCGCTTCCGGGGGTGGAACAAGGCGGGACCGGTCCGCTGGTTCACCGACCCGGTCATCGACGTCGCCGATCGCGGCAAGGAGCTCACCTTCACGACGACGTTCTTCGGCAAGGGCCGGCTCACGACGTGGTCGTTCGTCATGCAGTCGTCAGCGAGCGGCGGCACCGACCTGACCGAGTCGTGGCACGAGAACGTCGGGCTCATCGTGCGCCTGATGCCGGGTCGCCGCGTCGAGGGACTCCAGCGGGGCATGGAGCAGACGCTCGCCCGCATCAAGGCCGCCGCCGAGTCGTGACGGTCACGGCCGAGGCCCGCATCCACATCGACGCGCCGCCGGAGCCGGTGTACGTGCTCGTCAGCGACGTCACCCGCATGGGCGAGTGGAGCCCGGAGACGATCTCCGCCGAGTGGGTCGACGGCGCCACCGGTCCCGTCGCCGGCGCGTGGTTCGAGGGGACCAACCGCGCTCGACGGGTGACGTGGAAGACGCGCTGCCACGTCGACGTTGCCGACCCCGGCCGCGAGCTGACCTTCACCGTGCACTCCGGTGGCGCCCCCTCGTCGCGCTGGACGTACCGGTTCGAGCCGTCGGGGTCGGGCACGGACGTCACCGAGTCCATGGAGGGCTTCCGCAGCTACCCGCTCCCGGTTCGCCTCCTCCAGCGGCTGGCCACCGGCGTGAAGGACCGCGCCCGCCACAACGCGGCGGGCATGCAGCGCACGCTCGAGCGGATCAAGGCCGCGGCGGAGGGCTAGGTAGGGTTCGGCGCATGTCGAAGATCAAGGTGCAGAACCCGGTCGTCGAGCTCGACGGGGACGAGATGACGCGCATCATCTGGGCGTTCATCAAGGACAAGCTGATCCTCCCGTACCTCGACGTCGAGCTCCTCTACTACGACCTCGGGATCGAGTACCGGGACGAGACCGACGACCAGGTCACGGTCGACGCCGCCAACGCCATCAAGCAACACGGCGTCGGCGTGAAGTGCGCCACGATCACCCCGGACGAGGAGCGCGTCACCGAGTTCGGCCTGAAGAAGATGTGGAAGTCGCCCAACGGGACGATCCGCAACATCCTCGGGGGCGTCATCTTCCGGGAGCCGATCATCTGCTCCAACATCCCGCGCCTGGTGCCAGGGTGGACGAAGCCGATCATCATCGGCCGTCACGCCCACGCCGATCAGTACAAGGCCAGCGACTTCGTGGTGCCGGGCCCCGGCACGGTGACGATCTCCTACGTGCCCGAGGACGGCGGCTCGCCGATCGAGATGGAGGTGGCGAAGTTCACCGGCGGCGGCGTCGCCATGGGCATGTTCAACTTCGACGACTCGATCCGTGACTTCGCTCGCGCGTCCATGCGCTACGCGCTGAGCCGGCAGTTCCCGCTCTACCTGTCGACGAAGAACACGATCCTCAAGGCGTACGACGGCCGCTTCAAGGACCTGTTCGCCGAGGTGTTCGAGACCGAGTTCAAGGCCGAGTTCGACAAGGCCGGCATCACCTACGAGCACCGCCTCATCGACGACATGGTCGCCCAGGCCATGAAGTGGGAAGGCGGCTACGTGTGGGCGTGCAAGAACTACGACGGTGACGTCCAGTCCGACACCGTGGCCCAGGGCTTCGGCTCGCTCGGCCTCATGACGTCGGTGCTGCTCACGCCCGACGGCAAGACGTGCGAGGCCGAGGCGGCGCACGGCACCGTCACCCGCCACTACCGCGAGCACCAGAACGGCAACAAGACGTCGACCAACCCGATCGCGTCGATCTTCGCCTGGACCCAGGGCCTGTCGTTCCGGGCCAAGCTCGACGGCACGCCGGACGTCGACCGCTTCGCCAAGACCCTGGAGCAGGTCTGCGTGTCGACCGTCGAGGGCGGTCAGATGACGAAGGACCTCGCGCTGCTCGTCCCCGGTGGCGCCGAGTGGCTCACCACCGAGGACTTCTTGGATGCCCTCGACCAGAACCTGCAGAAGGCGATGAGCTAAGCGGGCTGTCCGGCGTCGGCGCCGACGAGCCAGCTCACGCCGAAGCGGTCGGTGAGGCCGCCGAAGAGCGGGGCGAAGAACGTGGGCTCGAGCGGCATGTCGACGGTGCCCCCGTCGGCCAGCGCGTCGAAGACCCGCTTGGTCTCGGCCTCGTCGTCGAGCGACACGTTCACCGAGACGCCGACCTTCGGGCCACCGGTGCCGCTGGGGTCGTCCGAGCCCATCAGCACGCCGCCGCCGGGCAGCACGATCGCCGCGTGCATGACGAAGTCCTCGGCGCCGCCCGGCATCCGGTCGCTCTCGGGCAGATCGCCGTTGCGCAGCACGGTGAGCTCGCCGCCGAAGATCTCGTGATAGCGGGCGAACGCCTGGTGGCAGTCGCCGCTGAAGAACAGGTACGGAAGGAAGGTGGTTGCCATGCCCGTAGGACGCTACGACGGGGCGGAACTCATCGCGCCGGGCAGGCCGAGGTTGGCGTAGACGTCGAGCGTCGCCCGGCTGGCGCCCAACGTGTAGAAGTGGATGCCCGGCACACCGGCGTCCAGCAGCGTCCTCGCGAGCTCCGTCCCCCACTCGACCGCGAGCTTGCGCACCTCGGTGGCGTCGCCGTCGACGCGATCGAGTGCGGCGTCGAGCGCGGCCGGGATGGTCGTCCGGTTCAGCTGCGACATGCGGCGGCAGCCCTCCACGTTGCGGAACAGCATCACGCTCGGGATCACCGGCGTGTCGACGCCGAGCGCAGCCAGCTCGTCGACCATGCGCAGGTAGTGGTCGGCGACGAAACCGAACTGGGTGATGCCGAAGTCCGCCATGCGCAGCTTCGCGGCCAGGTGCCGGCGGTCGGTCTCCCGATCGGGCGATCGCGGGTGCATCTCGGGGAACGCGGCGACGCCGATCGAGAAGTCACCCAGCTCGCGCGCCGCCTCGATCAGCTCGGTGGCGTAGTGGAAGTCGTCGGCGATGGGATGCCCGTCGACCGGCGGGTCGCCGCCGAGGCACAGCAGGTTCTCGATCCCCATGTCGCGGTAGTCGCCGACGATCTCGGCGATCTGCGCTCGCGTGTGCCCGACGCAGGTCAGGTGGGGCATCACCGGCATCGACGTGTCGTGGTGGATGTGCTCGACGATCTCTCGGGTCTTGTCCTTGGTGGAACCGAGCGCGCCGTAGGTGACCGACGTGAAGTCCGGCGCCAGCTTCTCGAGCGTGAGCAGCGTCTTGTAGAGCTGCCGCTCGGCGTTCTCGTCACGGGGCGGGCTGAACTCGAACGACAGCGTCCGCTTCGCCCGCAGCAGCTCGGCGATCTTCGGCACCCGACGATGCTAGGAGACCCGCACCCCGCGCCAGAAGGCGATGCGGCCGCGGACGGTCATGCCGTTGGCAACAGCGCCAGCACCGCATCGATCCCGCCCGGCTGCGTGCCGTCGACGACCACGTCGGCCCGCTCCCAGATGCGCTCCGCCTCGTGGAACGGGAGCTCCTCGGCCATCCAGAGCTCGTAGTTCTCGAGGGTCGTCTCGCCCCCCGCCATCCGCACCGCGTCGCGGGCCTGCGTCTCCTCCAGCGGCGTCTCCACCCAGACCACCGCATCGACGAGCGCGGCCAGCGACGCGCGGCCGGCGCCCACGCCCTCGATCACGACCACCGGCGCAGACGCGGGCACGACGACCGAGCCCGGCCGTTCGCGCGCGGCCCACCCCGGCGGCCGGTAGTCGACGTCCCGCCCGTCGCGCAGGGGCGCGATGACGTGCTCCCGGAGCAGGTGGTCCCAGTCGAGCACGGCGTGGTACCAGGCGATGTCGTCGGTGTGGACCACCGCCGCACCCGGTACTGCCGCCACCACCTGGGCGGCGAGGGTGCTCTTGCCGCTCGAGCTGCGACCGTCGATCGCCAGCAGGAACGGCCCCGCCATCAACCGCCGGCGCGCTGCTCGGCGAGCATCACCGTGTTCTGCAGGAGCATGGCCACCGTCGTCACACCGACACCGCCGAGGCGTGGCGTGATCCAGCCGGCGACGTCCTCGCACGCCTCGTCGACGTCGGGCATGACGATCGGCTTCTCCTTCTTGCCGCGGAAGCTCAAGCCCCCGTTGATGACCACCGCACCTGGCTTGACCATGTCCGGCTGGATGATGCCGGGCACGCCCGCGGCGCCGATGAGGACGTCCGCCTGGCGCGTGTAGTCGGCGATGTTGGGCACGCCGGTGTGGACCGTCGTCACCGCGGCGTTGCCACCGGGGCGCTTGAGCGACAGCAGCAGCGACAGCGGCCGACCCAGCGTGGGCCCGCGACCGACCACGACGACGTGGCGTCCCTCGACGGGGATGTCGTAGTGCTGCAGCATCGCCACGATGCCGGCCGGCGTGCACGGCACCGGCCCGTCGATGCCGTGGGCCAGGCGACCGATGTTCATCGGGTGCATGCCGTCGGCGTCCTTGTCGGGGTCGATCGCCTCGAGGACGGCGCCCTCCATCTCACGGTCCGGCAGCGGGGTCTGCACCAGGTAGCCGTCGACCGCCGGGTCCTCGTTGAAGCGGGCAACGGCGGCGTGGATCTCGACCGCGGTGGCCGTGGCTGGCAGGTGGATGTGGTGCGAGTCGATGCCGTGGGCCTCGGACGTCTTGTGCTTCTTGGCCACGTAGCTGGCACTGGGCGCGTCGTCGCCCACGAGGATGGTGCCGAGACCGACGGCCTTGCCCTTGGCTCGCAGCGTGCTGACGCGCACGGCGACGTCGGCCAGCACCGCGTCGGCCACCGGTCCGCCCGGCATGAGGATGACGTGCTCGTTGGCCATCAGTGCAAGAAGTGGCGCTCGCCGGTGAAGACCATGGCGAGGCCGAGCTCGTCGGCGTGGTCGATGACCGCTTGATCGTTCTGACCACCGCCGGGCTGGATCACGACGGCGACGCCGGCCTCGGCGGCGACATCGATGCCATCGGGGAACGGGTAGAACGCATCACTGGCGCACGCACCGCCCTTGGCCCGACCGGCGGCCTTGGCCAGCGCCAGCTGGCCCGACTCGAGGCGGTTCTGCTGGCCGGCACCGATGCCCCACGCGGTGCCGTCCTTGGCCAGCACGATGGCGTTCGACTTCACCCAGCCACCGACGCGCATGGCGAAGATGGCGTCGCGCCACTCCTCCTCGGTCGGCTGGCGCTTCGTCACCACGCGCCAGTCCTCCCGGGTCGACGGGAAGTGGTGGGCGTCCTGCACCAGGAACCCGCCGTTGATCTGGCGCAGCTGCAGCGGCTCGACGTCGGGCGGCGGCGCCGTCAGCACGCGCGTGTTCCTGCGCTTCTTGCGCAGCGCGTCGAGCACGCCCTCGTTGGCATAGCCGGGAGCGATCACGATGTCGGCTTGGGGGCCAGCGACCATGCGGGCGACGGTCTCCTCGTCGACGACGCGGTTGAGGGCGACGATGCCGCCGAACGCCGACCGCTCGTCGCACTCGAGTGCCCGCTGGTAGGCCTCGGCCAGCGACGCGTTCACCGAGATGCCCGACGGGTTGGCGTGCTTGATGATCGCCACGCACGGCTCGTCACCCATGTCGTTCGCCATCGCCCACGCGGCGTCGGCGTCGTAGATGTTGAGGTACGAGAGCGCCAGCCCGAAGTGCTGCTCGACGTCGTCCCACCACGAGTGCGTGCGCATCGTCTTGTAGCGGGCGCCCGTCTGGTGCGGGTTCTCCCCGTAGCGCAGCTCCTGCACCCGCTCGAGCGCCAGGTGGATCGTCGGCGGCAGCGCCTCCTCGGAATCGGCGTCGAACCACGTCACGACGGCGGCGTCGTACGCCGCGGTCGACGCGAACGCCTTGCGGGCCAGTGAGCGGCGGGTCGCAGCCGACAGCTCGCCGCTCGAGCGCAGCTCGTCGAGCACCGGCTCGTAGTCGGTGGGATCCACCACGATGCCGACGTGGGCGTGGTTCTTGGCCGCCGCCCGGGTCATGGCCGGTCCGCCGATGTCGATGAGGTCCTCTCCGCTGCCGGCGCCATGCTGGAAGTCGGCGGGGTCGGAGCCGAACGGGTAGAGGTTGGCGATCACCAGCGAGAACGGCTTGATGCCGTACTGCTCGATGTCGGCCTGGTGGGACGGA
>DASUCO010000284.1:0-12774 GCA_036275955.1 Acidimicrobiales bacterium
GTCGATGGCCTCCAGCGCGCGCGTCGACCACTCGATGACGTCGGCCAGCGTCTCCGACGGCTGGCGCAGCGCGCTCGACGGCCGCAGCAGCATCTCCATCTGCGACTTGTAGGCGAGCGCCCAGCACCGCTCCTCGGAGGGGCCGAGCGTCTCCGCCCGCTCAAGGGCCTGCTCGACGAGGGCGCGGTACCTGGGGACGTCGTTGCGGTACCACGAGATGATCGCCAGCTGCCGCAGCGCGGCTGACTCGGCCGCCACGTCGCCGTCCTTCACGGCGAGTGCGTGCCAGGCCTCGGCGTGGCGCTGCGCCTCCTCGGCCAGCGCGACCTCGAACGCGGCGAGTGCGGCGATCTCGAGCAGCTTCCGGTCCTCTGGCGCCTCCGCCAGCCCCATCTCGGCCAGGTGCAGTGCCTGGGTGGGTGCCGACTCGCGCCAGTAGCGGGCGGCGCCCTCGCGGGCGATCTCGACCACCTCGTCGAAGCGGTGGGCGCCCACGGCGTGGTGGGCGAGCGCGGCGTGGTCGGTCGAGCCGACGGCGCGCAGCTCGTCGAGCGCTCGCTCGTGGAGGCGGCGACGCTCCCGGCCGAGCATGGCCTCGGCCACCGCCTCACGCGTGAGGGCGTGGCGGAACGTGAAGACGTCGGCCTCGTCCTCCACCAGCAGTCCGCTCGTCACCAGCGTGCGCAGGTGGCGGATGAGCGCGCCCTCGTCGAACCCGCTCACCGCGGCGAGCAGGTCGAAGGAGATGCGGGTCCCGAGGATGGCCGCCGCATCCAGCACGCAGCGGACGTCGTCGTCGAGCGTGTCGACGCGCCGGAGCACCGCCTCGGCCACGTTCCACGGCAGCGGCACCGTGGCCAGCTCCTCGGGGTCGAGGCAGCAGGACGGGTCGAGCAGCTCCTCGACGAAGAACGGGTTGCCCTGCGTCCGCCGGTGGAGCGCGTCGACGGCGCGCTGGCTCACGACCCGGCCGTAGACGACCTGCATCATCCTGCCCAGGTCGTCGGGTGTCAGGCCGCGGAGCTCGAGGTGGTGCACGGACCGCTGACGGTCGAGATCGGCCAGCAGGCCGGCCAGCGGGTGGCGCCGGTCGAAGTCCTCGGGCCGGAACGTGCCGATGAGGATGGCGTCGAGGTCGACGCGCACGGCCAGGCGTCCGAACAGGGCGACGCTCTCGGCGTCGGCCCAGTGCAGGTCCTCGAAGGCGAGGATGAGCGGTGCGCCCGCAGCGAGCTCGACGATGGCGTCGACGGCGTCGCGCAGGAGGTCGTCGAGCGACCGGTCCTCGTCGGTCGCGAGTGGGAGCTCGAGGCGGCCCTCGAGCGCGTCGCGGGCGACCTCGAACGGTCGAGCCAGGTCGCCCTGCTCGGCCTGACCGGCGAGCACGAGCGTGCCGGGATGGACCGAGAGGAGCGCTTCGCGCAGCAGCCGGCTCTTGCCGACGCCGGCGTCGCCGGAGATCGTCACCACGGCGGGGCCTCCGGCGTGGTCGGGCGTGGCGAGCAACCGGCGGAGGACCGCAAGCTCCTCGTCACGCCCGACCATCACCGGGCTGAGCCCCGACCGTGAGACAAGCACGGTCGGAACGGTAGGACCTGCCATCAGCAGGTGGGCGCCACGCGGGCGGTCGCCAGGCGCCGCTCCTTCCGGGTGAAGCGGAACGAGGGGAGCGTCGGGCGCCGCAGCAGCCGCTGCTCGGCCTGGAGACGAGCGGTGCGGTCGGCGTGGAGCTGGTTGAACGTGGACATCGACATCACGGGGTCCTCCTTTCGATGTGCTCAGGATCACCCGCGGAGGGGGTGCCGCACATCGGTAGAGGTACGTGTTCGCCGTGATGTCGTCCGCCTACGTATGCGTATGCCTCAGGTCACAGTGCTGCCCGGCGGACCCCGTGCCGTCGTCCCCCGTCCCACTCGCCGGGAGGGGCCTTCGGCGTGCGCCCGGCGAGCTGTCGTCTCCTTGCCACTACCGTCTGACCCCTCTGGAACCCGGACTTTCGCCCTACATCACCTTCGACCGCGAGGGCTGGGCCGCGCTCCGGGCCGCCACGCCGCTCACGCTGTCCGAGCACGACGTCGCCGACCTGCAGGGCATCAACGAGCAGCTGTCGCTCGACGAGGTGGTCGAGGTCTACCTGCCGCTGTCGCGGCTCCTCAACCTCTACGTCGCCGCCGCCCAGCAGCTGCACCAGGTGACGGACACGTTCCTCGGCCAGCCGGCCGCCAAGGTGCCGTACGTGATCGGCATCGCCGGATCGGTCGCCGTGGGCAAGAGCACGACCGCCCGCATCCTCCAGGCGCTGCTGTCGCGCTGGCCCAACCACCCGGTGGTCGACCTCGTCACGACCGACGGGTTCCTGTTCCCCAACGCCGAGCTCGAGGCACGTGGGCTCATGGGTCGCAAGGGGTTCCCCGAGAGCTACGACGTCCGTCGCCTCGTGCAGTTCGTGGCCGACGTCAAGGCCGGCACACCCGAGGTGCGGGCGCCGATCTACTCGCACGAGATCTACGACATCACCGACGAGGAGCTGATCGTCAGCTCGCCCGACGTGGTGATCATCGAGGGTCTCAACGTGCTGCAGACGGCGACCGACCCGTCGCGGGCATCGCGTCTCTTCGTGTCGGACTTCTTCGACTTCTCGATCTACGTCGACGCCGACGAGGCGGACATCGTGCAGTGGTACGTCGATCGCTTCATGACCCTGCGCGAGACGGTGTTCCGCAACGAGCGCTCGTTCTTCCGCATGTACGCCGAGCTGTCCGAGGACGAGGCGATCGACATGGCGCGCTCGATCTGGGCCGGCATCAACGGGCCGAACCTCCTCGACAACATCCTCCCCACCCGCGAGCGCGCCACCCTCGTGCTGCACAAGGGCGCCGACCACCGGGTGACCGAGGTCCGGCTCCGCAAGCTCTAGAGCTGCAGCTCGGCGTCGATCCAGCGCGCCACCGGCCTGAAGCCCATCTCGGTGTTGATGGCGAGCATCCACCGGTTCGAGCCGTCGTTCCAGGTCTCGATCCACCGAGCGCTCGGCCACTCGTCGAGGACGCGAAGCGCGTTCACCGCCTTCAGCCACCGCCCGATGCCGTGGCCGCGATGCGCCGGCGCCACCGCGGTGTCGCCCTGCTCGACGTGCCAGGGCTTGTAGGGCATCACCATGATCTCGGTGTAGCCGGCGAGCTCTCCCGTCTCGTCGTGTCGCGCGGCGACGAACCACTCGCGTGCGCCCTTGGCGGCGTGCTCGGCCTCGGCGTGGCGTCGCTGGGCCGCGGTGTGGACGAAGTCATCGAGCGCGTCGCTCTTGGGCGCGTCGTTCATCACGTTCTTGAGGGCGACGACGTCGTCGAGCAGGTCGTCCGGGCAGCGGTCGTCGAACGTGACGAGCGAGTACCCGGGCGGCGGCGCGTTCCACGACTCGAGCAGCGCGCGGTCGAGCGCCAACGTCGGGACCCGGTTCTGCACCTCGGTGTTCCCGATCTTCGCACCAACCGCCGCGGCGAACGCCTCGGCCGCTGCGTGACCCTCGTTGCGGCCACCGATGAGGAGCGACCGGTCGGCGGCGCGCGCGATGGCCGTCATCTCGCCGAGCAGTGCCCGCCCCACGCCTCGGCGTCGACGGTCGGGGGCGACGTAGAGGTCGGGCGCCCACGCCATGTGCTCGTTGCCGGCGCCGGTGCGGATGTCGATGAACCCGTAGCCGACGACGTCGCTCCCATCACGGGCCAGGAGGATCGTGGCGTCGATGTGGGGGCTGTCGGCGCGCAGCATGAGCTGCATCTCCTCGATGGGCACGTCGGGCTCGTCGGGGCCGAGCACCTCGCGCCAGTACGCGGTGAGCATGGCGGCCGCAGCCGCCAGACCTGCAGCGTCATCCGGGCCGACCGGGCCGATCGCGATGGACACGGCCGAGGACACTGCCATGCTCGTGGCCGTGCGGCTGGTGGATTCCGTCATCGACGAGATCGACGAGGCGTTCGGCGTGCAGCTGGGGCGTGAGCCGGCTCGGCTCCCGGGCGGCGAGGAGTCGGCCGCGTTCCGATGCGGTGACCTCGTGGTGCGCGTCGGTCCCACGTGGCGGGCCGACGACGAGCTCGAGTGGGCCAACGAGGTGGCGCTGGCCGCGGCCGATGTCGTCGCTGAGGTGGTGGCGCCGCTGCTGCGGCCGGACGGCAGCACGGTGGTGCGCATCGACGACCGGCCGGTGACGCTGTGGCCGTACGTCGAGGGCACGAAGGCCGACGACCGGGATGATGACGTCCGCCTGCAGGCGGCCGACCTCCTCGCGCGGCTGCACCGGGTCCTCGGACGGGTGACCTGGCGACCGCGCCCGGCCTTCGCCGTGCCGCTGGCGCCGACCCCCGACCTGGACGACCACGACCTCGACACGTGGTTGGCGATCTTCGATCGTGACCACCCGTCGACGATGGCGCTGCACGGGGACTTCTGCGCCGGCAACGTGCTCGTCGACGACGGGCGCATCACCGCCCTCATCGACTGGGACGAGGCGCTGCTGGGGCCGCCGGAGCGGGAGCTGGCGTGGGCGGCGTGGGAGTGGGGGGATTGCCTGCACGGCGGCGACCTGGCCCCGGCGCTGACGTTCGTCGATGCCTACCGGGCCGCCGGCGGCCCGGCTCGGCGCATCGGCGAGCACGACCTGCGCCAGCTCGTCCGCCAGCGGCTCCGGTGGGAGAGCGGGTACCGGCGGGCGCACACGCCGTTCGACCTCGAGTACGAGTCGCTCCAACTTCGGGCCTTCCACCGGCTCCGCGTACCGTCTCGTTCATGACCGTTCACGACCGCCCGTTCGGCCGCTACCTCGAGGACTTCGTCCCCGGCGACATCTACAAGCACTGGCCGGGCAAGACCATCACCGAGTACGACGACCACCTGTTCTGCATGATCACGATGAACCACCACCCGCTGCACACGAACGCGTGGTTCGCCGAGCACGAGACGCCGCAGGGCCAGAACGTGGTCGTGGGCAACCTCGTCTACTCGCTGGTGCTCGGGATGAGCGTCCCCGACGTGAGCGGGTCGTGCGTGGCCAACCTCGAGGTCGAGTCGCTCAAGCACGCCAAGCCGACGTACCACGGCGACACGATCTACGCCGAGACGCGGGTGCTCGACGCCCAGCCGACGTCCAAGGGCGACCGCGGCATCGTCACCGTGGAGACCAAGGGCATCAACCAGCGCGGCGAGGAGGTCTGCTACTTCAAGCGCAAGCTGATGGTGTGGGCCAAGGACTCGGCGCCGGCGCGCGGCCGTCCGTACGGCGACGAGATCTGGGCCGATTGATCAACGACACCGCGTCGAGCGGGTTCGAGCGGGGCGCCGCCGACTACGAGAAGGCCCGCCCGTCGTACCCGTCGGCCGTGCTGGACGCGCTGCCGTCGAGCGGTCGAATCGTCGATCTCGCCGCCGGCACCGGCAAGCTCACGCGGCTGTTGCGCGGCGACGTGCTCGCCGTCGAGCCCGTGGCCGCCATGCGGGCGATCGCGGCGACGTTCGCCCCGACCGTGGCCGGCACCGCCGAGCACCTCCCGCTGCGCGACGAGTCGGTCGACGCGGTGACGGTCGCCCAGGCGTTCCACTGGTTCGACGCGCCTCGGGCGCTGGCCGAGATCCGGCGCGTCCTCAAGCCCGGCGGCATGCTCCTGCTGGTGTGGAACGACCGCGACAACCGCGTGCCGTGGGTGGCGGAGATGACGAAGGTCGTCCACGCCCACGATCCGGGCGCGTACCAGATGGTGACGGACTGGTACGCGGTCATCGCTGCCGCCGGCGGGTTCACGCCGGTCGAGCTGGCGGAGGTCGACAACCCGCAGCGCGATGTCAACGCCGACACGGTCGTGGCCCGGGCGACGTCGACGAGCTACGTCGCCGCCGCCGGCGACGCCGTGGTCGAGCAGGTGGCGCGCGACGTGCGGGCCATCGTCGACGCCCTCGACGAGCCGTTCGACTACCCGTACGTCACGCAGATCTTCACGTGCAGCAAGCGCTCCTGAGCTGGTGGGAGCGCAACGGGCGTGACCTGCCCTGGCGCCGCACCCGCGACCCGTGGGCGGTGCTGATCAGCGAGACCATGCTGCAGCAGACGCAGGTGCCGCGCGTGGAGACGCGGTTCCCGGCGTTCCTCGAGGAGTTCCCGACGCCGGCCGCGTGCGCGGCCCGACCGGGGGGCGACGTGGTGCGGGCGTGGGCCGGGCTCGGCTACAACAGCCGCGCGCTGCGGCTGCACCAGTGCGCGACCGCCGTCGTCGAGCGGCACGGCGGCTCGCTGCCCGACGACCTCGAGGCGCTGCTCGCCCTGCCGGGCGTCGGCCCCTACACGGCGCGCGCCATCCTCGTCTTCGCGTTCGAGCGCGACATCGGCCTCGTCGACACCAACGCCGGACGGTTCCTCTCCCGAGCGGGGGCGGGCCGGGCGCTCGAGCGACGCGAGGCGCAGGTGCTGGCCGACTCCCTCGTCCCGCGAGGCCGGGGGTGGTCCTGGGGGCAGGCGGTGTTCGACCTCGGCGCGCTGGTGTGCGTGAAGCGGTCGCCGCGCTGCGACGTGTGCCCGATCGTGCACGAGTGCCGGTGGGCGCAGGCCGGCTTCTCGCCGCCCGACCCGGTGGTCGGCTCGGCCGGCATCAGCGGTGGGCAGTCGGCGTTCGAGGGCTCCGATCGGCAGGGCCGCGGCCGGTTGGTCGACGCGCTGCGCCTCGGGCCGGTCGCCATGGGCGACCTGCCCGAGGTGATGGGCTGGCCCGACGATGTCTTGCGGGCCGGGCGGGTCGCCGAGACCCTCGTGCGAGACGGCCTGGCGGTCGCCGAGGAGGACCTACTCCGGCTTCCGTAGGAGCCAGACGCTCGGCCCGCCGCGCGAGGTCGGCGTCGACGTCGTCCCGTCGATGGCGAGCCCGAGGCGCTCGACGATCGCCGGCGCCGTCTCGAGCTCGCCGTACTGCGACAGGACCAGCCGGCCGCCGGGCTCGACCCAGGTGAGGAGGTTGTCGACCATCGGCCGCCGGTGATCGGCCGGCACGAAGTCGAACAGCGCGTGCACGACGTCGAAGCGCCGGGGCGGCATCCACGTGAGCGCGTCGCCGACCCAGATGTGGTCCCACCACTGCGGCAGTCGCTCGCGCGCTCGTTGGACGAGCGCGGGGGAGATGTCGACGCCGAACGGCTCGACGACGAGGCCGCGCTCGGCGCACCACTGCACGATGCTGTCCATCAGGTGCCCGTTGGCGCAGCCGACGTCGAGGAACGTGCAGTCGCGGTCGATCGCCTCGGAGATCATGTGCCGGCGATCGCGCCACTCCTCGGCGGTGCCCCCGAACCCGGAGCCTCCCTCGGGGGTCTCGGCGCGGAGATAGGCGCGGTCGAGCACGAGGTTCACGTCGTGCTGGTACTGCCCCGCACTGAGCGACCGGCGGGCAGCCTCCGCGCACGCGACGCGGTCGTCGTCGATGTCACCTGCTGGCGAAGTCGTCCACGTCGACGACGGGTTGCCCGATCGGCGGGTGCCGGTGTAGCGGGCGCCGCCGGCCCACAACAGGACGTGGTCGGCGGCCTCCTCCACGACGTGCGCGTGCTGGGCATGGAAGTGCGCCTGCTCCATGGCGACGCGCATCCCTGCCTCGAAGACGTGCTCGTCGCCGACGACCGTCCCGCTCGGAAACCCGTCCGCCGGGATGACCACGGTGTCGCTGCCGTCGTCGAGGAACGGGATGACGGTGACCCTCAGCGCGCCGTCACCTTGGACAGGATCTCCTCGACGGCGGCGTCCGCGAGCGCGCGCATCTCGTCGTCGGTGCGGTCCTGGATCGGGTGGGGCACGAAGATCGACGCTGGCTCGACGCCGAGGCTGCGCGCCTGCGCGTCGGCGGCCTCGATGAACTCCGTCGACGCGACGAACGCACCGACGACGCCCCGCCGCTCCAGATCAGCGATGTCGTGCACACTGCACGACGTGCACGAGCCTCAATCGGCGAGTGCTTCGATCACGACGTCGCACTTCGTCGAGATCTCGTAGCGCAGGTCGGCGGGCGCCGGCTTCGTGAACGTCGGCTTCGCGAAGCGGCTGACCTGTGCGCCCTTCGCCTCGAGCAGCTCCTGCAGGCGGTCGAGGAAGACGTTGCCGCGGGGCTTGGTGATGTCGAGCAGGCCGACGCGCAGGCCGTCGATGCTGGGCGGGCGGTCGACCTTCGGGATGCCGGCGGGGACCAGCTCGCTGGTCGGGTCGAGGATCGTCCTCGTCACGGCTTCACCTCCACGGTCACGGGTGATGATCCCACGTCGCCACTCGCCCAGCCGCAGATGATGGCGGAGAAGAGGCCGGCGCCGCCGCCGGCGTGGGCGATCAGCAGGCCGTCCTTTCGGAACTTCGGCAGCGTGACGCCCTCCAGGTGCGTGGGGAGACCCTCGGCGATGCCGCCCGCGCCCTGCACGGCGTCCTTGCCGTCGACCTGCAGGAGCGCGTCGAGCTCGGCGTGCAGGCGGGCCCGGTCCCAGCCCGCCTCACGGTAGATGCGGGCGTGTTCAGGCGTCACCACCAGCACGGCATCGAAGCCGATGACGAGCTTGGGGTGGGCCACGGCGCGCAGGCAGGCGGCGAAGCTGCGGGTGAGGCTCTCGGGATCGCGGCTGAGCTGGTCGACCACGCCCTGCACGCCACCGGCGGCGAAGAGGGTGACCGCGTCACCGCTCACGCCCCGCGACTCGGCCAGCGTGTCCCACGGGTTGGTGTCGGTCCGCTCGGCGAAGCAGAAGGTGTACTTGCCGGGCCACCCGAGCGTCGCCCGGTCGATGCCGCCGGGCTTGCCGCCGCCGACGTTGCGGATGGTGAGCTGCAGGGCGCGTCCGATCGACGCGTTCGCCCGGTTGCCCTGGCCCATGGCGTTGCCGCCGCTGTTCATGCCGATGCGCTCGGTGATGGGGCCGTCGACGATCAGCAGCGGTCCGCTGAACCACGTGGTGGCGAGCAGGCCATGGATGTTGAACGTGTCGGTGCACGCCCCCTCGAGGGCGGCCAGCACCACCGGGAGGTACTCGGGCTTGCAGCCGGCCATGACCGCGTTGATCGCGACCTTCTCGACCGTGCACTCGACCAGATCCGGCGGGACGATGGCGACGATCTCGTGCGGCGCCCGGGTCGTTCCCTCGAGCATGCGCATGACGCGGGCCTCGGTCGGCGGCACGACGGGGAGGCCATCGGTCCAGCCCCGCTCGAACAGCGCCTCGTGCTCGTCCTCCAGCTCGGCCAGCTCGACCCGGCGGCTGCGCAGCACGCTGCCGCCGAAGCGGACCTTCAGCGCGTCGACCTTGTCGGGGTCCTGGGTCTTGCTGCCGCAGCCCGGCCGGTGCGGCGGGAGGTCGTCGCCGAGCGGCGAGACGTGGGTGAACGCCTCCCACTGCTCACGGGACCACCCGACGATGCGCTCGACCTCGGCGCCGTCGTCATCGAGGCGGATGAGCGTCGGCACCGTCTCGATGCCCAGGTGCCAGCTCCGCTCCAGCCCGGCGTCCTCGTCCTCGCTGACGATCTCCACGTCCAGCCGCTCGAGCAGCGGCGCCACCAGCTGACACGTCGGGCAGTCCGCCTTCACCACCGCAAGCAGCGTCACCCGTCCCTCCACCTCCGTTCTCGGTACGTCAGCACACCACATCTGGCGCCCTGCGGTACCGAGAACGCCGTCACGAGGCGAGGAAGTCGAGGATGAGGCGGTTGACGGCGGCGGGCTGCTCGAGGTGCAGGAAGTGGCCGGCGTCGGCGACGAGCTCGGCGCGGCCGCCGGTCGGGGCGAGGAAGTCGCCCGAGCCCTCGGCCACCGCGACGCCGATGCAGCCGTCGTCCTTGCCGTGCAGGTACAGCGCCGGCTGCGGCGGCGGTGACGCCCCGGCGCCCTGCACCGCGTCGAGCGACGGGTCGACCCCGACACCCGAGAGCGTCGCCCGGTAGTAGCCGAGGGCGGCGGCCAGGTTGGCCGGGTCGCGCAGGCAGTCCTTGACGTGGGCGAGGTCCTCGGCGGCCGCGTAGCCGGGTGACCAGTCGGCCCACAGCCCGTCGATGAACGCCAGGTCGTTCATCGGCACGACCATGTCGCTCAGCGCGTGCTGGAAGAAGAACATGTACCAGCTCTTCTTGAGCTGCTCGTACCGGGTGAAGGCGAGTCCCATGGCACCGCCCGGCGGCACCGCCATGCCCACGACCCTGGCCCACGCGTCCACCCCGCCGTGTCCGGCCGCCAGCCAGGTGGCCGCCGCCCCCCAGTCGTGACCCACGAGGACGGACCGACCATCGCCTCCGAGCGCCTCCCGCAGCCCGAGGGCGTCCATGGCCAGCATCCCCGTCTGGTAGCGACCGTCGGCCGGCACCGATGTGGGCGCGTACCCCCGCATGAACGGCGCGACGGCGTGGAACCCGGCCCCGGCCAGCTCCGGTCCGAGGTGCCGCCAGGTGTGGGCCGAGTCGGGGAACCCGTGGAGCAGCACGGCCAGCGGGTCGCCCGCCGAGCCCCACTCGAGGTACGCGAAGTCGACGTCGTTCACGGTCACGTTGGGCACCGGCTCAACCTAGAACGCCCTCTGGCCGATCATCCCCAGGTGCCGCACGCCCAGCTCGATGCCCATCTGCGCTCGCTCGTCGATGCCCGTGGCTCCGACCTCCACGTGAAGGCCGGTTCGCCCCCGCGGATCCGGACGAACGGCACGCTGCGCCGGATCGAGGACGCATCCGACCTCTCTGCGGAGGACGTGTCCTCGATGGCGCAGGCGATCATGCCGCCCAAGTCCCAGACCCGGTTCGCCGATGGCTACGACGCCGACTTCGCCTACATGGTCGAGGGTCTGGGCCGCTTCCGGGTGAACGCGTTCCGCCAGCGCGGCACCATCTCGATGATCTTCCGCCACGTGCGCTCGGCCACGGCCACCTTCGACGAGCTCGGCCTGCCCGACGTCATCGGTCGCATGGCACTCGAGCACCGCGGCCTGGTGCTCGTCACGGGCCCGACCGGCAGCGGCAAGACCACGACGCTGGCGGCCATGATCGACCACATCAACAAGCACCGCGAGTGCCACATCGTGACGATCGAGGACCCGATCGAGGTCATGCACGAGGACCACCTCGCCTCGATCAACCAGCGCGAGATCGGCGTCGATGCAGGCGACTTCGCCACCGCCATGCGCGCCGCCATGCGCCAGGACCCCGACGTGATCCTCGTTGGCGAGATGCGCGACGAGGAGACCGTCGCTGCCGCCCTGAGCGCGGCGGAGACCGGTCACCTCGTGCTGTCGACGCTCCACACGATCGACGCGGCCGAGACGGTGAACCGCATCGTCGACTTCTTCCCGCCCCACCAGCAGCACCAGATCCGCGTCGCGCTCGCCGGCTCCATCAAGGGCACCGTGTGCCAGCGGCTGGTGCCGACCGTCGACGGCGCCGGTCGCGTGCCGGCCCTCGAGGTCATGGTGGCCAACGGCCGCATCCAGCAGGTCATCCTCGATCCCAGCCTCACCGGTGAGATGCACGAGATCATCGCCGACGGCGAGTACTACGGCATGCAGACGTTCGACCAGGCGCTGGTCCGCCTGCTCGAGGCCGGCAAGATCGACCTGCGCGCCGCCATGGCCGCCGCATCGCGACCGCACGACCTGAAGGTCATGCTGCAGCAACGAGGTGCCCCCGCCGCGCTCGCGAGTGTTGCTGTGGCGCCTGTCACATAGACCCGGGCCGCCGGTTCGCCGAAGATCACCCAGCGGTAACGTCATTGCACTCAAGGGGGATCACCGCTGCGCATCTCGTTCTTCGGCGTCAGGGGCTCGACCCCGTGCCCGTGTGAGGCCAACAGCCGCTACGGAGGCAACACCGCCTGCGTCGCGCTCGAGGTCCCGGGCGAGGATCCGATCATCCTGGATCTCGGCACCGGCCTCCGCCTGTTCGGCGAGACCCAGCCGACCGATGGGACCTTCCGCGGGACCGCGCTCGTCACCCACATCCACTGGGACCACGTGCAGGGCCTGCCGTTCTTCGTGCCCGCGCTGGCACCCGGTGCGCGGCTCGACATCTACGGGCCGACGCAGTCGAACGGCGTGTCGCTCAAGGACGCCTTCGACGAGTTCATGCGGCCGCCGTTCTTCCCCGTGATGGCCAGCCAGCTCCCGGGCGACATCCACTTCCACGACCTCAGCGACACCCAGCTGGCGATCGGCGACGCCAAGGTCACCGTGCGGTCGGTTCCTCACGTGGGCGAGACGAACGGGTACCGCATCGACTGGGACGGCGTGTCCGTGGCCTACATCAGCGACCACCAGTCGCCGACGCACGCTGAGGAGGAGGGCGTCACCATCGCCGACTCGGTGCTCGAGCTGGCCGAGGGCGTCGACGTGCTCATCCACGACGCCCAGTACTGGCCCGGTGAGTGGCGCAAGAAGAACGACTGGGGCCACTGCACCGTCGACTACGCCGTGCACGTCGCCCGCGTGGCCGGCGCGCGGCGCCTGGCCCTGTTCCATCACGATCCGGCGCACGACGACGCCGAGGTCGACAAGGTGCTGGCCCACGCCCGCCTGCGGGCGGCGGGGACCTGCATCGACGAGGTCTTCGCTGCGTACGAAGGTCTGACCGTCTCGTTCGATTGAGCGAGGCCGAGGCGGAGCGTTGCCTGGTACGGGCGGAGCCAACGGTCTTGTCTCAATCACAGATTGAGTACCGTCCGGCCCATGCCGGACGCGATCGACCAAGCGCTGTACCGCCAGGTGATGGGCCACTTCCCGACGGGCGTCGTCGTG
>DASUCO010000285.1:0-7037 GCA_036275955.1 Acidimicrobiales bacterium
CGGATCGTCTCCATCTTCTTGAAGTCGGCCAGCTCCATGATCTGGCCGATCTCCTGGATCGACAGCGGCTTGTCCGACTTCGGCATGGCCATCACGTTGCGGAAGATGTCGGTCCAGCCGTCGTTGACGAGGTCCTCCTCGAAGGGCTGGCCAGCGACGATGGCGCCGAAGTTGTCGCGCCGGGCGCGCTGCCAGCCGGGGCCGAGCGACTTCCACCACTCGGGATCGGTCGGCTTGTTGCCGCGCAGGTCGACCGAGCTGGGCGTGCGTTGGAACACGTAGAGGTGCTTGGCGTCCTTGGCGACGCGCGGGACGCACTGGATGGCGGTGGCGCCGGTGCCGATGATGGCGACGCGCTTGTCGTTGAGGCCGGTCATGCCGCCGTCGCTGTCGCCGCCGGTGTACTGGTAGTCCCAGCGCGACGTGTGGAACGAGTGGCCCTGGAACTCGTCGATGCCCTCGATGCCGGGCAGCTTCGGGCGGCTGGCCGGACCGAGCGCCATGATCACGAAGCGGGCCTTGATGTCGTCGTCGCGGTTGGTCGAGATGCGCCACCGCTTCATGCCCTCGTCCCAGTCGACGCTGCGGACGCGCGTCTGGAAGTACGTCTTGTCGTAGAGCCCGTAGTGCTTGCCGATGCGCTGGCTGTGCTCGTAGATCTCGGCCGCGAAGGAGTACTTCTCCTTCGGCATGTAGTCGAGCTCCTCGAGCAGCGGCAGGTAGCAGTACGACTCGATGTCGCACTGGGCACCCGGGTAGCGGTTCCAGTACCAGGTGCCGCCGAAGTCGCCTCCGGCCTCGATCACCCGAAAGTCGTCGACGCCCGCCTCCATGAGCCGGGCGCTGGCGAGCAGCCCGCTGAAGCCGCCGCCGACGATCACGACGTCGACCTCGTCGGTGATCGGGTCGCGGCTGAAGGTCGGGTCGGCGTACGGGTCGTCCTCGACGTAGTGGGCCCACTTGCCCTTCATCTCGATGTACTGGTCCGAGCCGTCGGGGCGCAGGCGCTTCTCCCGCTCGCGGCGGTACCGCTCGCGGAGCTCGTCGGGATCGAAGCCGAGGTCGTCGGTCACCGTGTCCATGGCGCCGGACTGTAACCGAACGATCGTTCAGTGCGCCCGGTTCCCCCCGTCAGCGGGCGTGCGACAGGAAGAACTCGTACATCGGGCGGTTGATGCTCGGCCCGTGCGGATCGGTGTAGGTGCCGGTGTCGCGGGCGCCGCCGGGGTAGCTGTGGCTCAACCCGTGCAGCAGCCAGCTCTCGACCACCACGGTGCCGTCGGTCGCGAGGAAGCGGTCGACGGTGGTCGGGTAGTCCGCCAACCCGAGCGCGCCGGCCGGGCACGGGTTGTTGTAGTTGCGGATGCACAGGTCGGTGCCCGGCGTTGCCGACTGGTCGAACCCGCGCTGCTCGGTCTCGGGTGTCGGCGACACGGACCCGTTCGGGGCGCCGTCGTCGGCGAGGTCGTTCGCCGCCACCCAGCCACGCATGCCGCCCTGGCTCATCGCCGGGTTGATCAGGTAGTCGGCGGTGCCGGCGACGAAGAAGCCGGGGACGACGCGCGCGTGCTCACCCATGCGATCGTGCGCGGCCACGCCCGTCGGGTCGCCGCAGGGGTAGCCACACGCGATGACGGAGCCCATCGCCGCATAGAGGTCGGGATACGTGGCCGCCATCGCGGCCGCCATCAGCCCACCGGAGGAGAGGCCGGCGATGAACACCCGGCCGGCGGGGACGGCGTGCTCGTCGCGCACCGCCCGCGTGATGCGCGCGATCGTCTCGAGCTCGTGCTGGCCGCGGGGGAAGAGCGGGGCCTGTCCGCTGTTCCAGCACCGCGCGCCGTTGCCGTCGACGCCGGTGCTCTGCTCCGGATAGGCGATGACGAAGCCCAGCTCATCGGCCAGCGCGTTCCAGCCGGTCCCGTCCATGGCGTTCGTCGCGGTCTGGGTGCAGCCGTGGAGGAAGACCACGAGGGCTCGCTCGTGTGGCGGTGCCAGCTTGGCCGGGCGGAACAGCAGGTACTCACGGGCCTCGGACACCGCGTCCGCCGGCATGGTCCGCCGCTCGACGGTGCCCGTCTTCTGGCGAGCCGTGGCCGCTGGCGATGCCAGCAGGGCGGCGAGCAGTGCCATCAGCAGTGCGATCCGTGCGCGCGTCATCCGTCGAGACCCCCTCGTCGAGGGTGTTCGTCGGCTGCGGCTCGGCTTCCTGCGTGGGCGCCGGGGTAGGGGACGGGCATGAGCTGCGTGGTCACCAAGAACGAGGATGCGGGCCGCTACGAGCTGCACGTCGACGGTGAGCTGGCCGGCATCGCCGACTACGTCGAGCGCGACGGGTCCGTCGTGCTGCCGCACACCGTGATCGACTCGGCCCGGCGGGGCCAGGGATTGGGGGCGGTGCTGGTGCAGGGAGCGCTGGACGACATCCGCCCCACCGGTCGCACGGTGGTGCCGTCCTGCTGGTACGTGGCCGAGTTCATCGACGAGAACCCGTCCTACAAGGACCTGCTCGCCAGCTAGTAGATCGTGGTGCGGAGGCGCTCGGGGTAGGCGGCGTCGTACTCGACGCCGTCGACCTCGCCGGCGGTGATCGCTTCCATGATCTGGCCGACCGTCGGCAGCTCCGACGCGTCGCGGTGCTGGGCCGGGTCCCACAGCCTGGAGCGGATGAGCGCCTTCGGGCACTGCGTGTAGACCGACGTCGTCGTCACCACGATCACGGTCGCCGGCAGCTTGTCGCCCATGGCGAAGGAGGCGCGCAGCTCGTCGTCGGTGGACAGGACGGCGGTGCCGTTCACCCGGAGCGTCACCCCGATGCCGGGCACGAGGAACAGCAGCGCGATGCGCGGGTCGACGACCAGGTTGCGGAGCGTGTCGAGCCGGTTGTTGCCGCGGCGGTCGGGGAGCAGCAGCGTGCGCTGGTCGGCCACCCGCACGAAGCCGGCGGGATCGCCCCGCGGTGAGCAGTCGAGACCGCCGGGCCCGCTCGTGGCGACGACGAGGAACGGCGACGCGTCGATGTACTCGCGGTGGAGGTCGGTGACGTGGTCGACCTCCTTGGCCAGCGACGTCGCCACCGGCGAGTCGTAGAGCGCCTCCAGCTCGGCCACCGTCGTGATGATCGCCATGCCCGGACGGTACCGGTGCGTCGCTCGCCGGCTCCAGGACATACGGTGCGCCGCCATGGCTGACGAACCCGAGGTGATCTCCGAGCGCCGCGGTGCGGTGCTCGTGATCCGCATCAACCGCCCCGAGGCGCGCAACGCGCTGAACGCGGCGGTCATGGCCGGTGTCGGCAACGGCATCATCGAGGCCGAGTCCGACCCCGACATCCGCGCCATCGTGCTCACGGGCACCGGCGACCGCGCCTTCTGCGCTGGCATGGACCTGCGCTCCTTCGCCGCCGGTGGGCTGGCGCCCACCGAGGACGAGCAGAAGGGGATGGCCCGCTTCGGGCCGTTCATGAGCCGGGGCCAGTGCGCGGTGCCGGTGATCGGCGCCGCCAACGCGACGGCGCTGGCCGGCGGGTTCGAGCTGCTGCTGGCCTGCGATCTGATCGTGGCCGCCGAGGGCAGCCAGGTGGGCCTGCCCGAGGTGAAGCGGGGCCTGTTCGCGGCTGGCGGCGGCATGTTCCTCTCGCGCCGCATCCCGCTGGCCAAGGCGCTCGAGCTCACGCTCACCGGCGATCCCATCCCGGTCGAGGAGGCGCTGGCGCTCAACCTGATCAACCGCGTGGTGCCGGCCGACAAGGTGGTCGACGAGGCGGTCGCGCTGGCCGAGCGCATCGCCGCCAACGGGCCGCTCGGCGTGCAGGCGACGAAGGAGCTCGTCCGCATGGCCGCGTTCCAGGCCGCCGACGAGGTGTGGAAGGTGCACGGCGAGCGCCAGGCATCGGTGTTCGCCAGCGAGGACGCCAAGGAGGGCGCGACCGCGTTCGTCGAGAAGCGCGCCCCGGTCTGGAAGGGCCGCTAGCGCTACAGGTTGAGCGCGCTGCGGATGGCGGCGACGCCGGCTTCGGAGCGGACCAGGCCGAGGTGGGAGGCGTCGACGTCGAGCACGACGTCGGCGTCGGTCGGCGGACGGCTGTCCTCGCCGGCCACGCGATCGCGTGAGGACCACACCGCCACCCACCGCACCGTCAGCGGCGCGGTGAGGTCGCGCCGGTAGTCGGTGCAGCACTCGCCGGCGGCGCAGTCGATGCTGCCCATCACTGGAACGCCCAACCTCCGCAGGCCGCGCACCATGGCGGTCCCCATGGCCACGCCGGGACGATCGGGCGGCCCGATCGTCCACGGCGTTCCCACCGTGATCAGCCGCTCGACCAGCTCGGGATGCCGCACCGCGATGACCCGGGCCAGCTGGCCGCCGCGGCTGTGACCGATGAGCGTGATCGACCGACCGATGCCTCGGACGTGCTCGACCAGCCGGCGAACCGTGGCCTCACCGCAGTCGAGGTTGAGGCCGGTGGGCGCCACCCTGACGTCGGCGCCGGCGCGCTGGAGCGCAGCGCGCAGCGGGGTCAGTGACCTCGAGGGAGCACCGAACCCGGCGACGAGGACGACGGAGGTGTCGCCGGTCATGGGCCGACGGTACCGGCGTAGGTTCGCCCCATGACCACCGAGCACCCGCTGCCCAACTTCACGATCGACCTGTCCGGCACCAACGCCTTCGTGACCGGCACGACGTCGGGGTTGGGACGGCGGTTCGCCAAGGTGCTGGCCGCCGCTGGTGCCAGCGTGGCCGTCACCGGCCGGCGGGCCGAGCGACTCGACGAGCTGGCGGCCGAGATCCGCTCCGACGGCGGGACGTGCGTGCCGATCCCGCTCGACGTGACGGACGCCGACGCGTGCATCGCGGCAGTGGATCGGGCGGAGCACGAGCTCGGGCCGATCTCGATCCTGGTGAACAACGCCGGGATCCCCGACGCGCAGTACGCGGCCAAGATGTCGACCGAGCTCATCGACCGCGTGCTCGACACCAACCTGCGCGGTCCCTTCATCCTCAGCTGCGAGGTCGCCCGCCGGCTGATGGCCCGCAAGGAGGGCGGCAAGATCGTGAACATCTCCTCGATGGGTGCGCACAGCTACGCCGGTGGCGGCGCCGCGCTGTACTCGATCACCAAGGCCGCCATCAATCGCATGACCGAGGCGCTCGCCGTCGAGTGGGCGCGCTTCGGCATCAACGTCAACTCGATCGCGCCCGGCGCGTTCTCCTCCGAGATGATGGACGGGATGCTCGAGCGGGTCGGCGACATCACCAAGGCGTTTCCGCGGAAGCGCCTGGGCGACCCGGCCCAGCTCGACAGCACCCTGCTGTTCCTCGTCTCGCCATCGTCGGAGTTCGTCACCGGCACCGTGGTGAAGGCCGACGACGGGCAGTCGCCGCGGTGATCGACGCCGCCACCGTCGCCGACCTCGCCGACCGGCTGCACGAGGCGGAGCGGACCCGGACGCCGATGCGCCAGCTGTCGCTCGAGCACCCCGACATGACCGTCGACGACGCGTACGCCGTGCAGCGGGCGTGGGTCGAGCGCAAGCTGGCCGAGGGCCGGCGGCTGATCGGCCACAAGGTCGGCCTCACGTCGACCGTGATGCAGCAGTCGCTCGGCATCGACGAACCCGACCACGGCGCCCTGCTCGACGACATGCGCTTCGACGACGGCGCCGATGTGCCCTTCGATCGCTTCATCAAGCCGCGGATCGAGATCGAGCTGGCGTTCGTCCTCGACCGCGACCTCCGCGGCGAGGACTGCACGGCGGAGGACGCGCTGGCCGCCACCGCGTACGTGACGCCGGCCATGGAGATCCTCGACGCTCGGGTGCAGATGAGCGACCCCGAGACCGGGCACCTGCGCACGATCGTGGACACCGTCAGCGACAACGCGGCCGACGCCGGGGTCGTGCTCGGCGACCTGCGCATCAAGCCGGACGAGATCGATCTGCGCTGGGTGCCGGGCTTGCTGGTCCAGAACGGAACGATCGTCGAGTCGGGCGTGTCGGCCGCCGTGCTCGACCACCCGGCCAACGCGGTGGCGTGGCTGGCCAACCGACTCGGCTCGCTGGGGGTCACGCTCGAGGCCGGCCAGGTGGTCCTGGCCGGCTCGTTCATCCGTGCCGTGCCGGTGGCCAAGGGCGACATGCTGCGGGCCGACTACGGCGGG
Source organism: Acidimicrobiales bacterium (assembly GCA_036275955.1). Lineage (GTDB taxonomy): Bacteria > Actinomycetota > Acidimicrobiia > Acidimicrobiales > CADCSY01 > DATLFP01. The sequence continues at coordinate 6,161 of DASUCO010000285.1, forward strand.
ATCGGCTCGATCGGGTGCACGTTCGCATGACCGGCTTCAACGAGCGCCTCGCGGCGCGGGACCGGCTGATCGGCATGTGGGTGGCGTCGGCCAGCCCCATCGTCGCCGAGATCTGCGCCGGATCCTCGCTCGACTTCCTGCTGCTGGACGCCGAGCACGCGCCCAACGACGTCCCGTCCCTGCAGGCGCAGCTGCAGGCGGTGGCGCCGTACCCGATCACGCCGGTGCTGCGACCGCCGATGGGCGACGCCACGCTCATCAAGCAGTACCTCGACATCGGCGCCACCGCGCTCCTGATCCCGATGGTGTCGAGCGCCGAGCAGGCGACCGAGCTCGTGCGCGCCACGCGCTACCCGCCGGCCGGTATCCGCGGCGTCGGCAGCGCGTTCGCTCGCGCCGCCCGGTGGGGGCGCGCCGCCGGCTACCTGGACACCGCCGACGGCGGCATCACCCTGCTCGTGCAGGTGGAGACGGCCATCGCCCTCGACCAGATCGAGGCCATCGCCGGCGTCGACGGCGTCGACGGCATCTTCGTCGGACCGGCCGACCTGGCCGCGTCGATGGGCCACCTGGGGCAGGCCGACCACCCCGAGGTCGTCGACCGCGTCACCGACGCCATCCAGCGCATCGTCGCCGCCGGGACGCCGGCCGGCGTCAACGCGTTCGCCGAGGACACCGCCCGTCGTTACCTCGACGCCGGCGCCTCGTTCGTGCTGGTCGGCGCCGACGTCACCATCCTGGCCCGCGAGAGCACCGCCCTCGCCGACCGCTACCGCACCCCCTGAGGGTTTTGGCCTGCATCCAACGCGCCAGGACGCGTTGGATGCAGGCCAAAAGAGTCAAGCGGCGCGGCGCCAGCGGGCTTGGGTTTGCATGA
>DASUCO010000286.1:0-3215 GCA_036275955.1 Acidimicrobiales bacterium
TGACGAACACCCGCAACACGCCGATCGAGGCGTTCGAGCGGGCGTTCCCGATGCGGGTGCTCCGCTACGCGCTGCGACGGGGCAGCGGGGGCGCCGGCTCGGCGCCCGGCGGGGAGGGGATCGAGCGCGACGTCCTGATGCTCGAGGACGTGACGGTGTCGCTCATCACCGAGCGGCGGGACACGCAGCCATGGGGCCTCGGCGGCGGCGAGCCCGGCGCGTCGGGCGAGAACTGGTTGCTGCCCGGCGGCGACGAGTCGCGCGCCGAGCGGGTGCCGGCGAAGTGCACGCTGCAGCTGAAGGCCGGTGACGTGCTGCGCATGCTCACGCCAGGGGGCGGCGGATGGGGTGCGCCGTTGGGCTGACCGTCAGCTGACCGCCTCGCCGACCGCGTAGATGAGCGTGCCGGCGAGGCCGCCGACCACCGTGCCGTTGATCCGGATGAACTGCAGGTCGCGACCGAGGAGCAGCTCCAGCTTGCGGGAGGTCTCCTCCGGGTCCCACCGCGCGATGGTGCCGGTGATCAGCCCGCTGATCTCGTCCCGGTACGTCTCGGCGAGATAGCTGATGGCGGACTCGATGAACCGCTCGAGCTTCTCCTGCAGCGCTGGATCGTCGTCAAGACGAGCGCCGGCGGCACGGACGCCCTCGGCCAGCCGCATCCGCAGCGGCGAGCCGGCCGAGGACGCCTTGGCCCGCAGCAGCTCCTTGGCGTCGCCCCACAGGCCGCCGACCCAGGCGCGGAGCGCGGGGTGGTCGAGCAGGTCTCGCTTGATCTCCTCGCCCCGCCGCCGGAGCGACTCGTCGGTCTGCAACCTCGTCGCGAGGTCGGCGAGCTTCTGGTCGAACAGCGCGCGCAGCTCGTGCTCCGGATCGGCGACGACGGCAGACAGCAGGGCGCGGGCGCCATCGAGCAGCCGCTCGAAGATGCGGTCCTCGACGGCACCCGGCAACCACCATGGCGACTCGCGCTCGAAGCGCCGTCGCAGGTCGTCGCGGTTCTCGTCGAGGAAGCGCGAAGCGCCGCCGAGCATGGCGTCGAGCACCTCGTCGTGTCTGCCCTCCTGCGTGAGGAACTCCAGCACGCGTCCCGCGAGCGGCGCGACGGGGATCGCCTGCACGGCGCGCTCGAGCTCCTCCGAGAGCAGACGGTTGACGTCCTCGTCGCGGACGACGTCAGCCAGTCCGACGAGCGTCTCGCTCGCGTACCTCGCCGCGCGCTCCGCGTTGTCCGGGTCGCACATCCACCGAGCGAGTCGCGGCGGGATCCTCGCGGCGCGGGCCCGCTCGCCGATGACGGCGGATGACAGGAAGTTCTCCTGCACGAAGGATCCCAGCGTCGCTCCGAACTGGTTCTTGCGCTCCCTGATGATCGCGGTGTGCGGGATCGGGATTCCGAGCGGGTGTCGGAAGAGCGCGGTGACCGCGAACCAGTCGGCCAGCCCACCCACCATCGCCCCTTCGATGGCCGCACGGGCGTACCCCGCCCAGCCACCTTCGTCCGCCGCCAAGGTGGTGAGTCCGACGAAGCAGAGCGCGACGAGCACCAGGAGTCCTGTCGCGCGCCGCTTCATCACGCGGAGCTGCGCTGCGCGCTCGTCCTCCTCGCGGGACGTCACCATCCGCCGACCACGGTCGGCAGCCTAGGAGCGCCTTGCCGTGCCGCCGATCCGTCGCGCGCGGCCGTCGCATCCCGTCGTCACGTGGGTCCGTGATCGTCGGGTCGCTCGTGCCTCAGTGCCAGACGCGCTCGATCTCGGCGACGACGGCCGCAGGGCGAGTCATGGTCGGGACGTGCCCGGCACCCGGGAGCACGACGAGCTCGGCGTCGGGCACGGCGCCGGCCACCATCTCCGCCGCCGACAGCGGCACGATGACGTCGAGCTCACCGTGGAGCACCAGGGTCTTCACCGAGATGCTCGACCAGTCGGGGAACACGTTCGCTTCGGCGTGGCACTCCATGACCCTCGCTGCTGCCTCAGCATCGGCGCGCAGGAGGATCTGACGGCCCCACCGGCGGATGTGCTCGGAGTCAGGCTCGGGCACACAGGCGTCGATGAACCACTGAACGGTCCCGGGCCAGTCCGTTCGGGGTCCGTCGATGAGTGGCGCCATCGCCTCCCGCGACGCGGCTGGCGCGCCGTCGACGATGACGAGTCCCTCGAAGCGTGACGGATCGCGCAGCACGGCCAGCGCGCACGTCAGGGCGCCGAGGGACTCGCCTGCGAGGACACAACGCTCGACGCCGAGCGCGTCGAGCACCGTGAACAGGTCGTCCACGAGCGCCTCCGGGCTGATGGCATCCGGCGGGGCCGTGGAGGCACCTGAACCACGGTGGTCGTACCCGATGCAGCGCCACCCGTCCTGCAGGAGCTGGAACGGCTCCTGCCAGAGCTCCCAGCTCCCGACCCAGCCGCCGTGGGCGACCAGTGTGCGGTCGCCGCCGCCCATCTGCACGACGTTCAGGATGTGGCCCCCCGCCGGTAGGAACATGGCAGCGGGTCAGGCGACTTCGGTCAGGAACATCGGCGCGCCGTGCAACCTCGTCAGCTTCATCATCGGCGGGAAACCTATTGGAGTGTCGCAACGCCGCGTCGGCCGAAGCAGGGCTGCCGCCCGACGAGGAGTCGATGCGCCACTGGACGACTGCGGTCCTCGTCGGTCGCCGACGGCAGCTCACTCGCCGACGACGCCGTCGATGGCCTCGCGCAGGAGGTCGGCGTGCCCGTTGTGGCGCGCGTACTCCTCGATCATGTGGTTGAGGATCCATCGGAGGGTGACCAGACCGTTCTCGGGGTGCGTGAAGCTCCGGTCGAGCGATTCGCTGGTGGCAACGATGCGGCGGGCGCGGTCGACCTCCGCACGCCAGGCGCGGAACGACTCGGCGACGTCGGCCGTCTCGACCTCCCAGTCCGTGTCGCTCAGGTCGGGACCGCGGTGCCAGTAGTGCAACGACGGTGGCTGGCCGTCGAGCGAGATGTGGAACCAGTTCTGCTCGACGTCCGTGAGGTGTCGCACGAGGCCGATCAGCGACATCGCTGATGTCGGTACGGCTCGTTGGCGCAGCTGCTCGTCGGAGAGCCCGTCGCACTTCCACTCGAGCGTGGCGCGCTGGAAGTCGAGGAACCCGACGAGCGTGGCCCGCTCGTCACCGGTGTAGGGCGGCTCGGGCCGCTCGTCGTCCTTCATGTCGGGCACACCGTGGTCGGTTGGGC
>DASUCO010000287.1:0-17351 GCA_036275955.1 Acidimicrobiales bacterium
GCGAGGTCGGCGGCGCCGGCGCCGAGGACCTCGAACAGCGCCTGACCCTGCGCCAGCGTGCGGGGGAAGCCGTCGAGCAGGTAGCCCGACCGTCGCGCCTCGGTGCCGCCGAGGTGAGCGGCGACGAGGTCGAGGACCAGCTCGTCGGGTACCAGCGCCCCGGCGTCGACGTAGGCCTGCGCCTGGCGGCCGAGGTCGGTCCCTGCGGCGATGGCGGCCCGGAAGAGATCGCCGGTGCTGATGTGCGGGATGCCGAGATGCGTGGCGAGCCGGGCGCACTGGGTGCCCTTGCCCGCGCCTTGGCGACCCAGCACGATCAGCCGGGCACCCACCGTGACTCGCGCTCCATCCGCCGACCGCATGAGTAGGTCAGTCATTCGCCCCGGCTTACCCCTCTCCTTCACGCTGCCACTCCATCAACGTGGCAACCGGCAGGTTCGTGCGGTCGGCCAGGTAGATCGCCACGTCCTCCCGTGTCATCCCATGCGTCAGCCGGAGACCACGGGCCACGACCTCGGCGTATGCCCGGCTGGGCGCGTTGCGAGGCGTGCGGGGCTCGGTGGCGGTGATGGTCACGACCGGGAGGTCATCCAGCTCGCCGCAGTCGACCCAGCCGTCGTACCAGCGGCCGGCGTGCGCTCGGTGGACGCCGGCCGCTCGCACGGCGTCGAGGTCGAGGTGCGCCTGCTCGATCGGCAGGCCGTTCTCCTGCGCTCCGATCTCGGCGATGCGCTCGACCGGGAGCAGCCAGGCACGCGCCAGGGTGCTCGGTGTGCTGTCGCGCTCGGTGCTCGTGAACGCGACGCCGCCGTCACCCCAGCGCCGCGATGTCGTGCCCGCGAAGTACAGCGGGAGATCGAGGAGGTACGGGCGGCTGTCCGCTGGTTCGGCCGGTTGCTGGCAGCCGGCGAGGTAGTGCCGGAAGCGTGTCTCGTCGGTGTTGGAGCCGTACGCGGCGTACCACGCGACGGACATCTACGAACGGATCGTGCGCGCTACGGGCTCGGTCGTCGGCGGTTCAGATGCCGTCTGCAGGTCCTCGGCAGTGCCGGCGACGGCGGCGTCGTCGACGGCGACGGGCGCGAGCTCCTCGGCGCTCGGCGTCGGATCGGCGGCTGCCCGCTCCTCGACGGTCGGCCCGGCGAGGGTGACGCCCGTGATGACGAGGCCGTTCGCCTCGAGGCACGCGGCGAGGTCAGCATCGGTGGCGTCCGTGAGATCGGCCGGGTTCGGTGCCTCGGTCGTCGTGGGCGTCGCCGGACACGTCGTCGTGGGCGAGGCGGCGGCCACGACCTCGGTGTCCAGCACCGGTGACGACAGGGGAGCGACGATCGTGGTCGACGGCCGGATCGTGCGGTCGATCGTCCCGGGGGCACTCGCGGTGCCGGCGTCGTCGAGTCGATCGGCGATGGTCGTCTCGGCCACGTCGCGTGACGCCACCGGCGTCTGCACGCTCGTGCTCGGCGCCAGCGTGAGGACGGCGATCATGGCGGCGGCGCCAACGAGCGCAGCGCCGCTGCGCGCCAGGAAGGTCGACCGACGGCGGCGCGGCACGTCGCCGTCGAAGGAGGCGCGGACGTCGTCGAGGAAGTCAGCCAGCTGCAGACCGCCGAGTCCGTGGTCGCTGCTGCCGAGGAGGAGGACGCCGCCTCCATCACGTTGCACGGCACCGGCACGCTCGAGGTGGTCGAGCGAGCGCATGACCGACATGGGGGGCAGCTCGAACTCGGCCGCCAGGTCATCGAGCGGACGACGGACCCGTCCGGTGGTGTCGATGCTGGCGTCGAGGATGGCCAGGAGGTGGAGCGCCTCGAGCCGGTCGCGCCGCTCGATGCCGGCGGCGAGGAGGCGCGCCGAGGTGCGGCCGACGAGGTCGGGGGCCGCCTCTGGCTGCTCCATGGTCACAGTCTGCTCCTTTCGTCCCCGCCTGGGTAGCCACCTGCTCCTGTAACAACATCCGTCACATCAGCAACACCAGCGACAGGAACTCGTCATGTGACCTGCGGATCCGCGCCCGGTCTGATCTCTCGGGTCCAGCCAGAGCGGCTGTTCCCGAAAGGAGCAATCCATGTACACGTTTGCGATCGTCGCCCTCCTGGCGCTGGCAACCGTGAAGCTGGTGGACTTCCTCGGCGACAACGTTCCGATGCTCAATCGGATGCGGTCGCTGGTGACCTTCGTGGTCTCCCTGGGCGCGGTTCTCGCCCTCGACTGGTCCATGTTCGACGGCTTCCAGACCGCCATCGACGACCGTGACATCGGTGTGTGGATCACCGGCCTCTGCGTCGCTGGCATGACCACCTGCTGGCGTGCGGCGTTCGGCTACCTCACGCACGACCACGCGATGCGCGACGAGACGCTCGGGCACCACAGCCCGCTGCGCAAGGTTGCGTAGCTCGCACACAGAGAACGCAAGGCCGCTGCCCCCGGTGGCCTGAGGACCACAGCACCAACGAAGCTGCTGCAGGTCGCGTCGAGCGCCCGGACCGAGAGGTCCGGGCGCTTCCGCGTCCCTCGGCTAGTACGTCGCCGCTCGACCGGTCCGCGGTCGCGGGTCCGACGCGCCGGCGAGCACGTCGTCGTGCACGGCGATGACGTGCGCGTGGCCGTAGCCGTGATCGAAGTCGTTGGTGGTGACGACGTCGTGGCCCCGACTGCGCAGGCCATCCGCCCACGCACGCGGCGCGTGGCCCTCGAGGTTGACCGTGACCGTGCCGCGTGCTGACCACGTGTCGAAGCCGGTCGCACCGCCGGTGAGTCCCCACCGCCCGGCGGCGACGGCGCGGCCGGGTGATTCACCAACGCGCAGGATGCGAGCGAGCAGCTGCAGGAGGATCTGGGGCTGGGTGTCGCCGCCCATCGTGCCGATGACCATCGCCAGCTGACCGCCGGGCGTCGTGACGAGGGCCGGGCTCAGCGTGTGCGGTGGCCGCTTGCCCGGTCCGTACTCAGCCGGATGTCCCTCGGAGAGCGAGAAGCCGTAGCCGCGGTTCTGCAGGAACACGCGCACCGTGGGCACGACGATGCCGGCGCCGAAGCCGGACGCGTTCGATTGGATCAGCGACACGCCCATGCGATCGCGGTCGGCGGTCGCCAGGTGGATGGTGCCGCCGCCGGCATAGCCGTCGCCCAGCTCGGCCGCCGCATTCGGATCGATGGCCGCGCGACGAGGAGCGAGTCGCTCTGGCGCGACGAGCGCGGCGCCGTCGGCGTGCTCGTGCAGCACGTCGACGCGGTCGAACGCCGCCTGGCGCGCCGCCTCGATGAGCAGATGCGCCCACAGCGGATCGTCGGGGTCGTCGGGGAGGTCGAGCCCGTCGGCGATCCACGACCCGGCGAGCGTGAGGTAGCCCTGGCTGTTGGGCGGCACCGTCCAGAGATCGTGACCGAACGCACGCACGCCGAGCGGCTCCACCCAGTCGGCGTTGACCTGCCTGAGGTCGGCCCCGACGTACTCGCCCTGTCCGACGGCGAGCAGTCCCTCGCCGAACGCCCCGAGGTACCAGGCGTCGCGGCCACCGCTCGCGATGTCCTCGAGCGCCTGGGCGACGAGCGGTCGACGGATGCGCGTGCCAGCGCGGATGGGCTGCGCGGCGTAGTCGTCGGCGCCCTCGAGAGACAGGATCGTCTGCGCGCTGGCGGCCAGCGTGGGTGAGGCCGGGAAGCCGTCCCTCGCGTAGTCGATGGCTGGTCGCAGCACGTCGATCAGCGGCAGCCGTCCGTGGCGCTCGTGCAGCGCCAACCACCCGTCGACGCAACCGGGCACCGGCACGCTCTCGATCCGGGACCGGAACGGCATCGTCGACATGCCCTCGGCGCGCAGCTTGGCGGCATCGGCGCCGCTGCCGGCGCGCCCGGACGCGTTGAGCACCTCGGGCGGGCCGTCGCGGTGGTGGACGATGGCGAACAGGTCACCACCCATGCCGCACATGTGCTGGGTGGTGACCGCGAGCACGGCGCTCGTGGCCACGGCGGCATCGGCGGCCGTGCCGCCCGCGCGCATCACGGCGATGCCGGCCTCGCTGGCGAGGTGGTCGACCGAGCACACCATCCCGTTGGGCGCGTGCACGGTCGCGAAGGGGGCCAGGGGTTCGGGCATTGTGGAGCCATGATCGCAGAGCAGTTCGCACCGCTGTCCGAGGAGAAGCTCGCGCAGTGGACCAACTTCGGCTCGTGGCCGGGGCAGACGTTCTTCCCGCAGGTCGTCGGGCTCGAGGTCGAGGAGCTGCGGACCGACTACGCCCGCATGCGGCTGCCGTATCGGCCAGAGCTGAACCAGCCAGCAGGCGTCGTGCACGGTGGTGCCATCGCCACGCTCATCGACACCGTCGTGGTGCCGGCCATCGGCACCGGCTACGACGTGCGCCCGCGCATGCTCACCGTGTCGATGAACGTGCAGTACCTCGGCGCCGTGGTCGAGGAGGACGCGATCGGCGAGGGCTGGATCGAGCAGCGCGGGCGGTCGATGGTGTTCTGCCGGGCCGAGGTCAGGGGCGCGACGAGCGACAAGCTCTGTGCGAACGCGACCTTGGTGTACAAGGTCTCAATCGAGAAGTAGCTCGGCGGTCGCCTGCTCGACGGCGTCGAGGCGCGGCGTCGCCGTGCGGCGGAGACGTGATGCCACCTCGGCGACCAGCGCATTGCCGAGTGCCAGCGTGGCCACGTGGCTGTCGAACGGGCCCGGGCCGGCGGCGTCGACGACGAACGTGGCCTTGGCACCCTCGGCCACCGGCGCCACGACGCTGTCGGTGATGGCGACGATCGCGGCGCGGTCGCGCACGGTGTCGAGCGCATCGACGACCCAGCGCTCGTAGCGGCGGACCTCGAGCACCAACACGACGTCGCCCCGCTCGACGCGCTCGACCTGCCGCGCCACGGCGAGCGGCGTGCCGGTGATCGTGGCCACGTCGGCCCGGAGCAGGTCGAGGTTGGCCGCGATCGTCGACGCGATGCCAGCGGTGGCCTCGCCGGCGAGGACCCAGACGGCACGCCTGGGGTCTGCCAGCAGCGCAGCGGAGCGGTCGAACGTGCGCCGGTCGGCGCGCTCGAGGGTGGCGGTCACGTTGGCCACCTCGGTGTCCAGCGTGCGGCCGAGCACGTCGGTGGCCCGTTCGGCGCGGATGCGCTCCGCGGCAGGACGCAGCTGGCGGGCCAGCTCGCGCTGCACGTCGTCCTGCAGGGAGGCGAAGCCGTCGTAGCCCAGCTTCGCGGCGAGGCGGACGACGGTGGGGCCGGAGACGCCGGCGTCGCTGGCCAGCGACGCCACCGTTCCGAAGGCGACTCGTGCCGGGTCCGACACCACCGCGTCGGCGACTCGCCGCTCGGCGGGGGAGAGGCGGTCGCTGGCATCCGCGATGAGGTCGGTCACCGGCATTGGAACAGATGTTACAGTACGAGCGATGTCTGAAACGTTCACCAGCACCAACCCGACACGGCCGGCCGAGGTCATCGGCACGTATCCCGAGGCGACGGCCGCGCACGTGGATGCCGCCGTGGCCCGGGCGATCACGGCCCAGAAGTCGTGGGCCCGGGTGCCGGTGCCCGAGCGGGGCGAGCGCATCGCTGCCGTCGGTGCGGTGCTGGCGTCGCGCAAGGCCGAGCTGGCCGACCTCGTGTCGCGCGAGGTGGGCAAGATCCGCATCGAGGCCGGCGGCGACGTGCAGGAGGCCATCGACATGGCCGTCTTCGTCGGCGGCCAGGCCCGCAACGCGTGGGGGACCGTCCACCCGTCGGAGCTGGCCGACAAGCTGGCGTGGACGACCCGGCAGCCGGTCGGCGTCGTCGGGATGATCACGCCGTGGAACTTCCCGGTGGCCATCCCGTCGTGGAAGTGCTTCCCGGCCCTGCTCGCCGGCAACGCCATGGTGCTCAAGCCGTCGGAGCACTCACCGGCCTGCGCAGAGGCGTTCGTCGACGCCTGCGTCGAGGCCGGCATCCCGGCCGACCTCATCCAGGTCGTACACGGTCACGCCGAGCCCGCGGCCGCCCTCACGGTGCATCCCGGGGTGCGCGCGATCTCCTTCACCGGCTCCGTCCCCACCGGACGCCGCGTGGCCGCGGCGGCCATGGAGAACGGACCTCGCCTCGTGTCGCTCGAGCTGGGCGGCAAGAACGCCATGGTCGTCCTGGAGGACGCCGACCTCGAGCTCGCCGCCGACGGCGCCCTGTTCGGGGCGTTCGGCACGGCCGGCCAGCGCTGCACCTCCACGTCGCGGCTGATCGTGCACCCCGACGTGGCCGAGGAGCTGGTCGGGCGCATCGCCGAGCGCGCCGCCGCGCTGCGCCTCGGTGACCCGACCGATCCCACGACGGACGTCGGACCGGTGGTGCACCGTGGCTCCGCCGAGCGCATCCAGGCGATGGTCGACAAGGCGGTGGCCGACGGAGCCACGGTCGCCACGGGCGGCGGTCTGGTCGACGACGTCGATGGCTGCGACGGCGGGACGTTCTTCCAGCCGACGGTGCTGACCGGCGTGGCTGGCGACTCGTACATCGCGCGCGAGGAGGTCTTCGGCCCGGTGCTCGCGGTCATCGAGGCGTCGTCGATGGAGGACGCGGTCGACGTGGTGAACGGCGCCGCGTACGGGCTGAGCGCGGCGGTCTACACGCAGGACATCAACCGGGCGCTGCGGGCCGTGGCCGAGATCGACACCGGCATCGTCTACGTGAACGCGCCGACGATCGGCGCGGAGATCCACCTCCCGTTCGGCGGCACCAAGCACACCGGCAACGGCTACCGGGAAGCCGGCATGCGTGGCCTGGAGCAGTTCAGCGAGACGAAGACCGTCTACGTCGACTACTCGGGTCGCCTGCAGCGGGCGCAGATCGACAACCGACCCCCGATGGGAGGCGAGTGATGTCCTGGCTCGAGCGTGATCACGAGGTCCTGGCGTCGGTGCTGCCGCGGGTGCACGAGATCGTGGCCGAACGCGGCGAGGGGTCGTGGCTCATCGACGTCGACGGGCGGCGCTGGCTCGACCTGACGTCGGGCATCGGCGTCACCGCCACCGGGCACTGCCACCCCGACGTTGTCGCGGCCATCGAGGCGCAGGCCCGCACGCTGCTGCACACCTCGGTCGTCACCCACAACCAGCCGACGGTGCTGCTCGCCGAGCGCCTGCGCGGGCTCGTGCCGTACTTCGACGACGCCCAGGTGTTCTTCTGCAACTCGGGCGCCGAGGCGGTTGATGGTGCGCTCAAGCTGAGCCGCCACATCACCGGTCGATCCGGTGTCGTCGCCTTCCGGCGCGCGTTCCACGGTCGCACGTACGCGGCGACGTCCCTCACGACGGCGAAGCCGCTGTACCAGGACGGGTACGCGCCGCTGCTGGCCGGCGTCACCACCGTCGAGTGGGGCGCGCTCCCGACCGACGCCACCGGGGTCGGCTGCGTGATCGTGGAGCCGGTGCAGGGCGAGGGCGGCTACGTGCTGCCGGATCCGGCCTGGCTGCAGGCACTGCGCGACTGGTGCACCGCCAACGACGTGCTGCTCGTGTTCGACGAGGTCCAATCCGGCATGGGCCGCACCGGGCACTGGTTCGCGGCGGAGACGTACGGCGTCGCGCCCGACGTGCTGCTGTTCGCCAAGGGCATCGCCTCGGGACTCCCGCTGGCCGGGATCATCGCGTCGCGCTCGGTGCTCGATCGGTGGCCAACGGGTGCCCACGGCACCACCTTCGGCGGCAACCCGGTCTCGTGCGCCGCCGCCCTGGCCACGATCGACGTGGTCGAGCCCCTCCTGCCGCGCGTGCGCGCCCTCGGGGCGCACGCCGTCGAGGTGCTGTCGGCGGTGCGGAACCCGGCGATCCGCGACGTGCGCGGCGTCGGCCTCATGCTGGCCGTCGAGCTCGAGTCCCACGACGCGGCAGCTGCCGTCGTCACCCGGTGCTTCGACGCCGGGATGCTGGTGCTGACGTGCGGACCGGAGGCGCAGGTGCTGCGGCTGATCCCCCCGCTCACGATCACCGATGCGGAGCTCGACGTCGCGCTCCGCATCCTGTGCGACGCGCTGTCCGTACCCTTGGCCGCGTGAGCTACGGCGCGAGGATGCCCGGGTGATCGAGCAGCTGCGCGCCATCGTCGGCGCGCAGCACGTGCTGGTCGACGACGACCTGCGCGCCGGGTACGAGGTCGATTGGACGGGACGCTTCCGTGGCGCGACGCCGGCCGTGGTGCGCCCAGGGTCAGTCGACGAGGTGGCGGCCGTCGTGCGGGCGTGCAGCGAGGCCGAGACGCGGATCGTGCCGCAGGGCGGCAACACCGGACTCGTGGGCGGCGGGGTGCCGCTCGGCGGTGAGGTCGTCCTCTCGCTGCGGCGGCTGTCGGCGATCGAGCCGGTCGACGCGCTGGCGGCGCAGGTCACCGTCGGCGCCGGCGCCACCCTCGGCGCCGTGCAGGACGCGGCGAAGGCGGCCGGTCTGGCCTTCGGCGTCGACCTGTCCGCGCGCGACTCGGCGACGATCGGCGGCATGGTGGCCACCAACGCCGGCGGCCTCCACCACATCCGCCATGGCTCGATGCGCGCCAACGTCGTGGGCGTCGAGGCGGTGCTGGCCGACGGCTCGATCGTGCGGAGGCTGTCGGGGCTGACCAAGGACAACACCGGCTACGACCTGACGTCGCTGCTGTGTGGCTCGGAGGGCACGCTCGGCATCGTCACCGCCGCACGCCTGCGCCTGGTGCCCCGGGCGCACGACATCGTCACGGCCATCGTGGCCATGCGGTCGGTGGCCGCCGCCGTCGAGGCCGTTGCCACCCTGCGCCGACACATCACGCTCGACGCCGCCGAGGTGTGGCTCGACCTGCCGTCGCCGGTCGACGCGCCGGTGTCCCTGCTGGTCGAGTGGTCCGGGTCGGTCGACGCCCTCGGCGTCCTCGATGCAGATGCGGTGGTGGCTGACGACGAGACGCGGCGCCACGACCTCTGGCACTACCGCGAGTCGATCACCGAGGCGATCAACAGCGTCGGCGTCCCCCACAAGATGGACGTGACGCTGCCCGCCGCCCAGCTGGCGACCTTCTGCGACGAGGTGCCTCGGGTGACGGCGCCGCATCGCACGTTCCTGTTCGGCCACCTGGGCGACGGCAACATCCACGTGAACGTCGTTGGCCCCGATCCCGACGACGAGACGGTGGACGACGCCGTGTTCCGGCTGGTGGCCATGCTGGGCGGCAGCATCAGCGCCGAGCACGGCATCGGCACGGCCAAGAACCGCTGGTTGCACCTCGCCCGCAGCGACGCCGAGCTGGCCGCCATGCGAGCCATCAAGCAGGCCCTCGACCCGAGGGGCATCCTCAACCCGAACGTGCTCGCAGCGCCTGCTTGAGGATCTTGCCGGTGCCGCCCTTGGGCAGCTCGTCGAGGAACGTCACGCGCTTGGGGGCCTTGAAGTGGGCCAGTCGCTCCCGAACCCAGTCGATGAGCTCGCGCTCGGTGGCCTCGGCACCGGCTCGCAGCGTGACGAACGCGTGCGGCACCTCACCCCAGCGCTCGTCGGCCATGCCGACGACGGCGACCTCGAGGACGGCGGGATGGGCGGCGAGCGCGTTCTCGACCTGGACGGACGACACGTTCTCGCCGCCGGAGACGATGAGGTCCTTCTTGCGGTCGACGATGGTCAGGTAGCCGTCGGGATCGACCACCGCGATGTCGCCCGTGTGCAGCCATCCCTCGCGCAACGTGTCCGCCGTCTCCTCGGGCCGGTTCCAGTAGCCCTGCATCACGTGGTTGGAGCGGGCGCACACCTCACCGGGCGTCTGGCCGTCCCACGGCACCTCGACGTGGTCGTCGTCCAGGACGCGCGCGTCGACGCCGAGGATGGGCAGGCCAGTGGTGGCACGCCGCGCCCGGGACTTCGGCTCGCCCGGCTTGTCGAGCGAGCGCGTGAGCGTGGGTGACGACTCCGTCATGCCGTAGCCGCAGATGACCTCGCAGCCGAACCGGTCCTCGGCCTCGGCCAGCATCGACGGCGGCGTCGGCGCGCCGCCGATGGAGATCTGGCGCAGCGTCGAGAAGTCGGTCGAGTCGAACGACGGGTGCGTCAGCAGCGACTGCACCATCGTCGGCACCAGGAACAGACGGGTCACGCCGTGCTGCTGCGTCAGGCGCAGCACCTCGCCGGCGTCGAAGCGGGGGAGCAGGACGTGCACCCCGCCGAGACCGGTCAGGTAGTGCGGGGTGCCCCAGCCGTTGACGTGGAACAGCGAGATCGTGTGGAGGATCACGTCGTCGCCGCTGATGCCGTTCGTCAGCGCCGAGTGGATGGCGTGCAGGTACAGGTTGCGGTGGGTGAGCACCACGCCCTTGGGGTCGCCGGTGGTGCCGCTCGTGTAGAACAGCTCGGCGGGAGCGGACTCGTCGACCGGCTCAGGCACGAACGGCGAGTCCGGCTGCGCGGCGAGCAGCGCCTCGTACTCCGCGCCGATCGTGATCGTGCGGATCTCCCGGCCCGAGCGGCCGTCTGAGCGGGAAGCAAGCTCGAGGTCGAGCTGCTCCGGATGGCGGAACAGCAGGCGGGCACCGGCGTCGTCGACGCAGAAGCGGAGCTCGGCCGCCGCCAGCCGGATGTTGAGCGGCAGCAGGACGGCACCAGCGAGCAGCACGCCGAAGTACGCCTCCAGCAGCTCGTGGGTGTTGCCGCACAGCCACGCGACGCGATCGCCGGGCTGCACCCCGAGCGAGCGCAGCGCGTGCGCCTGGCGATCACAGCGCATCGCGAAGTCGGCGTACGTCCACTGCTGGTCGCCGTCGATGACGCCGATCCGGTTGGGGAACAGCCGCCGCGCTCGCAGCAGCAGGTCGAGCGGCGTGAGGGGGAGCTCCACCCGGCTACCAGACCCCGCGGGCGATGCACACGTCCTTCAGCACCTGGTTGCGGTCGGTCATGATCCCGTCGACGCCGAGGTCGAGCAGCCGCTCCATCTCGTCGGCATCGTCGATCGTCCAGACGTGGATCTGGATGCCGCGGCGGTGGGCCTCGTCCACGAAGGCGGGCGTGACGACCTCGGTCTCGCCGAAGTGGGTCGGCACCTGGGCGCACGGCGCCGGCAGGTCATCGATCTCACCGCCCTGGGCGGCGAGGCCGAGGTTGAGGATGCCGATGGGGCCGAGCGACGTGCAGATGCCGGGCACGAGGTCACGGATGCGAGCGAGCCGCTCGTCGCTGAACGAGCCGATGCACACGCGGTCGACGGCGCCCTGCGCCTTGACGACGCTGGCGAGCGGTTCGACCGATTCGTCGTGTTTGGGGTCGATGTTGACGCGCAGGCCGGGCCACGCCGCCAGCAGCTCCTCCAGCCGGGGGATGGGCTCCTTGCCGTCCACGCGTGCCTTGGCGACCTCGTCGTACGGCAGCTCGCTGATCACGCCGGTGCGATCGGTGACGCGATCGAGCACGTCGTCGTGAAACGCCAGCAGGACGCCGTCGGCGGTGAGGTGCACGTCTGTCTCGACGTAGCGGTACCCGAGCGACACCGCCTGCTCGAACGCCTTCATCGTGTTCTCGGGCCAGTCGCTGGCGCCGCCGCGGTGGCTGAACGCGAGCACGCCGGGATGGTCGAGGAATGTCCAGTCCGACGGGGGCACGGCTGGGAGTATGCACCCATGCGCGACCCCGTTCGCACGACGATGTGGGCGGGTGCCGCGGTCGCGACCGCCGGGAGCCTGCCGGTGTTCCTCACCGGCGCGCTGGCCGTGCAGATGCGCGCCGACATCGGCTTCGACGAGAGCGGGCTCGGTCTCACCGTCGCCGCGTTCTTCGGTGCCGCCGCGCTCCTGTCGGCGGCCGGTGGTCGGATCGCCGAACGTCTCGGCGCCGCGGCCGGGACGCGCGCCGCGGCTGCGCTGGCCGGTCTCGCCCTGCTGCTCATCGGCATCGGCGCCAGGACCTTCCCGCTGCTGATGGCGTCGCTGTTCGTCGGTGGCGCCGCCAACGCGCTCGCCCAGCCGGCCACCAACCTGCTCATCGCGCAGCGGGTCCCGCCCGACCGGCTGGGCCTGGCGTTCGGCATCAAGCAGTCCGCCATCCCCATGGCGACGCTGCTCGGTGGGCTGGCCGTGCCGACGGTGGCCCTCACCGTGGGATGGCGCTGGGCGTTCATCGGCTGCGCGGTGGCCGCCCTCGTGCTGGCGTGGCGCGATCCGGGCGCGGTGCCGGGCGAGGTCCGCCGCCGCGGCGCGCGGCGCACGGCCGACGACACCCGGCTCAGCGCGCTCGTGCTCCTGGGGTCGGGCGCCGCGCTCGGTGCCGCTGCCGCCGGCACCATCGGTTCGTTCCTCGTGAGCGCGGCGGTGGACAGCGGCATCGCCGAGGGGAGCGCTGGCTCGCTGGCGTTCGTGTGCAGCGCGGCCGGCATCACGACGCGCATGGTGTCGGGGGCGCGCGCCGACCGGAGGGGCGGCGGCCACCTGGTGACGGTCGCGGTGATGCTCGGCGCCGGGACGCTCGGCTACGTCGCGCTGGCGACGGGTGAGCCCGCGCTCATCGTCGTCGGCGGGCTGGCCGGCTACTGCCTGGGCTGGGGCTGGCCCGGTCTGTTCAACCTGGCGGTCGTGCGCAGCAACCCGGGCGCCCCCGGCGCCGCGACCGGCATCACCCAGACCGGCACCTACATCGGCGCCGTGCTCGGCCCGCTGCTGTTCGGCTTCGCCGTCGACGCGTGGGGCTACGGCTGGTCGTTCCTCGGCTCCGCGCTCACCAGCGCGGTTGCCGCCCTCGCCGTCGTCAACGCCCGCCGCGCGCTGAAGCTCGACCAAGCCCGTCGTTCTCGGTACCTCAGCGAGCCAGATGTGGTCGGATGAGGTACCGAGAAGCGCGCTAGACGAGCTTGGAGCCGTGGCCCTCCCAGTACTTGTCGCGGAGGAGGCGCTTGTAGAGCTTGCCGGTGGGGTGGCGAGGGAGCTCATTGACGAAGTCGACGCTGCGCGGGCACTTCACGTCGGCCAGCTCGGTCTTACAGAACGCGATCAGCTCGCGTTCGAGCTCCGGTGACGCGTCGACGCCCTCGACCAGCTGCACGACCGCCTTGACCTCTTCGCCGAAGTCCTCGTTGGGCACGCCGATCACGGCGACGTCGAGCACCTTCGGGTGGGTCGTGAGCAGGTTCTCGGCCTCCTGCGGATAGATGTTCACCCCGCCGGAGATGATCATGTAGGCCTTGCGGTCGGTCAGGTAGAGGTAGCCGTCCTCGTCGACGTAGCCGACGTCGCCGAGCGTGCTCCACCCGCGACCCTTGGGGTCACGCGACGACGCCGTCTTCTCCGGATCGTTGTGGTACTCGAACGTCGAGCCGCTCTCGAAGTAGATCGTGCCCTCCTCGCGGGGCCCGACCTCCTCGCCGTCCTCGCCGACGATGTGGAGCGTGCCCAGCAGCGGGCGACCGACCGACCCCTTGTGCTCGAGCCACTCGTCCGACGTGATGGCACAGAAGCCGTTGCCCTCGGTGCCGGCGTAGTACTCGAAGATCTTCGGACCCCACCACTCGATCATCTGCTGCTTCACCGGGATGGGGCACGGCGCGGCGGCGTGGATGACCGTCTGCAGCGAGGACACGTCGAACTTCTCGCGCTCCTCCGCTGGCAGCTTCAGCATGCGCACGAACATCGTCGGCACGACCTGGGTGTGCGTGACCCCGTGCTGCTCGACGAGGCGCAGGAACTCCGTCGGATCGAAGTGCTCCATCACGACGACGGTGCCGCCGACGCGCTGCACCGCCATCGAGAAGCGCAGCGGCGCCGCGTGGTACAGCGGTGCCGGCGACAGGTACACCATGTCCTCGCTGAACCCGTAGAGCATGACGCCGAGGGTCGAGACGCCCGGCGCCGATCCCATCTCGCCCTCGGGAAGCGCGACGCGCACGCCCTTGGGGCGACCGGTGGTGCCCGAGCTGTAGAGCATGTCGGCGCCCTCGGACTCGTCGGCGATGGGCGTCGTCGGGTGCTGCGCGATCGCGTCCTCGTACGACTCGTAGCCGTCGGCGGTGCCGTCGAGCATGAGCCGCACCTGCACGTTCGGCGTCGCTCCGACGACCGCGACCGCGACGTCGCGCTTGTAGTCGGAGGTGATGAACACCTTCGCCGCGCAGTCGTTGATGATGTACTCGGTCTCGCCGGTCGTCAGCCGCGACGAGATCGCCGTGTAGTAGAGCCCGGCGCGCTGGGCTGCCCACAGGATCTCGAAGTAGCGGGGATGGTTCTCGAGCATGAGCGCGATCGCGTCGCCCCGCTGCAGCCCGGCGGCGCGGAACAGGTTCGCCAGCTGGTTGGAGCGATCGTTCAGCTCGAGGTAGCTGACCGCCTCGCCGGAGCCGGCCATGACGTAGGCGGGCTTGTCGGGGTTCGTCTGCGCGTGGACGCCGGGGTACATGCGGCGGAGGATAGAGCGGTCGCTACCGTGACCCTCCATGGAGGCGATCGAGCGGTTCGCGGCAGTCGTGCAGGGCGACGACGCCGCCATCCCGCTCGACGAGGCGGCCCTGCTCATCGCCGCCGCCACGAAGGAGCAGGCGGACGTCGACGTCGCCGCGTCGCTGGCCGCGCTGGACGAGCTGGCCGAGCAGGTCGAGCCACCCACGCTCGACGGCCTGCGGGCGCTGCTCTTCCGGGACCTCGGCTTCGGCGGCAACCCCGACGACTACTACGACCCCGCCAACTCGTGGCTCGACGACGTGCTGGAGCGCAGGGTCGGCATTCCCATCACGCTGGCGGTCGTGATGCTCGAGGTGGGTCGCCGCATCGGCGTGCCGCTCTGGGGCGTCTCGATGCCCGGCCACTTCCTCGTCCGCGACAAGGTCGATCCCGACGTCTTCGTCGACCCGTTCGCCCGGGGGCGGGTGCTGGACCGGGAGGGCTGCGCGGCGCGCTTCCACGCCGTGCAGGGCCCCGGCTCGGTGTTCGACGACACGTTCCTGGAACCCGTGGGCAAGCGGACGATCCTCACCCGCATGCTCGCCAACCTGGAGACGGTGGCGACGATGCGCAGCGACCGCGCGCTGCTGCAGCGCGTGCTCGCGCTGCGCGTCGGCCTGCCGGACGCCGGCCTGGTCGACCACCGCAAGTACGCGGCGTCACTGGCGGCGGAGGGTCGCTTCGGCGAGGCGGCCGACCTGCTCGACCGCTACGCGGACCGGGACGTCGAGGGATCGGTGACCGCTCGCGCCTCGGCCGACCAGCTCCGGGCTCGGCTCAACTGACGTGATCGATCGCGTCCTCAAGAAGAGCCTGGGTCAGATGATCAAGGGCGTGCAGGTCGTCGGCGCGTCGTCGGGTGGGGTCGAGCGCCTGTACTGCTCGCACTGGGTGTGCCAGGTCAGCTTCGAGGAGCCGATCCTGCTGGCGTCGGTGTCGCCCAAGCACGACACGCATCCGCTCATCGCGGAGAGCGGGGTGTTCTCGGTGTCGATCCTCGCCGGCGACCAGGTGGCGGCGGGCCAGTACTTCTCGTACCCGGGCCGGAAGTTCCGGTACCTGGCCGACGAGCTGGTCGAGGACTGGGACGGGCTGCCGGTGGTGCCCGACTCGATCGCCTACCTGCGCTGCGAGGTGTTCGACCGCAAGCCGCTCGACGACCACGAGCTGTTCTTCGCCCGGGTCACCGCCACCCGCGAGGGCCGGTTGCGGGAGCCCCCGCTGCTGTACTCGTCCCGCCTCGGGTGGCGGGTCACCGGCGACAAGGCGAGGGAGCCGGGACGGTCGATCCGGGACGAGCTGCTGGAGCGCCTGGCGGCCGCCGGCTTCGACGCCTCCGACGAGCCCGACGATCCGTCCGACTGAGACTCTTGACCGGCCGGTCAAGTACGGTGGTCGGCGAAGTCCGAAACCGTGGGGGAGACGCACGATGTCCTTGGCTGAAGCCGAGAAGACCAACGACGCACTCGTCGAGCAGAAGATCGACCAGCTCCTGGCCGAGCACGACCCGAAGACCACCGACGCCGTCACCTTCCTCGGCGCCCAGTTCGACGCCGGCCTGGCGTGGGTGCACTTCCCGGAGGGCAACGGCGGACTGGGTCTGTCGCCGAAGCTGCAGAAGGTCATCAACGAGCGCCTGAGCGCGGCGGGTGCGCCGGTCGCGTACTACCGCAACCCGATCGGGCACGGCATGTCGGCGCCGACGATCGTCGTGCACGGCTCCGAGGACCAGAAGCAGCGCTACCTCCGCCCGCTGTTCACCGGCGAGGAGATCTGGTGCCAGCTGTTCTCCGAGCCCGGCGCCGGCTCCGACGTCGCCGGGCTCTCGTCGCGCGCCGTGCGGGACGGCGACGAGTGGATCGTCAACGGTCAGAAGGTGTGGACGACGCTCGCCCACGTGTCGCGCTACGGCACGCTCGTCGTGCGCACCGATCCCGAGCAGCCCAAGCACAAGGGGCTCACGCACTTCGTGGTCGACATGCACGCGCCCGGCGTCGAGGTGCGCCCGCTGCGGCAGATGACCGGTGACGCCGAGTTCAACGAGGTGTACTTCACCGACGTCCGCATCCCCGACAGCGAGCGGCTCGATGCCGTCGGCGAGGGCTGGCGCGTCGCACTCACGACGCTCATGAACGAGCGCGTCTCGATCGGTGGCGCCATCCCGCCCAAGGGCAGCGGCCCGATCTCCGAGGCCCTGAAGGTCTGGAAGGAGAAGGGCCACAGCGATCTCGCCCGCAAGGACGAGCTGATGAAGCTGTGGTGCGACGCCGAGGTCAACCGCCTCACGAACATCCGCGCCGGTGTCTCCCGCAAGGTGGGCACGCCGGGTCCGGAGGGGTCGGTCGGCAAGCTGGCGTTCGCGGAGACGAACAAGGTGATCTACGAGTTCGTGATGTCGCTCATGGGCGCCGACGGGATGCTCTACGGCAACTACAACATGGAGCGCTCGGCCAACGCGATGGAGTCGCGCACGCTGCAGCAGGCGTTCCTGCGCTCACGGGCCAACTCGATCGAGGGCGGCACGTCCGAGGTCATGCGCAACATCCTCGGCGAGCGCGTGCTCGGCCTCCCCGGCGACATCCGCGTCGACAAGGACCTGCCCTGGTCCAAGGTCCCGCGGTCCTAGATCTCGCTTCTCGGTACCGCAGCCGACCACATCTGGTCGGTCGCGGTACCCAGAACAGGCTCAGTCGCGGGTGCCGACGAGGTGGCCGGCCTCGTTGAGGCTGGCCACCGAGCGGTGGCCAGCGCTCGACGCCAGGAAGCGGTTGATGCTGGTGTAGGTCGGCTGGAAGAACAGCGGGAACTCGAGGCCGAGCACGTGTGACGCGTACGCGTTGATCACGCCGCCGTGGCACACGATGGCGACCTTGCCGCCGGGGTTGGCCTCGACGATGCGCTCGATGGCGACGGTCACCACCTCGCGGAACGTGAACGGGTCGACCTC
>DASUCO010000288.1:0-5977 GCA_036275955.1 Acidimicrobiales bacterium
GCACCTGGTGTTCGAGCTCGCCCGCCGCGGCCATGACGTCACCATCGCGAACAGCCACGAGGCGGCGATGCCGGACGGCGCTCGCCGCATCCACGTCGACCGCACCCAGCCGGGCGCGCTGCTCGAGGCACTCAGCCCTCACCGTGACGAGTTCGACGTCGTGTTCGACAACACGGCATACGCGATCCCCGACCTCGAACCGATGATCGAGCTGTTCCGCGACCGCGTGCAGCACCTCGTGTTCACCAGCTCGGTCGCCGTGTACAAGCGCAGCTTCATCCAGCCGGTGCTGGAGACGCACCCGACGTACGCCATGGACGACCACGACCCGCGCAAGGCGTACGGCGTGGGCAAGGTGCAGTGCGAGCAGCACCTGCTGTCGTCGGGTCTCCCGGTCACCGCGCTGCGGGTGACGCACACGATCGGACCGAAGAGCCCGCTCGCCACCCGCGAGCCGTCGGTCTTCCGCAAGCTCGAGCTGGGTCGGCCGATCCTCGTCCCGGCCGAGGGCTTCCCGTTCGTCCACCTCGTCCACGTGCAGGACGTGGCCGACCTCATGGCATCCATCCCCGGCAACGACGCGGCGATCGGCCAGATCTACAACGTCGCCGGCTCGGAGCTCACCAGCGTCACCGGCTGCATCACGCTCATGGCCCGGGCCGTGGGCGTGACGCCCGACATCGTCCACGTCCCGATGGACATCGCCCGCCAGGCCCGCCCGCCGCTCCTGCACTGGGGCGAGGCGCTCGTGGGCGGCGCCATGTTCTCGATCGACAAGGCGCTCCGCGACCTGGACTGGGCACCGTCGTTCGGGCTCGAGGCGGCCTATGCCGACTCGTACCGCTGGTTCGACGCCGAGGGCCGCGACCGCTACGAGTACGACTTCAGCGGCGACGACGCCGTCCTGGCGCAGCTCATCTCCTAGCCGAGCACGGCCAGCTCGTGGGCGGCGCGTGATGCCGCCAGGTACACCTCGGACGGGGTCATCCCGCGCGTGTCGACCACGACGGCGTCGTACTCGACGCCCTTGTGGTCCCACACCGCGTCCACGGTGATCACGGCGACGTTCGGCCACCGGGCGCGCAGCTCGTCGGCGGCGGCGTCGACGGAGCCGACAGCCCGGACCGACGTCCCGGTCGGGCGGATGCCGAGCAGCTCGACGGCGTCGAGTCCGTGCGCCCGGGCGTGGTCGTTGAGCCAGTCGGCGATCTCGGCCGACATGCGGTAGGCGGTGCGCATCTCCTCCAGCGGCGCGTCGAGCATCGCCGCCGCCCGGGCCAGGCCGATGCCCCACGGCGTCGATCGCTGGGCATCATCACCGACGAGCGTGAACCCGTCGCTGCGTCGCATGACGGCCCGCAGCTGGAGCAGCGACAGGTCCTGCGCCTCGTCCACGATGACGTGCGAGTACCGGGCGGGGACGCCGTCGAAGCGGAACCGGACCTCATCGTGCAGCGCGCCGTCGCCGTCCTCTGCCAGCCAGGCGTCGATCAGGTCGCGGTCGACACCGAGCGCGAGCAGCGTGCGCTTGTTGCGGACCTTGCCCCACGCCTGCCTCACCGTGCACGACGGCCACACGTGCTTGGTGGCGTCGGCCACCTCCCGGTTGCTGGGCGTGCCCGTGCGCTCGTGCTCGAGCAGCTTCACCATGGCGGTCACGAAGCGGCTGCGGCGGTCGCGCCACGGGATGGGCCGGCCCGCGAACGTGGCGACCACCTCAGCCACCGTCTCGGCCGGGACCGTCACCCGACCCAGCGTGACGTCAGCCGGTTGCAGCATCGACGCCTCCAGTGCGTCCAGCACGTCGAGCCAGCGCTCGTCGCTCCCCGGCGCGCACGACGGGCCGAGCAGCGACGAGAACGTCGTCTGCTTCACCGCGTTCTCGCCCAGCGTCGGCAGCACGGTGGCCACGAATCGGAGGTAGCGCTCCGATGGCCCGAGCACGAGGATCTTGTCCGACGTGATGCGGGTGTCGTTGTAGACGAGCCACGCAGCGCGGTGCAGGCCGACGACGGTCTTGCCGGTGCCGGGCCCTCCGCGCAACACGAGCCGATCGCGCGGGTCGAGCCGCACCAGCCGGTCCTGCTCGCTCTGCAACGTGGCCACCGCGGCGCGCATGGTGGAGCCGCGGTGCCGCGAAAGCTCGGTCAGCAGCGGCGAGGTGCCCTGCACCTCACCGGTGACGAACTCCTCGACGAACAGGTCGTCGATGTGGCCTACGTAGCTGACGCGACGCGTCAGCCCGAGCGGCTCGTCGAACGTGGCCCGGTAGAACTTCTCGGCGAAGCGGGCACGCCAGTCGACGACGACCTGGTCGCCGTTGTCGTCCACGCCGTAGAGGCCGATGCGCCACGGCCGGTCGTCGTCGATGCGCCCGAACACGACGAGGTCGCGCTGCATCGTCTGGATGGCACCCTCGAACATCGAGTCGATGCCCTCTTGGATGTACGGGTCGGTGTACTCGGCGAACACCGCCCCAGCCTTGGTGCGCGGCTCGTGCAGCAGCTTGTGCAGTCGCGCCTGGATCGCGTCGCGCGCACGGTCGAGCGCGGCGCGCTCCGAAGCAAGGTCCACCGTGGGCATGGCCGAGCGACGGTATGGCCTCCAGGAGCGCGATTCAATGCGCAATCACTGGGTCTTTCGACACGATCGTGGCCAAGCCTGATCAGCAAGCCCAACCGCTCGTGTCGTCCGTCATCGTACGAAAAACCGGCGATCACGCGCAAGGAATACCGTCGCGACATGGCCGTCGAGCTCAACCACACGATCGTCCACTCGACCGACAGCCGCGCCGGCGCTGCGTTCCTCAGCGAGATGCTCGGACTGGCTGCGCCGCGGTCGTTCGGGCCCTTCGTCGTCGTCGAGACGGCCAACGGCGTGAGCCTCGACTTCCTCGACACCGACGAGCCGTTCATCATCGAGCACTACGCGTTCCTCGTGAGCGAAGACGACTTCGACGCGATCTTCGGGCGCATCGTCGAGCGCGGCCTGCCGTACTGGGCCGACCCGCACGGCGACCAGCCGGGCGAGATCAACCACCACGACGGCGGGCGCGGCGTCTACTTCCGCTCGCCCGAGGGCCACTACCTCGAGGCGATCACCCGCCCGTACGGATCCGGGGCATGACCTGCTCGGCCACCTGGCCGAGCACCTTCTCCTTGCAGTCGAGGGGCGGCAGCAGCATCAGCTGCGTCAGGCCGGCTTCCTCCAGCGCCCGGCACCGCGCCGCGAGGTCGTCGGCGGTGCCGACCATGCACGTCGCCTCGATGAGCTCGCGAGTGACGAACCGCTCCTCGTCGGGCTCGACCCAGCAGCAGTGGCCGCGGTGCACGTGCAGGTGGCGTCGCTCCACCGGGATGGCCTCGACCTGGGCCACGTAGTCGTCCCAGAACGCGGCGGCGTACGCCGGCGGCGGGTTGCCGAGCTGGGTCACCTGCTCGTACGCGTAGTGCAGCCCGGAGATCGCCATCGAGCCGGCCTCGGCCTTCACCCGCTCGGAACCGGCGTCCTCGCCCGGCTCGAGCACCACCATCGTCGTGAGCGCAGTGATCTCCATGTCGTTGCGGCCGGTCAGGCCCTTCAACGTCGACACGACCGCGGGCGTCAGCGAGCCGCCCAGCACGAGCCCGTCGCCGTGCTTGCCGGCGAGCGCGATCGACCGCGGACCGAAGCCCGACACGTGCAGCGGGATCTCGTGCTCGAAGTCGACGAAGCCGGCGTCGGGCATCAGGTGCTTGGTCCGCGCCTGCTTGCCCCGGTAGGCGAAGGACACCTCCTCGCCCCGCAGCAGCGGGCGCAGGACGCGCAGGTACTCGTCGAGCTCGGCGATCGTCACCGGCTTGTGGCCCATGATCCGCATGGCGGTGTTGCCACTGCCGACGCCGCAGAAGACGCGCCCCGGCGCCAGGCGGTTGATGGTCGCCATGGCCGCGGCCAGCACCGGTGCCGGTCGAGTGCCGGCCACGGCCACGCCGGTGCCGATCTTGATCGTCGACGTGCGGTCGGCAGCCAGCGCCATCGTGGCGAACACGTCCGACCAGATCATCTGGGAGTCGGCGAACCAGAGATGCGAGTACCCGAGGTCCTCGCAGAGCTTGGGATACTCCAGATCGTCGATCTTGCTGGCCACGCACACCCCGAGATCCATGGGACGAAAGTAACGTCGGTCGACATGCACGACCTCGTGATCCGCAACGGCCTGCTCGTGGACGGAACGGGGGCGCCGGCTCGCCGAGCGGACGTCGCCGTGGACGGCGATCGCATCGTCGAGGTGGGCGTGATCGACGGCGCCGCCAAGCGGACGGTCGACGCCGAGGGCCGTGTGGTCACACCGGGGTGGGTGGACATCCACACCCACTACGACGGGCAGGCGACGTGGGACCCGGATCTGGCCCCGTCGTCGATCAACGGCGTGACCTCGCTCGTCATGGGCAACTGCGGCGTCGGCTTCGCGCCGGCGCACCCGGACAAGCACGACTGGCTGATCCGGCTGCTCGAGGGCGTCGAGGACATCCCCGGCACCGCGCTGGCCGAGGGCCTGACGTGGGGCTGGGAGAGCTTCCCCGAGTTCCTCGACGTGCTCGACCGCATGCGCTGGACCGTCGACGTCGGCACCCAGGTGCCGCACGCCGCGCTGCGCACCTACGTGATGGGTGAGCAGGGCGCCGATCACCTCGTGCGGGCCAGCGCCGACGAGATCGCCGAGATGTCGCGGCTGGCCGAGGAGGGCATCCGCGCCGGCGCGCTCGGGTTCACCACGTCGCGCACGTGGGCGCACCGCACCAGCCTGGGCGAGCAGATCGGCACGCTCACCGCGTCCACGGACGAGGTGCTCGGTGTCGCCTCCGCGCTCACCCGCGCCGGCACCGGCGTCATGCAGCTGATCTCCGACGTGTACCAGTCCGACGACGACGAGCTCGTGGCCCGCGAGCTCGAGCTGCTCGGTCGCATCGCCACCGAGCTGGGCCGCCCGCTCAGCTTCACGGTGCAGCAGAACGACCAGACGCCGGATCGCTACCGCGAGCTCCTCACCGCGATCGCCGGGTGGAACGACGCCGGTGCCGTGGCCCGCGCCCAGGTGGCGGTGCGCCCCATCGGCGTGCTGCTGGGCCTGGCAGCGAGCGCCAACCCGCTCGCGTTCTCCCCCACGTACCGCAACCTGCGCGACCTGCCGCTGGCCGAGCGCGCCGCCGTGCTGCAGCAGCCCGACGTCCGAGCCAAGGTGCTGGCCGAGCACGCGGCCGTCGACGCGCGCGACTTCCTGGCCCTGATCCACAGCGGCTACGACCGCATGTACCCGCTCACCGACCCGCCGGACTACGAGCCGACGCCCGAGCGCAGCATCGCCGGCCTGGCCGCGACGTCAGGACGCAGCCCGCAGGATGAGCTGTTCGAGCAGCTGGTCGCCGACGGCGGCACCCGCCTGCTGTACCTGCCGCTCATGAACTACGCGCGCGGCAACCTCGACGACGTACGGGAGATGATCACCTCGCCCCACTCGATCTTCGGCCTGTCCGATGCCGGCGCCCACTGCAACGCCATCTCCGATGCCACGTACCCGACGACGGCCATCGCCCACTGGACGCGCGACCGCACGCGGGGCGAGAAGATCGGCCTCGAGTTCATGGTCCACCAGCAGACGCAGCGCACCGCGGCGCACGTCGGCTGGCTCGACCGTGGCGTGGTCGCGCCGGGCTACCTGGCAGACCTGAACGTCATCGACGCCGACACCATCGCCGTACGGCCGCCGCAGCTGGTCGCCGACCTGCCGGCCGGCGGCACCCGGCTCATGCAGACGGCGCGCGGCTACGAGATGACGATCAAGCGCGGCCTCGCCATCGCCGAGGGCGGCGAGCTCACCGGCGAGCGCCCGGGTCGGCTCATCCGGGGCACGCAGGGCTAGCTCTCTCCTAGAGAGGTCCCTCCGAGGCGACCTCGTACTTCTTGATGTCGGCGCCGGTGATGCCCCAGCCGCCCA
>DASUCO010000289.1:0-5091 GCA_036275955.1 Acidimicrobiales bacterium
GTTCAGCATCCACATCTCGGTGCTGTCGGGCGGCGCGTTCATGTCACCGCACAGGATCGGAGCGAAGGCGCGCGGCCGGCGCTCGGCGATGCGCTCGCAGATGTAGCGCACCTGCTCCTGGCGGACATCGCTGTGGTCGAAACGCCAGTTGAGGTGCGTGCAGAAGACCTGCACCCGACCTCGCGGCCCGTCGACCTCGGCGAGCAGCAGCGTGCGCTGCTCCTCGGCATCGGGTCGGGCCGGCAGCGGCCAGTGCTCGGTGTCGACGATCGGCCAGCGCGAGAGGATGGCGTTGCCGAACTCGACGCCGTCGAGCACCAGGCGATGCGCGAAGACGTGCTCGTAGCCGAGCGCCTCGGCGATGACCGCCGCCGACGACGTGCCGTCGCGCTCGCCCCAGACCTCCTGCAGGGCGACGACGTCGGGGTCGAGGTCGCGGATCGTCGCCGTGATCGCCGGGAGCCGGGCCTCCCACGGGCCGAACCGCCACCAGAGGTTCCACGACAGGACGCGCAGCCGCGTCTCGATGAGCTCCCCGTAGGGGCCCAGCACTAGAACCCCTTGAAGTCGGGCTGGCGCTTCTCCATGAACGCGGTGAAGCCCTCGACGAAGTCCTTGCTCTGGAACAGCGGCAGCAGCTGCAGGAACACGTGGTTCACGTGGTCGTCGAACGTCTCCCGGTTGGCCGTGCGGAACATGCGCTTGGTGGCCCGCACCGCCAGCGGCGCGTTGGCGGCGATCTTCTCCGCCATCTCGATGGCAGCGTCGAGCGCCTGCCCCTCGGGCACCACCTTGTTGACGAGGCCGAGGTCGAGCGCCTCCTTCGCCAGGATCGTCTCGCCCACGAAGGCAAGCTCGGCCGCCTTGGCGGAGCCCACGATCCGGGGCAGCAGCCATGTGCCACCGCTCTCGGGGAGGATGCCGCGCTTCACGAACGCCGGGGCCAGCTTGGCGTTCTCGGACGCGATGCGGATGTCGCAACCGAGCGCCAGGTCGAGGCCGTAGCCGGCGGCACCGCCGTTCACCGCGGCGATGGTCGGCGTGTCGACGTTGTGCAGCACCGTCGGCGGCGTCGTGCGCGGGTCGAGCTCGCCGGCGCGCGGGCGCGGCGCATCGGCAGGGCGATCGCCGAACGCGTTGCCCTCGGAGGCGCCCTGGAGGTCGAGGCCGGCGCAGAACGCCTTGGGGCCGGCACCCGTGATCACGATGCAGCGGACGCCCTGGTCGGCGTCTGCCGCCACCAGCTCCTCCGACAGCGCGTTGAGCATCGGGCCCGAGATCGTGTTCATCCGGTCGGGGCGGTTGAGGGTGAGGACGGCGACGTGGCCGCGCCGCTCGGCGAGCAGGTGATCGGTCATCGCTGTCATCATGGCCCAATGGCCCTCGGTGACATCGTCCAGACCACCTCCGGCCCGGTGCAGGGCGTGCTGCGGGACGGGATCAACGTCTTCCGCGGCATCCCCTACGCCGAGGCACCCGTCGGTCCGCGCCGCCTGAAGCCGCCCGTCGCTCGCACGCGGTGGACCGAGACCCTGGTGGCCGAGCACGCCGGGCCGGTGGCATGGCAGAACCCCTCGCCCCTCGAGGGGATGCTCGGTGCTGCCGCTCCGCCCACGGGCGACGATCACCTGACGCTCAACATCTGGACGCCCGGCCTCGACGTCGCCAAGCGGCCCGTCCTGTTCTGGATCCACGGCGGTGCGTTCGTGACCGGCACCGGCTCGACGCCGTGGTACGACGGCACCGCGTTCGCGACGCAGCACGACGTCGTCGTGGTGACGATCAACTACCGCCTGGGGGCGCTGGGCTTCCTCCACCTGGCCGACATCGCCGGGCCCGAGTGGGAGGGCTCCGGCAACCTGGGTGTCCTCGACCAGGCCTTCGCGCTGCGGTGGGTGTCGGAGAACATCGCGGCCTTCGGCGGCGACCCCGCCACCATCACGATCTTCGGCGAGTCGGCGGGCGGCATGAGCGTCGGCACCCAGCTCGGCCTGCCCGCATCGAAGGGCCTGTTCCGCCGCGCCATCGCCCAGAGCGGTGCCGCCGGCCACGTGCACGACCGCGAGAGCGCCACGAAGGTCGCTCGCCGGGTGCTCGAGGTCCTCGGCGTGGGCGAGGACGAGGTGTCCAAGCTGCAGGAGCTGCCGGTCGCCGACATCCTGGCGGCCCAGGAGCAGGTCAACCTCGAGCGGTCCGACATCGCCGGTGCCGGACTCCCGTTCATGCCCGTGGTCGACGGCACGACGCTGCCGGTCGGGCCGCAGCAGGCCGTTCGCGACGGTCACGCCGACGGCGTCGACCTGCTGCTCGGCTCCAACCTCCACGAGATGACGCTGTTCACGATGATGGACCCGCGCATGGCCGACCTCGACGACGGCGCCCTGGCCAAGCGCTTCGGCACGATCTTCGGCGACGAGCGGGCAGCCGAGGCACTCGACGCGTATCGCAAGGATCGCAGCGAGGACACGCCGGCCGACATCTGGAACGCGGCACTCGGTGACCGCGTCTTCCGCGTCCCGGCCGTGCGCCTGGCGAACGCGCACCACCCGCACGGGCAGACGTACGTGTACCTGTTCTCGTGGGAGTCGACGGCGTTCGACGGCAAGCTGCGCAGCTGCCACGCGCTCGAGATCCCGTTCGTTTTCGACAACCTCGACCAGACCGGCGTCCCGTTCCTGACGGGTCCCGTGACCGAGGACATGCGCCGCCTGGCATCGACGATGAACGAGGCGTGGGCGACCTTCGCTCGCACCGGCAGCCCCGCCACCGACGCCCTCGCCGACTGGCCGCAGTGGGATCCCGAGACGCGCCCGACGATGGTGCTCGACACCGAGACCCGGGTCGAGCTCGATCCCGCGGGCCACGAGCTCGCCGTTCACCTCCCCTGAGTCATCGTCCGAACGCGGACCGCGCGCGTGGGCCATGGCTGTCATGGCCAGGTCGCGTCATTTGCACCAAGAGTGCTTTCCCTGACGCACTCCGTTACCGACACTTCTCGGGTCCAGGCGGAGACTCAGGGGATCGGGCGGCGTGCGGAACAGGGAAGCGATCGGAAGCCGGCTGCGCCGGCGCGTGGTGGCGGGCCTGGCGGTGGCGGGCTTCGGGCTCCTCGGCGCCGTCCCGGCGACGGACCTGGACATGGTCTCGGTGCTGCCCCACACGGACAAGGCCGAGGCGCGCTCGATCATCCCGCTCCCCCGTTCGATGCCGACGCGCCAGCCCGGGTACCAGCTCGTCACCGACGGCGGCGATGTCCTGCCCTTCGGCACCGCGCCGGTGGGCTCGGCGCCGGCTCCGCTGCCGCGCGGCGTTGCCGGCGTGGCGTGGACGGCCGACGGCAACGGACACTGGCTCGCCACGCGTGACGGCGGCGTCTTCACCTTCGGCAACGCCGCGTTCCACGGTTCCGTCGGCGACCGCGCCCTGCGCTCACCCATCACCGGCATCGCGTCGACCAGCAGCGGCAACGGCTACTGGCTCGTCGCGGCCGACGGCGGCGTGTTCGCGTTCGGCGACGCCACGTTCCACGGCTCCCTCGCCGGCAAGCCGTCGCGCGGCATCGTCGTCGGCATCGCGCCGACACGGTCCGGCAAGGGGTACTGGCTGGCGTCATCGGACGGCGGCGTCTTCACCTTCGGCGACGCCAAGTACCGCGGCGCCGCCACCGACCAGCCGCTGAACGAGCCCATCGTGGGCATCACCCCCACCCGCACCGGCAAGGGCTACTGGTTGGCGTCGGCCGAGGGCGGGGTCTTCACCTTCGGCGATGCGAAGTACCGCGGTGGGTTGAGCGGCGAGACGCTCAACTCCCCCATCGTCGGCATGGCGGTCACCCGCACCGGCAAGGGCTACTGGCTGGCCGCGGCCGACGGTGGTGTCTTCTCGTTCGGTGACGCGCCGTTCCTCGGCTCGTCCGGCGGTGGCGTGTGGGGCAAGGTCGTCGGCATCGCCGGCGGTGCTGCGCACCCGAAGCCGGCGGCGAAGGAGCAGGGCAAGGCGTCGGGAGCGTTGCGCACGCGCTTCGGGCACGACATCTCCTGGCCGCAGTGCGACGACCCCTATCCCGAGGCGGGCTACGGCTACGGCATCGTGGGCGTCACCGGCGGCCGGCCGTTCCGCGCCAACCGGTGCCTGGCCTCGCAGTGGCAGTGGGCGCTGGCCCACGGCAGCGGCGCCGGTGTCTACGTCAACCTGGCGGCTCCGCTGCCGGGTGACCCGATCTCGATGAGCGGTCCCGCCGGCTCGTGCTCGCTCGAGGACCTGCCCTGCCAGTTCTACAACCACAGCGCGAACAACATGCTGTACGCGATGGACGTCGCCCGTCGTGCCGGTGTCGACGCGCCGATGTGGTGGCTCGACGTCGAGGTGCTCAACCACTGGGACGCCCGCAAGGACCTCAACACGCTCGTCATCCGGGCCGCCACCGAGACGCTGCAGAAGGCTGGCATCCGCACCGGCGTGTACTCGACCTACCTCATGTGGCGCCGCATCACCGGCGACGCACAGCTGGGTCTGCCGATCTGGGCCGCCGGCGCCCCCACCGACGACGTGGCACCCTCGTGGTGCGACGGCCGCAAGGCGTTCAACGGCGGGCAGATGTGGCTGGTGCAGTCGCTGCCGATCACGTTCGACAACAACTGGGCCTGCGATCCCGTCGCCAGCGACCCAGGCGCGGTGTTCGCCTTCCGCGACTAAGCACTCCCGGGTGAGCGATCTCCCGGCCGAGCTGTTCGCCCGCCAGGACGAGGAGCCCGACGCCGTGTTCTACGCGGTGCCGCGGTTCGTCACCCACATCGACGACGACGCCATCGCCGCCGTCGGCCAGCTGTACGACGAGCTCGGCATCGCCGGTGACGTGCTCGACCTCATGAGCTCGTGGGTGTCGCACTTCCGGCTGCCGCCTCGCCAGCTCACGGTGCTGGGCATGAATCGCGACGAGCTCGAGGCCAACCAGCAGGCGTCGACGGTGATCGTGCACGACCTCAACCGCGACCCTCTCATCCCGCTCGAGGACGAGAGCGTGGACGACGCGGTGTGCTGCGTGTCGGTCGACTACCTGATCCGGCCGATCGAGGTGTTCCGCGACGTCGC
>DASUCO010000290.1:0-9851 GCA_036275955.1 Acidimicrobiales bacterium
GATGGCGGTGGCGATGCGACCGCGGCCGTTGGGCACGCCGAGCTCGCGCTCGGCCAGATCGGCCCACCACTGCTCGTTGAAGCGGTTGTACGCGTTGCGGGCCTCGACGTGGGGGCCGTCGTTGCGCGTCGCCTGCAGCAGTCGACCCATGAGGACGCCCTGCTCCTCGATGTGGTCGAACCACGCGTGGATGACGGCGCGCAGTCGCGCCTCGAAGTCGTCTTCGGTCGCGAACGCGGTCGTGACGCGCTCGTTGAGCTTGCGCACCTCGCGGTTGAGCAGCGCTCGCAGCAGCGTCCCGCTGTTGGCGAAGTACGCGTAGCCGAGGCCCTTGCTCACACCGGCCGCGGTGGCGACGCCCTCCATCGTCACCGCCTCGATCCCCTTGTCGAGGATGAGCTGGGCGGCGACGTCGAGGAGGTGCTCGCGGCGCTCGCTGCGTGGAAGTCGCGACGGGCGCGTCGTCTCGGCGGAGGAGGCCACGGCACCAGGTTAGGGCCGATGACGGGACCGTCAACGATGGCGTACCTTCTGCCCGATGGTGGACCTGGACCTGGGCCCGAACGCCGCCGGCTTCCGCAAGGAGGTGCGGGCCTGGCTCGACGCCAACGCCCCCGATGATCCGGCGTCGCTCGACCTGGTGGCCTGGACGCAGACCCTCCGCGAGGCGGGGTACCTGTGCGTGTCGTGGCCCAAGGAGTACGGCGGCCGGGGCCTGACCGGCATCGAGGTGGCGGTGCTCAACGAGGAGTTCGCCCGGAAGGGCGTGCCCCGGGTGACGATGGGGATGGGTGAGGGGCTCGTCGGGCCGGCCATCATCCTGCACGGCACCGAGGAGCAGAAGGCGCACTTCCTGCCGCGCATCATCGACGGCGTCGACGTGTACTGCCAGGGGTTCTCGGAGCCCGACTCGGGCTCCGACCTGGCGTCGATGAAGACGCGCGGGATCGTCGACGGCGACGAGGTGATCGTCACCGGCCAGAAGGTGTGGACCTCCGGGTACTACGCCGCCAACATGATGTTCTGCCTGTGCCGCACGGATCCCGACGTGCCCAAGCACCAGGGCATCAGCTACGTCCTCATCCCGCTGCAGCGTGAGGACGGACGGCCGAACGGCATCGAGTTCCGCCCGCTCAAGCAGATGACCGGCGAGAGCCACTTCGCCGAGACCTTCCTGAACGAAGCCCGGGCACCGCTGTTCAACGTCATCGGCGGCCTCAACCACGGGTGGAAGACGGCGATGACCACGCTCGGCAACGAGCGAGGCGGCAACGCCACCACGCAGCACGTGCAGTTCCGGGCCGAGGCCGAGCGGCTGATCGAGGAGGCACGGCGACGGGGCAAGGCGGACGACCCGCGCGTGCGCCAGCAGCTGGCGTGGGCCTGGACCCACGTCGAGATCATGCGCTTCAGGGGGCTGCAGATCCTCTCGGCGCTGGCCGAGTCGCGGGACCCGGGTCCGAGCGGGTCGATCAACAAGATGTTCTGGTCGGAGTACCAGCGGCGCATGGCTGAGATCGCGCTCGAGATCGTGGGCCCCGAGTCCACCGTGGTGCCCGAGCGCGGGTGGACGAGGTGGCAGCGGACGTTCCTGGTCAGCAGGTCGCACACGATCTGGGGCGGCACGGCCGAGATCCAGCGGAACATCGTGGGGGAGAAGGTCCTCGGGCTGCCCAAGGACCCCGCGGCGGCCGAGTAGTCGTCGGCTCTGGCAGCATTCCGCGATGAACGACGACGGGAAGATCCACCAGCACCGGAGCTGCCCTCGTTGCGGCGAAGACGTCGAGTACGGCTTCGGTGGTCCGCACGCCGGTGCTGGTGTCCAGATGTGCATCGGGTGCGGGGCCGAGGTCTCCTTCCCCAGCAACCCGCGCGACAAGGGCGGTCGCATCGTCTTCGCCGATCTGGCGGTGCCGTCGCAGGCCGGCCCCTCGCCCGACGGCAAGCACGCGTCGTGCGACAACTGTGGCGCCGACGTCCCGCTCCGTGGCCTGACCCACGTCGAGCACACCGGCGTCCTCGAGGGTGACGACGCCGACACCGTGACCTGCCCCAAGTGCGGCGTGGAGACGCCGGCCATCTCGGTCTGATCCCCGGAGGTACCCGGGTAGGTGACCACGAAGTGGTCACGATGCGGCGGCTGGGGCTGATGGTGGTGGCGACGGTGCTCGCCGCGCTCGCGCTCGCCCCCGCCTCACCGGCGGCGCCGTCTCCTTCCGACCGCTGGGTGCTCATCGTCGGCATCAACGACTACGCCGGCCGCACCGTCGACACCGTCGGCGCGGTGGGCGATGCTCAGGACCTCGCCGCCTACGCGGCCCGGGCCGGCGTGCCGTCGGACCACGTCCGCGTGCTCACCGACCGGCAGGCGACGGCCCAGGCGATCCGTGACGGCCTGCGCTGGCTGGGCGACGTCTCGACCGACTCGTCGTTCTCGGTCTTCCACTACTCCGGGCACGTGAAGCAGGCCGGCGCCAACGACGGCGACGCCGAGGCGCTCGACGAGCTGCTCTGGGGTGCCGACAACCGCTTCATCCCCGACGGCGAGCTGGCGCAGTGGATCAAGCGCATCCGCGGCCGGTCGTGGACGGACATCGCCGGGTGCGAGGCCGCCGGCTTCGACGACGGCATCAGCGGCCCGACGCGGCTGTTCACGTCGTCCTCGCTCGAGCACGAGAAGTCCTACGAGCACCCCGGCTGGCGCAACTCGATCTACACCGGGCTCATGGTCGACCAGGGCATGCTGCAGAAGCGGGCCGATGCCGACGGCAACACCCGGGTCTCCATCCAGGAGGCGTTCCGCTACGCCGAGCGGGAGGCCCCGCGGCTGACCGCCGGCCAGAGCCACGGTCCCCAGCACCCGCTCCTCGCGGGCGGCGACGGCACCCCCTGGTACCTGTCGGTGCCCAAGCCGCCCGCGCCCAAGCAGGAGCGCACGTGCCTCGTCGTGCTCAGGTGCGCCGGTAGCTGACGCACACCCCGTTCTCGGCACCAGAACCGACCACTTCCGGCTCGCTGAGGTACCGAGAACGCGGGAGGAGCGGGACCTGGGCGGCGGCGCACTCGGTGAGGAGGGTGCCGCCGGGGCGGAGCCAGCGGGGGGCGACGTCCACCACGCGCCGGGTCCAGTCGAGCCCGTCGGGGCCGCCGTCGAGCGCGGCGCGCGGCTCGCCCTCGTGGGGGACGTACTGCAGCGCGTCGGTGGGGACGTAGGGGACGTTGGCGGTGAGCACGTCGACGGTGCCCTCGAGCTCGAGCGGCACGCCGTCGTCGACGTCAGCGGGAACGACCTCGAAGCCGTACCGCGCCGCGTTGCCGCGCAGGCACTCCTCGACGACGAGCTCGGCGGCCACGACGCGGGCGCCGCGGTTGTGAACGGCGATGACGGACGCGATCGCGCCGGAGCCGGCGAACAGGTCGAGCGCGACCGCGGGTTGAAGCGACGACGCGTGCTCGGCCATCGCCTCGGTCTGCGGGCGGGGCACGAACACGCCGGGGTCGACCTCGATGGTCAGCCCGGCGAAGGAGACCCAGCCGAGCACGTGCGCCAGCGGCTCGCCCCGCTCGCGTCGCACGACGAGCGACTCGATGTCGCGGCCGTCGGCGAGGATGAGCGCGGCCTCGTCCTCGGCGAACACGCAGCCCGCGGCGCGCAGGCGGTTGGCGACGCCTCCGTGCTTCTTGTGCTTGCCCGTGGCGCTACTTCACCATCTGGCGCAGGACGTACTGCAGGATCCCGCCGTGGCGGTAGTAGTCCTGCTCCTTGGGCGTGTCGATGCGCACCGTGCACTCGATCGGCGTGCCGTCGCCCGGGGTTCGGGGGGTCCCCGAGTGCACCGTGACGGTGATCGTGCGAGGCACGGGATCCGTGCCGGCGACTCCGGTGATGTCGAACGTCTCGTGGCCGGTGAGTCCGAGCGCCTCCACCGACGCCGGCAGCTCGAGCGGCAGCACGCCCATGCCGATCAGGTTCGAGCGGTGGATGCGCTCGAACGACTCGGCCAGCACCGCCTTGATGCCGAGCAGCGCGGCGCCCTTGGCCGCCCAGTCCCGTGACGAGCCCGAGCCGTACTCCTTGCCGGCGAGCACCACGAGCGGAACGCCGTCCCGCTGGTAGCGCATGGACGCGTCGTAGATCGACATCTGCTCCCCGTCCGGGAGGTGGAGCGTGACACCGCCCTCGGTCCCCGGCGCCAGCCGGTTGCGCAGGCGGATGTTGGCGAAGGTGCCGCGGATCATCACCTCGTGGTTGCCGCGGCGGGCGCCGTAGGAGTTGAAGTCCTCGGCCGTCACGCCGCCGTCGACCAGGTAGCGACCGGCGGGCCCGTCCTTGCGGATGTTGCCGGCGGGCGAGATGTGGTCGGTGGTGATGCTGTCGCCCAGCACCGCGAGCACTCGCGCGCCGGTGATGTCGGTGCGGGGGAGCGGCTCGGCCGGCATGCCGTCGAAGTACGGCGGCTTGCGCACGTAGGTCGACTTTGGGTCCCAGTCGAAGCGGTCGCCCTGGGGCACCGACACCGCCTGCCAGTGCTCGTCGCCCTCGAGCACCGCTCCGTAGCGGCGGGAGAACATCTCGGCCTGCACCGCGTCGCGGATCGTCTCCGCCACCTCGGCCTCGCTGGGCCAGATGTCGGCGAGCATCACGTCGCTGCCGGGGAACGGCTCGGTGTACGGGTCCCAGTCCATCGTGCCGGCCAGCGCGTAGGCGACGACCAGCGGCGGCGACGCCAGGTAGTTGAGGCGCACGTCGGGGTTGATGCGGCCCTCGAAGTTGCGGTTGCCGGAGAGCACGGCGGCGACGGACAGGTCGTTGTCGTTCACGGCGGCGGACAGCTCGGGAAGGATCGGCCCCGAGTTGCCGATGCACGTGGTGCAGCCGAAGCCGACGATGTTGAAGCGCAGCTTGTCGAGGTACGGCGTGAGGCCGGCGCGGTCGTAGTAGTCGACGACGACCTTCGAACCGGGGGCCAGCGTGGTCTTCACCCACGGCTTCGTCTGCAGGCCCTTCTCGATGGCCTTCTTGGCCAGCAGGCCAGCGGCCAGCATCACCGACGGGTTCGAGGTGTTCGTGCACGACGTGATGGCGGCGATGACGACGTGACCGTGGTCCAGCTCGAACGTGGTGCCGTCATCGAGGGTGACCGGGCACGGGTTGCTCGGTCGGTGCGAGCGCAGCTGCTCGTCGGCCTCGATCGGCGGCGGGCTGGTGTCCTCGGCGGCCGGGGATGCGCTCGACATCGCGGCGGGCGGGTCGGACGCCGGGAACGACTCCGCCGACGCGTCGTCGGCCGAGCCCTTCACCTTCAGCGGCTCCGGCAGCGATGCCGACAGCTGGGTGCAGAACATGTCCTTCGAGAGCCGCAGCGGGATCAGGTCCTGCGGGCGTGCGGGTCCGGCGATGCACGGCTCGACGGTGCCGAGGTCGAGCTCGATGTGCTCGGAGAAGACGGGCTCGATCGACGGGTCGTGCCACAGGCCCTGCGTCTTGGCGTACGCCTCGACCAGCGCCACCTGCTCCTCGGCACGACCGGAGAAGCGCAGGTAGCGCAGCGTCTCGTCGTCGATGGGGAAGATGGCGCACGTCGAGCCGTACTCGGGCGACATGTTTCCGATGGTCGCCCGGTTCTCGAGCGGCAGGGCGGCGACGCCGGCGCCGTAGAACTCGACGAACTTGCCGACCACGCCGTGCTTGCGCAGCAGCTGCGTCACGGTCAGCACCAGGTCGGTGGCCGTCGCACCTGCAGGCAGCTCGCCCGACAGCTTGAAGCCGACGACGCGCGGCGTGAGCATCGAGATGGGCTGGCCCAGCATGGCGGCCTCGGCCTCGATGCCGCCAACGCCCCAACCGAGCACGCCGAGTCCGTTGATCATCGTGGTGTGCGAGTCCGTGCCGACGACGGTGTCGGGGTACGCGTTGCCCTCGTCATCGGCGAACACGACCCGCGCCAGGTACTCGAGGTTGACCTGATGGCAGATGCCGGTCGACGGCGGCACGACCGTGAAGTTCCGGAACGCGCCCTGGCCCCACTTGAGGAAGCGGTAGCGCTCGATGTTGCGCTGGTACTCCAGCTCGGCGTTCTGCCGCAGCGCATCGTCGGTGCCGAAGTGGTCGGCGATGATCGAGTGGTCGATCACCAGCTCGGCCGGCACCAGCGGGTTCACCTTGGCGATGTCACCGCCGATCTCGGCCACCGCGTCGCGCATGGCGGCCAGGTCGACCACGCACGGCACGCCGGTGAAGTCCTGCATCAGCACCCGGGCGGGGGCGAAGGCGATCTCGTCGTCCGGCTCGGCGTTCGGGTCCCAGGAGGCGAGCGTCTCGATCTGGGCGGCGGTGACGCTGACGCCGTCCTCGTTGCGCAGGAGGTTCTCGAGGAGGATCCGCAGCGAGAACGGCAGGCGTCGGACCCGGTCGCCGAGGGCGTCGAGGCGGTGGATGGTGTACGTGCGCCCGCCGACGTCGAGGGTGTTCCGGGCACCGAAGCTGTCTGCCATGGCCGCATCCTAGTGAAGCAGACAGGTTGCATACAAGTGCAATACAAGTGACGTCGGCTACACCGGATGACCTGCGTCCAGCCCCTGGACCATCTGGAACCCGAGCTGGCGGATCCAGCGCCGCTTGCGGCCGTCGACCGGCTCGAGCACGAAGCCGGTGTGGTCGCCGAGATCGTGGCGGGCCAGCACCCGGCCGGCGAACCAGGCAGCGGCGTCGTCGAGCACGGGCACGCCACCCGGCCCCTCGGTCCACGGCACCAGCGCCAGCTTGTCGACGTCGTCGCCGGTCAGCTCGCCGAACACCTCGGCCAGGCGCCGGTCCTCCTGGTCGAGCAGGTGGACGGCCAGCACGTCGCTGGCCAGCGCGTGCTCGTGCGTGTGGTTGGCCTTGGAGATGCACACGAGGTAGCGGATCGGGTCGATGCTGCACTGCGTCGAGAACCCAACCAGGCACCCCGAGCCATGCTCCCCGCTCTGAGGGGCCGCTCGGGCCGCGGGACAGGTGACCACCAGCATCGGGTAGTCGAGCTGGTGGAAGACCTCAGTGCCGCGTGGCGAGGTACCGGAGGAAGACATCGCCGTCACCTTCGACCACCGAGCCGAGCGTGAAACGCACGAGGTGGCCCGACAGCGTGTCGGCCACGATGCGTCCCGGGTCGCCACCCGCGACCGGCGCCAGCGTGAGGCACAGCTCGTCGAGGCGATCGGCCAGCAGCACCTCGGCCAGGAGCGACGGTCCGCCCTCGCACAGGATCACGCCGCCGAGATCGTCGATGGCGGCGCCGATGTCCACCCGCTCGGTGCCGAACACGCGCACGTCGGCGACCTGCCGCGCTCGTTCGACGCGCGCCGCGGGCGCGCCCTCGCTGGTGACGATGATCGGGCGGGCCACCGCCTCGGTGAAGAACGGCGAATCGAGGTCGAGCTGCACGCTGTTGGTCACGACCGCGATGGGGTTCGGCGCCGACCCGTCCTTGGGCCGATGGGGGCCGTAGCGCTCGTCGCGGATGGTGCCGGCGCCGACGAGGATCACGTCGGCCAGCGTGCGCAGGTGGTGGAACAGGGCACGGTCGGCCTCGCTCGACATCTCCTTGGTGCGCCCGTCGATGGCGACCGACCCGTCGACGCCGGCCACCATGTTGGCCAGCACCCACGGTCTCGTCGGCCGCGGCGCGTCGTCGTAGACGCCGAAGTCGATCACTCGAGCTCCTCACGCGTCGGCAGCCCGGCCTGGGCGCCGAGCCGGCGACAGGCCAGGGTCGACGCGCGTGACGCGCGCATCGCCGCGTCGCGCGGCGACAGACCCTCGGCCAGGAGCACGGCCAACGTCGCCGCGAACGCGTCACCGGCGCCGGTGGTGTCGACGACCGCGTCGCTGGCGTCGACCGCCGACCACGACTCGCCGCCGTTCCAGGCCACCAGCTGTCCGGCGGCACCGACGGTGACGCCGGCGATCGCCGGTCCGTGGGCCCGCAGCACGGTGGCCGCCTCCCGGGCGGTGCCCTCGTCGCGGACGTCGATGCGCGTGACGGACTCGACCTCGCTGTGGTTGCCGGTGACCCACCGGGCCAGCGGCACCAGCTCGCGCACGGGGCCCTGGGCGGGGGCGATGTCGAGCAGCGCGGGGACGTCGGCGGCGGCCGCCAGCTGGAGCGTGGTGCGCACGACGTCGGCCGGCGGTTCCAGCTGCACGAGCACGACGTCGCTGCCGACGAGCACGTCCTCGAAGGACTCGACGTGCTTCGGTGCGAGACGCAGGTTGGCACCACCGAACGCCGACGTGCGCTTGCTGCCGCCCGCCGTCACCGTGCCGACCACGCGGCCGGTCGGTGCCGTCTTGCTGATGCGCACACGCGAGCAGTCGACGCCGAGGGCCTCGAGCTCGCGCACGGCGCGCACCCCGTCGTCGTCATCGCCGACCGCGCCCAGCAGCCGAACGCTGGCGCCGAGCCGGGCGGCAGCGACCGCCTGGTTGGCGGCCTTGCCGCCGACGCCGTCGACCACGGCGCGGATGAGGGCCGGCTCGTCGTCGGTGGGCTGGCGGTCGACGAGCGCGAAGGTGTCGATGTTGATGCCGCCCACGACCGCCACCCGCACCACGGGCTCATGATGTCAGTGGGCGGCGGCGTCGACCTCGAACCAGACCGTCTTGCCTCGCTCGTTGCCGTTGACGCCCCACGTCGTGGCCAGGGCGTCGACCAGCCACAGGCCGCGACCGCTCTCCGCGTCGGGTGCGGGACGCTTCGGTGCGCCCAGCGTGCACGGATGGTCGTCGCGCACCTCCACGCGCACGTGATCCGGCTCGGGCATGACCGACAGCCGGATCGGGGAGTGGGCGTGGATGACCGCGTTCGTCGTGAGCTCGGTCACCAGCAGCTGGGTCTTGTCGAGCATCGGTCCGTGGCCGCCCTGGTGCGTGACGGCCTGGGAGACGAAGCGCCGGGCGGCGGGAACGGCGCTGGGATCGCTGGGGAGCTTCGTGACCTCCCTCGTGCCGCCGTGGTGCATGTCTGACCCATGCCCAGTACGGACCGTGTTGTAACGGTTTCGTCACATCACCCGAAGGCCGCGCCAGCGCTGCCGCGGCGCCTTCTTGGCCAGGCGCCGAGCGGCCTCCTCCGGCGTGACCCGCACCGGGTTGGACGACCAGACGCCGTCGAGCAGCGTCGAGCCCGTGCGGGGCAGCGATCGTGAGGCTGCCGTCGTCCTCCAGGCGCACACCGACGCACGTGGCGTGCTCGGGCCAGGTGGCGATCCCCTCGGTCGTGGAGGTGAGCGCGGGAACCGGTTTCCCGCAGTCATCTGCGGAGCGGCAGGGCTTCGCCGCCGCTCCGCCAGTCCTTCCTGGCGATCACTTCACCTGCTGCCGCGGCGAGGCGTGAACGACGGACAGCTGCACCTGCGCGCCGCTCGATCACGTGTCGCCAGCAACCCGTGGCGAAGGGCGGCGAAGCTTCGCCCTTCGCAGTTACGCCGGTTCACGCGGCAGGCCGAGGACGCGCTCGCCGACGATGTTGCGCAGCACGTTCGAGGTGCCGCCCATGATCGTGTACGCCGGGCCGTAGCACATGCCCCGCGCCCACCTGTTCCACAGCGTGGCTTCCGCGCCGAGGGTTCGACCCACGAAGTCGGCCACCCGCTGCTCGAACTCGGTGCCGAACGTCTTGGTGATCGCGCTGGAGCCAGGGAGCCCCTGGCCGAGCACGCCCTTGAGCACCAGCAGGCGGCCGATCTTGTACGCCGTCTCGATGCGGGCGATCTCCTGGCGCACGCGCGAGTCGGAGGTGTCGGCGAACGGTCGCGCGTCGCGGTAGAGCGCCTTGTTGCTGACGAGCCGGTCGATGCCGCCGCGCTCG
>DASUCO010000291.1:0-2351 GCA_036275955.1 Acidimicrobiales bacterium
CTGGAGCTGCTGAACCGCTGGCTGCGCAACGGGCCGCCGCGCTCGAGCGTGTCGAAC
This sequence comes from Acidimicrobiales bacterium, assembly GCA_036275955.1. Classification (GTDB taxonomy): domain Bacteria; phylum Actinomycetota; class Acidimicrobiia; order Acidimicrobiales; family CADCSY01; genus DATLFP01. The sequence goes on from DASUCO010000291.1 coordinate 58, forward strand.
GTCGAGGCGTCCTACGAGACGCCCGAGGGCATCGCCGGCTTCAGCCTGCGGTAGGCCTCGGCTCCTTCGGGAGCCCGAGGAGCATCTCGCCGATGATGTTGCGCTGCACCTGGCTGCTGCCGCCGGCGATGCGTCCGCCGGGCGCGCCGAGCACGCCCATGGCCGCGTCGCCCTCGAGCATGGCGTGGGCGCCGGCCTCGTCGGCGCGCGCCACGGCGATGTCGAAGAAGAGCTCGGTGATGCCGAGCTTCAGCAGCGATGCCGCCGTCGTCGCCTGTGGCCCTTGGCGCTGACCGAGGAACTGCAGCGCCTTGCCGCGCGTGTAGAGCGACACGTCCGTGAGGTCGGCCACGCGTCGTCCCAGCGAGATGACGCTGGCGCCGATGTGGCCGCGCTCGTTCGTGAGCGTGCCCATGGCGACGCCCCACCCGCCGTGCAGCGGACCGAGCAGCGCATCGGCGGGCACGCGCACGTCGGTGAAGAACACCTCGTCGAACTCCGAGCCGCCCGTCATCTGCCGGATGGGTCGCAGCTCGATGCCAGGCAGCTTCATGTCGAGGAGGAAGAACGAGATGCCCTTGTGCTTGGGCGCGTCCGGGTCGGTGCGGGCCAGGCAGATGCCGTAGTCGGCGACGCGCCCGTTCGAGCACCACACCTTCTGGCCGTTGAGCACCCACTCGTCGCCGTCGCGAACGGCCTTCGAGGACAGCGACGCGAGATCGCTGCCGGCGCCGGGCTCGCTGAACAGCTGGCACCACACGCGCTCGCCGCGCAGGGTCGGGCCGAGGTGGGCCTGCTTCTGCTCGTCGGTGCCGTGGGCCATCACCGTCTCGCCCATGAGCACGATCGACACCATGTTGAGGAACGGCGGCACGTCGGCCAGCGCCGCCTCCTCGAGCCAGATCGCGGTGTGGTCCCCGGTGAGGCCCTGGCCGCCGTGCTCGGTCGGCCAGTGGAAGCCGGTCATGCCGGCGGCGAAGAGGCGCTGCTGCCAGGCGATGCCCTGGTCGACGATCTCGGGCGGCACGATGGCGCCGTAGTTGCGTGGCGCATGCGCCTTGTTCTCGCGCAGCCAGGCGCGGACGTCGTCGCGAAAGGTCTCGAGATCGGCCACGGGCGGACCTTAACGCCCGTTCAGTACGCGGGCGGCAGGGTGCTAGCGCTTGGCGCCGACGCGCACCGGCATCACCAGCGTGAGGTCGCCGGTCGCGGAGCGGAAGGCCACCGGCGCCGTCTCACCCCCGACCTCGACGGTGACCGCACCCGGGCCGGCGGCGACAGCGGCGTCGTGGGCGAAGCGAGCGTCGAGGTGGACCGGCCCCTCACCGATCACGACCTCGCCATCGACGACACCCATGCGCAGCGGCGCGTCGTCATCGGTCGCACCCTCGATGAGATCGACCAGGGCCGCCGCATCGATCGTGGCGGCGTCGACGTCCCCCACGGCAGCCAGGAACCGCTCGTACGCGGGGAAGTCGTCGGCGTCGACGCCGGCATCCGTCATCGTTGCCGGATCCACCAGCAGGCGCGTGCCCGGCGGGAGCAGGTCGCCTGGCCGCTCGCACACGGTCAGGCGGTGCTTGTCGGTGGCGACGACGCGCACGACGTCGCCGGCGCGCTCGACGAGCACGCACCGCAGGGCGGCGGGGTGCTTGCGATCGGTGGAGACGGCCGGCAGCACCCGCTGCACGGCGTCGACGATGGCCGGCGGAATCGTGGTCACGCCCAGCAGTACGCCGCCGGCGTGACGGGGACCTCTACGAGAAGTGCTTCATGAGCTGGCCGAACTCGTCGCCCGGTCCCGACGGGACGATGTAGCCGTCCTCGTTGCGGATCTGCTCGAAGTTGTCCCGCACGTCCTCGAGGCTGAGGTTCGGGTTGTAGTAGCCCTCGGTCAGCCCGATGAAGAACCGGGCGATGCGACCGCCGGCCGCGCTGTAGATCTCGCCGGTCACCGGGCAGTCCTCGTGGACGAGCCAGGCGACGATGGGGGAGACCAGCTTCGGGTCGAGCTTGTCGGCCAGCGGGCCGAGGATGTCCTCGGTCATGCGGGTGCGCGCGACGGGGGCGAGCGCGTTGACCTTGATGTTGTACTTGGCGCCCTCAGCGGCGAGGACCCGGGTGAGGCCGACGAGGCCCATCTTGGCGGCGCCGTAGTTCGACTGGCCGAAGTTGCCGAGGATGCCCGAGTTCGACGAGGTGTTCACGATGCGGCCGTAGCCCTGCTCGCGCATCTTGATCCACGCCGGCTTCGTGACCCAGAACGCGGCGCGCAGGTGGACGTCGAGCACGGG
>DASUCO010000292.1:0-6252 GCA_036275955.1 Acidimicrobiales bacterium
ACGCCGCGGCCGGCGGCGTCGAGTCGGCGCCCATCCCCGGCATGTACCAGCTGAGCGCCAGCTACACGACGCACGCCCAGAAGCTGGCCGAGTTCATGGCCAAGGACGACAAGCTGTCGAAGCTCAAGAAGGTCGGCGTCCTCGCGGTCAACTCGCAGTTCGTCAAGCCGCTCGTCGACGAGTTCAAGGCCGCCCTGAAGCCGCACGGGTTCGAGGTGGTCGCCGTCGTCTACAACGACAAGCCGGCGCAGAACCCGGACTACAACGGCTACATCCTCAAGTTCCGCCAGGCCGGCACCGAGGTGCTGGTGCCGCTGACGGACCCGCTCACGACGCAGCAGATCGTGCAGCGCTGTGCCGGTGGTGCCGCCTGCGGCTGGACATACACGTTCTCGAACTTCGCCCATGACAGCGACACGGCACTGACGCTCTTCACGCCGACGTGGGCCAACGAGCGGGTCCGCGGCCTCTCTGGTGCCTGCTACTACGCGGCGCCCGAGGTCGACGGCGACAACTGCGCGCAGATGAAGGTCGCCCGTCAGCAGTGGATCGAGGCCCGCGGCCAGGAGGACTGGAACGAGAACGGCTCGGGCGGCGCGTCGGGCTACCAGATCGTGTCGTTCATCAAGGGTGCACTGGCCCAGGCCGGACGCGACCTGACCCGGGAGCGCTTCCGCGGCGCGATCGCCGCGTACAACGGCTACAGCGATCTGGTCAGCGGCCCGATCACCTTCGCCGGCCGGAGCAACACGATGCACGGCTCCGAGCGCATGGTCGTGCTCGAGGCACAGAGCAACAACAAGTACAAGATGATCACGCCCGGCTTCGTGGACGGGTTCTGATGCGCTCCTCCGCGCCGGTCGTCATCGAGTGCACCGGCGTCTCGGTCCGCTTCGGCGGTCTCATGGCGCTCGACGGCGCCAACCTGACGGTGCGCGAGGGCGAGATCGTCGGCCTGATCGGCCCCAACGGTGCCGGCAAGACGACGCTCATGGAGTGCATCTCCGGCTTCCGCCGCGTCACCGAGGGCACCATCACCCACAAGGGCGACGACCTGCTGAAGCTGCCGCCGGGCGCTCGCGCCGCGCGCGGCATCGGCCGGACGCTGCAGAACGTGCGCCTGTTCCCCAACCTGTCGGTGTTCGACAACCTGCGGGTCGCTCTCCACCGTCACCAGTCGGTCGGCTTGGCCTCCGCCGCGCTGCGCCTGCCCAAGCTGCGCAGCGAGGAGCAGGAGACGATCGACGAGGCGAACCGCGTGCTCGGGTTGATCGGCATGGAGACGTGGGCCGAGAAGTTCGCCTCCGAGCTGTCCTACGGCACGCTGCGACTGCTCGAGCTCGGCTGCATGCTCGCCCTCAAGCCCTCGCTGCTGCTGCTGGACGAGCCGGCATCGGGCATCTCCCAGAAGGAGACCGAGGCGCTGGGCCCGCTGCTGCGCAACATCAAGGAATCGACCGGGGCCACCATCCTGATGATCGAGCACGACATGCCGCTCGTGATGGGCCTGTCCGACTACGTGTACTGCCTCGACGCCGGCACCAACCTGTCCGAGGGCACGCCCGAGGAGGTCCAGGCTGATCCGGCCGTCCTCGAGGCGTACCTCGGCACCACCGAGACGAAGCCGCCGAAGCCGGCGCGCAACGAGCCCGAGCGCGAGCTGCTCCTCGACGTGCGCGACCTCGACGTGCGCTTCGGCAAGGTGCAGGTCCTCGACGGCGTCGACTTCGAGGTGCGTCGCGGCGAGCGCGTCGCGCTGCTCGGCACCAACGGCGCCGGCAAGTCCACGATCCTCAAGGCCGTCTCCGGTCTCATCCCCATCGCCGGTGGCCGCGTCGAGTGGAAGGGCGAGGACATCACCGGCATGCCGGCCGAGCAGTCCGTTCGGCTCGGGCTCGGGCAGGTGCCCGGCGGCCGCGGCCTGTTCCCGTCGCTGACGGTGACCGAGAACCTGCGCATGGGTGGCTACCTCTACGGCGACGAGAAGCGCATCACCGAGGAAGCCGAGCGCGTCACGAAGTACTTCCCGTGGATCGCCGAGCGCGGCGACCAGCGGTCGGGGACGCTCTCCGGCGGTGAGCAGCAGCAGCTGGCGATCGCGCGTGCCCTGATGACGCGGCCCGAGCTGCTGATGATCGACGAGCTGTCGCTGGGTCTGGCGCCAGTGGTGATCGAGCGGCTGATGGAGGTCGTGACCAGGCTCGTCGAGGAGGAGGGCCTCACCGTCGTGATCGTGGAGCAGCAGGCCGGCTTCGCCCTCGGGCACACCGACCGCGCCTACTTCCTCGAGAAGGGCGAGGTCCGCTACGAGGGCCCGTCCGCGGGTCTGCTGGACCGGGAGGACCTCCTCCGGTCGGTCTTCCTCGCGGGGGCCAACGTCGCATGACCGAACTGCTGAACTACGCCGTCATCGGGCTGAGCCGGGGCCTGGTCTACGGGATCCTGGCCCTCGGCCTCGTGCTCGTCTACAAGGGCACGAAGATCCTCAACCTGGCCCAGCCGTTCTTCGGCCTCCTGGGCGCGTTCGTGTGCTGGTGGCTCACGGCGCGCGCCGGGTTCCTGCCGTTCGAGGCGATGACGCGCCCTCGCATGGTGCTCGCCGCCGTGCTGACGATCGTCATCGTCGGCATCCACGGGTGGTCGCTGGAGCGCACGCTGTTCAGCCACCTGCGCAACGCACCGCGCCTGGTGACGTTGGTGGCCACGCTCGCCATCGGACAGGGGACGGTCGGTCTCGTCACGATCCTGTTCGCCCGCAACCAGGAGCAGGCGGAGACGCTGCGCATCATCCCCACCGGCATGCGCACGATCATCGAGATGGGCGACGTGAACCTCACCGGTGGTGACCTGCAGGTGATCCTGCTCGTGCCAATCGTGTCCCTCGCGCTCGCCGCCTACTTCAAGTACTCGCGGTTCGGCGTCGCCATCCGCGCCGCAGCCGACAACGGCGACGCGGCGCGGCTGCTCGGTGTGTCGGTCGACCGGGTGGCGATGTTCGTGTGGGCTGCCGGTGCCGCCCTCGCGGCGCTCGCTGGCATCCTCCTCGCCGCCAAGGAGGGGTCCCTGGCCCCGAGCACCCTGTCCACCGGCTTCCTGGTGAAGGCCCTCGCCGCAGCCCTGATCGGTGGTCTCACGTCGCTCCCCGGCGCGCTCGTCGGCGGCCTCGTGGTCGGCATCGGCGAGGCGATCATCTCCGGGTACTTCAGCGAGACGGCGGGCGCGGCCGACGTCGTGTTCTTCCTCGCCGTCGTGCTGATGCTCGCCTTCCGGCCGCAGGGCCTGTTCGGTCAGCGCGACGACGCCGAGGACACCGCCGCCTTCGTCCCCGCCGTGCGCGACCTGCCGCGGCGACTCCAGGAGACCGCGTACCCCCTGCTGTTCTCGTGGGCGGGCAAGGCCACGTTCGTGTTCTTCGCACTGGCCGTCAGCTGGGTCACCGGCTCGGCCACCAACGACGTGCTGACCCAGGTGATGATCTACGCCATGGTGGGCGTGAGCCTCACCGTGCTCATGGGCTACACCGGGCAGATCTCGCTCGGGCACTGGGCCCTGGCCGGCGTCGGTGCGTTCATGGCGGCGAACCTGTTCGGTCGGTTCCACGTCCCGTTCCTGCTGACGATCCCGCTCGTGTTCCTCTTCGGCGCCGCGATCAGCCTCGTCATCGGCCTTCCCGCACTGCGCATCAAGGGTCTGTACCTGGCCGTCATCACCGTGACGTTCAGCTACGCGGCCGAGCTGTTCCTGTTCAAGAGCTCGTGGTTCGGTGGTGGCACCACCGGTCGGCCGATGCCGCCGCCGAAGCTCGGTCCGCTCGACCTCGACGACCCGTCGAACCGTCCGATGTTCGTGTTCACGCTCGCACTGCTGCTGCTGACGATGGCGCTCGCCCAGAACGTGCTGCGCTCGCGGGTCGGCCGGTCGTTCGTCGCCCTGCGCGAGAACGAGAAGGCGGCGGCGACGCTCGGCGTCGGTCTGGCGTCGACGAGGCTGCTGGCGTTCGCCCTCTCGGGTGGCATCGCCGCGCTCGCCGGCCTCACGTTCGCCACCCGCGTCGGCACCGTGAACGCGCCCGACTTCCCGACGGAGATCTCGCTGCTGCTCGTCCTCATGGCGATCATCGGCGGACTCCCGACGCTGTCGGGCCCGCTGCTCGGCTCCGTGGTCGTGTTCGGGCTGCCGTTCCTGCTCAAGTTCGAGAACGGCTGGATCATCCCGATCGGCACCGGCATCCTCACGATCGTCGTGATCACCCGGCTGCAGGGCGGTCTTGCCGGTCTCGGCATCAAGGGACGCGAGCGCGTGATCGAGACGCTCGTGGATCTCGAAGAGTCGGAGAGCGCACAGGTACCGTCCCCGGCGTGATCGCGGTCGACGGCGTCTCCCGCGCGTTCGGGGGGCATCCCGCCGTCGACGGCGTGACCTTCGACGTCCAGGCCGGCGAGGTCGTCGGCCTGCTCGGACCGAACGGCGCCGGCAAGACCACGACCATCCGCCTGGCCCTCGGCCTGCTGCGCCCGCATGCCGGGCGTGTCGAGGTCACCCGACCGCTCGGCTACCTGCCCGAGCACCTGCAGCCCTACGACGGGCTGACGGTGCGGGCGTACTTGCGGTTCTCGTGCCGCACCCGCCGGCTCGACGCGTCGATCGACGACGCCCTGCGCGACGCCGGCGTCGAGGACCTGGCGCGGCGGCCCATCGGGCGGCTCAGCAAGGGGCAGCGGCAGCGGGTGGCACTGGCCCAGGCCGTGCTCGGGGCGCCGGCCACGCTCGTCCTCGACGAGCCGACCGCGTCGCTCGACCCCAAGCAGGTGGTCGACGTGCGCTCGCTGGTGCGGCGCCGCGCCGACGCCGGCGCCGCGGTGCTGCTGTCGACCCATCTCCTGGCCGAGGCCGCCGCGGTGTGTGATCGTGTCGTCGTCCTCAGCGCCGGCCGCGTGGTCGCCATCGAGGCACCGGGACCGGACCTGGAACAGCGCTTCCTGAGCCTGACGGCATGACGGTGACGCGAGCGATGCTCCGCAAGGAGCTGGCGACGCTGTGGACGTCGCCGGTGCCGTGGGTGGCCGGCGCCGCGCTCCAAGCCGTGCTGGCTGTGCTCTTCGTCGACCAGCTGCAGGCGCGGTCGCAGGCCGAGGTGCAGCCGCTGTTCCCGATCGCCGGGCTGCTGCTCGTCGTGACCGTGCCCGTGCTGGCCATGCGGGCGTTCGCCGAGGAGCAGCGCACCGGCAACCTCGACGTCCTCCTCGCCATGCCCGTGCCGGCGCTGCCGTTGGCGGTGGGCAAGTGGCTCGCCGTCTGGCTCACGTCCCTGGCGGTGCTCGCCCCGGCGCTGGCGCTCACCGGGCTCACCGCGCTGTGGGGCGAACCCGACACCGGCCCGATCGTCACCGGCTTCCTCGGGCTGGCGCTGCTCACCGGCGCCGTCGCTGCCATCGGGCTCGCGGCGTCGGCTGCGACGTCGTCGCAGGCACTGGCGGCGCTGGTGACGATCCTGGGTGGGCTGGTGCTCTGGTTCGTCGGATCGGCCACGAGCGGGTCGAGCACGGCGCGACTGCTCGGCGCGCTCTCGCTGTCCGAGCGCCTCCGCACCTTCGCCGCAGGCGGCATCGACACGGCCGACGTGACGTTCTTCGTCGGCATCGCCGTGCTCGGGATGCTGGTGGCGGCGCTGCTGGTTCGGACGAGCCCGGTCACGATCCTCGCCGTCGTCATCGTCCTGCTGGTCACCGTGTGGGGGAGCGGGCGGCACACGCTCACCGACCTCACCGAGCACGAGACGCTCACGCTCACGCCGATCACCGCCGACGTCGTGGCCGCCGTCGACGATGACGTCGAGATCACCGCGTTCATCCGTCGCGGTGATCCCGTCCGGGTGCAGACGGTGACGCTGCTGGATCGCTACGCGCGGCTGTCACGCCACATCGAGGTCGACGTCGTCGATCCCGTCGACTCGCCCGGCGAGGTGCGCCGGCTGGGCATCGATCCCGTGCTGGGTGGCGTGGCGGTGCAGCGGGGCGGCGACGTCGAGCTGGCGGCCGGGCCGACGGAGCAGGACATCACCTCGGCGCTGGCGCGGCTGGTGCGCGGGAACGACGCGCTGCTGTGCCTCGTCACCGGGCACGGCGAGGCCGACATCGTGGTGCCCACCTACGACGTGCGCGAGATCGACCTGTTGGCCGACGAGACCATTCCCTCGGCGTGCACGGTGGTGGTCGTCGCCGGTCCGCAGAGCGAGCTCGGCGACGCCGAGGA
>DASUCO010000293.1:0-2740 GCA_036275955.1 Acidimicrobiales bacterium
GTCGCCGTGGAAGCCGCTGTCGAAGGGCTCGATCGAGATGTCGTCGGCCGCCGGCTCGTCGTCGTCGGCGTCGGCCTGGGTGGCCTCGGCGGCGCGCACGCCGTAGCCGAGCTCGCCGGACCACGCCACGCGCCCGGTGTAGGCGGCGCTGCCCGACGGCGAGGTGGCGCGCATCCACGCTGAGGTGTGCAGGTCGTCGCCCTCGCGCCAGTCCTCCCACGGGAGGTGCTGGGGGCGGCCGTCGTCGGCGACCACCAGCTCGGCCTTGGTGTAGATGGCGTCCTGGCGGTTCGTGAAGGAGAACTCGAACAGCTTCGACTCGGTGATGGCCTCGGTCGGGCACGCCTCCACGCACAGGTCGCAGTGGATGCAGCGGAGGTAGTTGATCTCGTAGACGAAGCCGTAGCGCTCACCGGGCGAGACGGGATCGTCGATCGGGTTGTCGGCGCCGCGCACGTAGATGCAGCGGGCCGGGCACACGCCGGCGCAGAGCTCGCACCCGATGCACTTCTCCATCCCGTCCTCGTAGCGGTTGAGGACGTGGCGGCCGTGGTGGCGGACGGCCTTGGCCCGCTTCTCGATCGGGTACTCGGTGGTCACCCGGCGCTCGAACATGACCTTGAACGGGACGGCGAAGCCCTTGAAGTAGTCCAGGAGACCCACTAGAGGTTCGCCTCCTCTCGGCGCTCGCTGGCGACGCGGATGGCACCCAGCATCAGCACGCCGGCGACCAGGAACGTGACGAGCCCGGCACCGGTGACGACCCAGACGTTCCAGTCCTGGTCGCGGGCGAGGCGCAGCGCGGCGATCAGCAGCAGCCAGCCGAGCGCGAGCGGGATCAGGCGCTTCCACCCGAGGTCCATCAGCTGGTCGTAGCGGAAGCGGGGCAGCGTGCCGCGCACCCACACGAACGTGAACAGGAACGCCAGCAGCTTCACGGTGAACCAGAGGAACGGCCACAGCTGCTCGGGACCGGGGCCGATGGGGCCGGCCGGGCCGCCGAGGAACAGCGTGATGATGATGGCCGACATCGTGATCATGTTCATGAACTCGGCCAGGTAGAACATGCCGAAGCGGATCGAGGAGTACTCGGTGTGGAAGCCGCCGACGAGCTCCTGCTCGGCCTCGACCAGGTCGAAGGGCGGCCGGTTGAGCTCGGCGGTGGCCGCCACGCAGAAGATGAGGAACGGGACGAACGCGGTGGCGACCGCGTTCCAGTCGAAGAGGCTGTCCGCCTGCGACGCCACGATGTCGTGCGTCGACAGCGAGCCGCTGAGCAGGATCACGGTGACGACGGTGAGACCGAGCGCGGCTTCGTAGCTGACCATCTGGGCGGACGCCCGGACCGAGCCGAGCAGCGGGTACTTCGAGCCCGACGCCCAACCGGCGAGCATGACGCCGTAGACGGCCACCGATGACATGGCCAGGAGGAACAGCACGCCGATCGGCGGGTCGGCGACCTGCAGGTAGGTCGTGTGCCCGAAGAGCGTCACCGCGCCGTCGTCGCCACCCGTGAACACGCCACCGATGGGGACGATGCAGAACGTGAGGAACGCCGGGGCCACCGACAGGTAGGGCGCCAGCCGGAACACGAGCTTGTCGGCGCGGTCGGGGCTGAGGTCCTCCTTGAAGATCAGCTTGATGCCGTCGGCCAAGGTCTGCAGCAGGCCCCAGGGACCGGCCCGGTTGGGGCCGATGCGGTTCTGCATGTCGGAGATGACCTTGCGCTCGAACCAGATCATGAGGATCACGCCGACCATCACGAACGTGAACCCGATCAGCGCCTTGATCACCACGAAGAGGACGACTCCGAGGTCGAAGCCGTCGGCGAACAGCGGGTCGGCCGCGAAGAGCGCGCTCACAGCGTCTCCACCCGCACGTCGGTCACCGCGGACGACGAGTCGATGAGCTCCGACGCACCGTCGCCCGGCTGGTTCCACACCAGTCGCGCCGTGCCGCGCGGCACGCCCGTGTCGGCCACGACCGGCATCGTGAGCGTGGTCCGGCTGCCGGTCACGCGCACGTCGCCGCCGGAGCGCACGCCGAGGCGCTCGAGGTCAGTCGGGTTGACGTGCAGGGGCTCGGGCGCGGACAGCCGGGCCAGCGACGGCGAGTGCTGCACGAACGTGCCGCCGTCGTAGAGCTTGCGGATCACGACGAGGCGCAACGAGTAGCTGTCGGCCGGCGGCGGATCGGCGGGCGCGCTGGCAGGCGCCCAGCGCACAGGCGCCGGTCGGCTGGCACCGCCGGAGGCGTCAAAGGTCGCCTCGGGCGTGTCGCCGCTGATGGCCTCCGTGGCCTCCGCCTCGGCCTCCGGATCGGGACGAGCCTCGTCCGCCGGTGCCGCCTCCGCGGCAGCGGCCTGACCTTCGGCGCCCTCGACGGCGTCGGTTCCGGTCGAGGTGTCGTCGACGACCGGGGTGAACTGCGTCTCGCCCTGCTCGGCGGCAGCCACGATCTCGGGGGCGTCGGTCTGGGCCATCGTCGGCGGGTGATCGGTCGGCGTCTCGTCCCGCCCGGCCACGATCCCGTCGAGCCCCTCGCGCGACGCCAGGCGAGCGCGAGTGATCCCGGCGTGGCTCGGCGCCAGCTGCGACAGCTCGGACCAGATGTCGTCGAGCGTCTCGATGCCGAGGTCGCCACCCATGCGGAATGCCAGCTCGACGGCGATCATCCAGTCGTCGCGCGCCGTGCCGGGCGGCGTGACCTTGGCGTTGAGGCGGCTGACGCGGCCCTCGAG
>DASUCO010000294.1:0-7841 GCA_036275955.1 Acidimicrobiales bacterium
GTTCGAGGCCGCATGCGGCCTCGAACGCGCACAACGGGTAGGGCGACCGACATGTCAGCCGTCGTGTTCTGGTCCGATGTGGCGTGCCCGTGGGGCACGCTCGGCGTGTGGCGCTGGCACCAGGCGTGTGCGCGCGCCGGCGTCGCCGTCGAGATCGACCACCGAGTCTTCCCCCTCGAGCTGCTGAACGGTCGGTGCTCGCCGAAGCAGATCCTCGATGCCGAGATGCCGGTCACCGGAGCGCTCGAGCCCTCGTTCGGGTACCGGCTGTGGACGGAGCCGGAGTGGCAGTGGCCGGTGTCGTCCCTCCCGGCGATGGAGGCGGTGCAGGCCGCCAAGGAGCAGTCGCTCGCGCTCTCGACCGCCCTCGATCTCTCCCTGCGCCGGGCGATGTTCACCGACAGCCGCTGCATCACGATGCGCCACGTGATCGAGGACGTGGCTCGCGGCATCGAGGGACTCGACGCAGGCGCGGTGATGGCCGCGCTCGATGACGGGCGCGCCCGGCACCGCATCCTCGAGGACCTCGCCGTCGCCGAGACCGGCGCGATCAAGACGAGCCCGCACGTGTTCCTGCCAGACGGCAGCGACCACGTGAACCCCGGCGTCACCTTCCACTGGGAGGGCGAGCCGGGCGCCGGGGGCTACCCGATGGTGGACTCCGACGACGCGTCGGTGTTCGACGCGCTCGTCTCGAGGGCCACGGCCGGCTCGTCGTAGGACTCGCGGGCCAGCGATCGCCGGACGCGCGCGAGGATGTAGAGCCCAGCAGGCACGAGCGCCACACACATCCACTGGGCGCCGGTGAGGCCCAGCGTGGTCTCGTCGTAGCCGCGCAGGAAGTCGGTCGAGAAGCGCTGGACGCCGTACCAGACGCAGAAGAGCCCGATGAGCGAACCGGGCACCGGCCGCTGCCGCAGCACCCACCACAGCACGCCGGCCAGCACGAGCAGCAGCAGCATCTCGTAGAGCGAGGTGTTGTGGATCACCTGGCCGATCTCCGGCGGCCCCTCGCGGGTCGAGCCGCCGTCGTAGCGGCTGGCGAGGAAGAACGACGTCGTCTCGGCGCCGAGGTGCTCACCCACGGAGTAGCAGCCGACTCGGCCGAACGCGAGGCCGACGGTGAGGCCGAGCGCCATGCCGTCGAGCATGCGCCAGCGCGTCACCCGCGACCACTTCCGGAACGTGGGGATGCCCACGATGATGGCGGCGATGAAGCCGCCGGAGAACTGAAGGCCGCCCTCCCACACGGCGACCACGTCGACGGGGGAGTCGATCTGGTCGAGGTGCGTCAGCACCCACGTCAGCCGGGCGCCGATGACGCCGGCGACGACGAGCCGGGTGGCGAGCGCGATCGTGTCGTCGGACGGCACGCCGGCGCGCTCGCCGATGCGCGACGCGATGATGGCGCCGAGCATCACGCCGAGCGCGACCATGAGTCCGAACGTGCGGATCTCGACGAAGCCGAGATCGATCGTCGGGAAGGTCGTGTAGGGGATCGCGGCCAGCACCGACGGCAAGACTACGGGCGTGGCCGACGTCTGCCTGTTCTGCCAGATCGCCAGCGGTGCGGTGGAGGCGACGGTCGTGCTCGACGAGCCGAGCATCGTCGGCTTCCTCGACATCCGGCCCGTGTTCCCCGGTCACGTCCTGGTCGTGCCTCGGGAGCACCACGTCACGCTGCCCGACCTGCCCGTCAGCCAGCTCGAGCCGCTGTTCGAGGCCACGCAGCGGGTGGCGCGGGCGGTCACGTCCGCGCTCGGCGCCCAGGGCACGTTCGTGGCGATGAACAACGTGGTGAGCCAGAGCGTGCCGCACCTGCACGTGCACGTGGTGCCTCGAACCAAGGGCGACGGTCTGCGCGGGTTCTTCTGGCCGCGGACGAAGTACGCCAGCGACGACGAGCGCGAGGACTACGGCCTACGCATCCGCCAGCAGCTGAGATAGGCACGGTTCGACGCCCTCGACGGTGATGTCGTCGCGGCGGCGCGCCGCCCAGTCCTCGCGCGTCATGAGGAAGCGCAGGTGACGTGCCTGCTGCCCCTCCCGCACGTCGAGGTACCAGCCGTTGTCCGTGTAGCCCAGCGCCCGGGTCACGCCGATCGAGGCCGGGTTGTCGGCGAACGCGCTCGTCTCGGCCACCTCGGCGCCCAGCTCGGCGAACGCGAGGTGGAGGACGGCGGAGCGCATCTCCTTGCCGATGCCCTTGCCCTGGTGTGATCGACCGAGCCACGAGCCGGTCAGGACGCTGCGGGTCACGGAGAACCGCACGCCCTTGAGGTCCTGCATGCCGACCAGCGTCCCGTCCTCGAACACCGCCATGGGGAGCATCCAGTGATCGGGGCCCGTCTCGGCGCGGGTGCGCCAGTAGAACTTCATGCCCTCCTGCTGGAGGCGGGGTTCCTCGAGGCGCGTCCACGGCGTCGAGAACGGCATGAAGTCCGGCGCGTGCACGCCGTCGGTGGCTGCGAGCGTCATCAGCTCGGCGGCGATGTCGTCGTCGGTGTAGCGCAGCTCGAGGCGCGGGGTGGTGATGCGGAGGTCGAACAGCGGCCAGTGGTGCATGACGAATCGTCGCCTACCGTGCACGCCCGTGGTGGCTCTTTTGGCGCAGACGACGACCACCGAGGTGCGACGCATCGTCGGTGACCCGCTGCCGGCGTGGCAGGTGCTCGCCGCGGCTGCATTGCTGCTGGCGCTGATCCTGGCCGCTGGTCTCTACGTCAGGGGTCGAGCGTCACGGTCGGCTGACCGTCGCTGACCACCAGCGTCGCCGGTGCCGCCAGCAGGTCCAGCTCGTCGGTGCCCGGGAACCGGCCGCGGATCGCGACGACGTCGCCCTTGTGGGCACCCGAGGTCACGGTGACGTCCACGTGGACGGTGCCGTCATCGTCCGCCCGGGCATCGACGATCAGCACGTCGTACCGACCGTCGGGGAGCACGATCCGATGCTGTCACGTACGGAACGTGACCGTTGACACAGCGTGGCCGCGCAGCGATCATGTCCCCGGTCTTCCCACGCAGGCAGCTGCGGGTGGAGGGAGCGGTTGCGGCCTGAGGCGCGTCGGGGGGGCGTGCCTCAGGCCCCGCCCCGTTTTGGGAGGCATGTTCATTGCCTTCGCTCCGAGGCGTCCCCGGTCCGCGCATCCGCGAGGCTGGTGCGATGGACGTGATCGCCGACCTGGCTGCTGAGCACGCGGCGCTCGATGCGGTGCTCGAGCGGGTGGGGGACTGGGAGGAGGAGACGCCGGCCGATGGCTGGACGATCGTCGACTGCGTCGCCCACCTGTGGCACTTCGACGGGCGAGCCATGTTGGCGGTGACCGACGGCGATCGCTTCTCGCGCGAGCTGGCCGAGGAGGCGCAGCTGGTACCGGCCTCGCACCGTGAGGCGCACGACCTCGGCGCGGGCCTGCATGCCGCGTGGCGGTCGCGCACGCACGAGCTCATCGACGCGTTCCGCGCCGCCGATCCGACCGTGCGCGTGCCCTGGTACGGGCCGGCGATGAGCTTCACGTCGTTCGTCACCGCGCGCCTCATGGAGACGTGGGCCCACGGCCAGGACGTGGTCGACGCGCTCGGCCTCGAGCCCATCGTGTCGGACCGCTTGCGGCACGTGGCGTTCATCGGCGTGCGCGCCCGCCCGTTCTCGTACGTGAACCGGGGCCTGTCGGCGCCGATCGACGACGTGCGCGTCGAGCTCACCGGCCCGAGCGGCGAGGTGTGGTCGTGGGGCGAGTCGACGACCGACTCGGTGACCGGCAGCGCCCTCGACTTCTGCCTGGTCGTGACGCAACGCCGCCACCGCGACGACACCGACCTCGTCATCGAGGGCCACGTGGCCGACGAGTGGATGGCCATCGCCCAGGCCTTCGCCGGCCCACCCACCGACGGCCGGGCCCCGCTGAAGCGCTAGCACCGAACTTTGTCGCGCTGACCTCCCACAGAGGGGTGAGCGCGACAACGTTCGGGACGCGGGCTAGGTGCCGGTGCTGCGGTAGCGGCGGAGGGCGAAGGACCAGACGGCTCGCGCCGCCAACACCGTCAGCAGGGCGACGAGTGGCGAGACCAGTCCGGCCCAGCGGGGCCAGTCGTAGGCGTCGTCCTTGCCGAGGATCCACGCCACCGGCAGGTAGTTCACGAACGCCAGCGGCACGATCGCGGCGATGCCGCGCAGCCAGCCACTGAAGACGTCGAAGGGATAGAAGGTCAGGTAGTTGCCGGCGTACGTCACCGAGTTGGCGATGGCGCGGTTCTCCACCGTCCAGAACGCGATCGCGGCGACGATCACCCAGATCCCGCCGAAGATGGCCGCGCCCGACAGCAGCAGCACCGGCACCATGACCGCGCGCGAAACCGTCCACTGCACATCGGCGGCGCCGAGTGCGATCACGAGGACGAGCGAGGCCTGGGCCAGGCGGCCCATGCGGCGGAGTGCGATGTCGTTCGACGTGAGCTGCACGATCGTGCCCACCGGTCGCAGCAGCAGCGTGTCGAACGTGCCGGCGCGGATGTGCTCGGCCGCGGTGTCGACGCCGGCCACGAACAGGTTGGCCAGGTTGAACGCCACCCCCGACGTCCCATACAGCAGCGCCACCTCGGCGAACGACCAGCCGGCCATCTCGTCGATGGCGCCGAAGATCACGAGCACGGCGACGAAGTCGAGGAACGAGAACACGAACACCATCGCCACCAGCAGCACGAACGACGTGCGGTACTGCAGCTCCGACCGGAGCCGGGCGCCGGCCAGCCGCAACCAGAGCTCAGCCACCCTGCACCACCAGCTTGCGCTCGGCCCGACGCAGCACGATGCGGCCGGCCGCGAGCAGCACGACCGCCCACACCAGCTGCCGGGCCAGCGGCTCCACCGTGCCGACGCCGAGGAGCACCTCGAGCGGCAGCTGCAGCATCGCCGCGAACGGCAGCCAGCGCAGCACGCCCTCGAGCCCGTCGGGCATGAACGCGAGCGGGAGCAGCGATCCCGACCCGAACGTGAACAGCCCGGCGGCGAGCTGCACCACACCGGCCGGGTTCAGCAGCCAGAACCCCGAGAGCGACACGAGCAGCTTCCACGCGTAGACGAGCACGAACGCCAACGACACCGAAACGGCGAACGAGAGCCAGACCGCGGCTCTCGTCGGCAGGGCGAGGTCGAACACGAGCCCGCCGATGAACAGCGGTGGGATCGCCCGCGTCAGCAGCCGGTAGGCGCTGCTGCCGGCGTCGCGAGCGAGCCACCACAGCTGGAAGTCGACCGGCCGGTACAGGTCGGTGACGATGTCGCCCGACCGGATGCGCTCGACGATCTCGGTCGCCCACGTCGGCTGGAGCGCGGCGCTGAGGCCGCCCGTCACGAACGCGTACGTCACCACGTCGGACCGCGTGAGGCCGCCGGCATCGGCACCCGCGGCGAGTACCGCCAGCCAGACGTAGGTGCGCATGACGTCGATCGTCGTGTTCTCGACGAGCGCGGCCAGGGTGGCGGCGCGATAGGTCGAGTACCGCTGGAACGACCTGGTGGCGACGTGCGAGTAGAGGCGGAGGTCAGGCAGCGCCGTAGACGTGCCGGATCACCTCCTCGATGTCGGGCTCGACGACGGTGATGTCCACGAGCGCGGTCGTCGCCGCGATGCGGGCGATGACGGCGGCCGCGGTGTGCTCGTCGCGGTGGAACCGCAGCCACTGCCGGGGCCCGTCCACGCGGGTGACCTCGACGCCGGGGATCTCGAGGGGCGGCGCCGACTCGGTGAGGTCGACCACCAGCGTCCGGTGCGGCGCGTAGCGACGCTTCACCTCGTCGATGGTGGAGTCGAGCACCAGCTTGCCGTGGTCGATCACCACGAGTCGCGAGCACAGCTGCTCGACGTCATCGAGGTCGTGCGTGGTGAGCAGCACGGTCACGCCCCGCTCGCGGTTGACGGAGGTGAGGAACTCGCGCACGCGCGTCTTGCTCACGATGTCGAGACCGATGGTGGGCTCGTCGAGGTACAGGATCGTCGGGTCGTGCAGGAGCGCCGCAGTCAGCTCGCCCCGCATGCGCTCACCCAGCGAGAGCTGCCGCACCGGTCGGTCGAGCAGGGGACCGAGCTCGAGCAGGTCGACGAACGCCTCCACGTTCTGGCGGTGCCGGTCGGCCGGCACCCGGTAGACGTACCGGAGCAGGTCGAAGGAGTCGCGCAGCGGCAGGTCCCACCACAGCTGGGTGCGGTGTCCGAACACGACCCCGATGCGGCGGGTGAGCGCCAGCCGGTTCACCTGCGGGTCGAGGCCGACCACCCGCACGTCGCCGCCCGAGGGCACGAGGATCCCCGTGAGCATCTTGATCGTCGTGGACTTCCCGGCGCCGTTGGGGCCGATGTAGCCGACGACCTCGCCCGGCTCGATGGACAGCGTGATGCCGTCGACGGCCCGCGTGCGCACGCGCTCGCGGCGGAGACGGCCGATCTTGCGATGGTGCACGAACTCCTTGCTCACGTCGTCGAGCTCGATGACGGCCATGCTCAGCTCCCTGTGCTTCGGTAGTGGCGGATCGCGGTGCGCCAGACGGCGCGGGCGACGAGGGTGGTGGCGATCGCCGCTGCGGGCGACGACAGGCGTGCCCACGCCGGGAAGTCGTAGGCGTCGGGGCGGTCGAGCACCCACGCCGCCGGCAGGTAGCTCACGCACGCCACCGGCACGAGCAGCAGGATTCGCCGGAGCCACGACGAGAACACGTCGAACGGGTACTGGGTCAGGAAGCCGCCGCCGTAGGTGAAGGCATTGGCGACCTCGGTGGAGCCGACCGTCCAGAACGCGACCGACGACGTGATGACCCACAGGCCGCCGAAGATCACGAACGCGCTGGCGATCGTCGTCAGCGTGACGACGACGCGTCCGGCAGTCCACGGGACGGGGAGGTTGGCGGCGGCGATGCCCATGACGAGCAGCGCCTGGAGCACCTTGCCACCGCGTCGCAGCTCGAACTCGATCGTCGAGAGCTGGAACAGCGGTCCGAGCGGGCGGCACAGCAGCTGGTCGAAGGTCCCCTGACGGATGTGGACGGCGCACTTGTCGACCTGGCTGAGGAACAGGTCGGCGGCGGTGAAGGCCACCTGCGACGTCCCGTAGAGGTAGAGCACCTCCTCGATGGACCAGCCCCGCAGCACCGGCACGCGGTTGAACACCACGAGCACCGCGAGCAGGTCGGCGAACGCGGCCAGGAACTGGGCGACGACGTACAGGCCGAAGGACAGCCGGTACTGCAGCTGGCCGCGGATGCGCGCCCCCACGAGGTGGCGATAGGTCGCCGGCAGGCCGATCGCGTCAGCCACCTTGCACCACCACCTTCCGGAACGCCCGCCGCGTGACGGCGCGACCGAGCAGCGCGAGTGCCACGGCCCAGATGGCCTGCCGGGCCAGCATCGGTGCCACGTCGGCATGGCCGAGGAGGATGTCGATGGACAGCTGGGAGATCGCCGCGAACGGGAGCCACAGCACGACCTCGCGCACACCGTCGGGGAGGAAGCCGAGCGGGACCATGATCCCGGCCAGGAACATCGACACCACGGCCGTCATCTGCCACACGCCTCGGGTGTCGAGGAGCCAGAACGCGCTGAGCGAGGCGAGGTAGCGCACGCCGAAGCTCACGGCCAACGCCAGGCACACGCTCAGCAGGAACGCGACCCACGTGCTCGCGTCGTTCGGTAGCGCCAGATCGAACACGACTGAGCCCAGCAGCACGGGCGGGATCCCGCGGAACAGCAGCTGGAAGCCGAAGCGGCCGACGTCGGTGGTGAACCAGTAGCCGTGGAAGTCGACCGGCCGGTAGAGGTCACCGACGATCTCGCCGGTGCGCACGCGCT
>DASUCO010000295.1:0-17605 GCA_036275955.1 Acidimicrobiales bacterium
GCCCCGGCGGCCACCGGAACCGCGCTGGGCGTCGGATAGCCTCACCCTTCGCTCTTCGGGGCGGAACGGGCTGTGGCTCAGCTTGGTAGAGCGCTGCGTTCGGGACGCAGAGGTCCCGGGTTCAAATCCCGGCAGCCCGACCACGAGACCCGCGCCGGCGACCGCTGCGGCGGTCGCCGGCCCGCGTCGCCTCGCTAGCGTCCGCGCCATGTCACAGCAGGTGCGAGGCGTCGTGGCCCGCGGCAAGGGCGAGCCGGTGTCGATCGAGACCATCGTCGTCCCCGAACCCGGACCGGGCGAGGCGCTCGTGCGAGTGCAGGCGTGCGGGGTGTGCCACACCGACCTCCACTACCGAGAGGGCGGCATCAACGACGACTTCCCGTTCCTCCTCGGACACGAGGCAGCCGGAGTCGTCGAGGCCGTGGGTGACGACGCGTCCGGCATCGCACCCGGCGACTTCGTGGTCCTGAACTGGCGCGCCGTCTGCGGGACGTGCCGGTCGTGCCGGCGGGGACGACCGCAGTACTGCTTCTCGACGTTCAACGCCGAGCAGAAGATGACGCTGACCGATGGCACGCCGCTGTCGCCCGCGCTCGGGATCGGCGCGTTCGCCGAGAAGACCCTCGTTGCCGCCGGGCAGTGCACGCCGGTGCCGGCAGCCAAGCCGGAGGTCGCCGGGCTGCTCGGCTGTGGCGTGATGGCCGGACTCGGCGCCGCCATGCTCACCGGGAACGTCAGCCGGGGCGACACGGTCGCGGTGTTCGGGTGCGGCGGCGTCGGCGACGCCGCCATCGCCGGGGCACGGCTGGCCGGTGCGCGCATCGTCATCGGCGTCGACCTGGACGCTCGCAAGCTCGAGTGGGCCCGGGACTTCGGCGCGACGCACACGGTCGACGCGTCCAAGGAGGACCCGGTGGAGGCCATCCGCGCCATCACCGACGGCAACGGCGCCGACGTCTGCATCGAGGCGGTGGGCAACCCGAAGGTGTTCGAGCAGGCGTTCTTCGCGCGTGACCTGGCGGGCACGTTGGTGCAGGTGGGGGTCCCGACGCCCGACATGAAGGTGGAGCTGCCGTTCATCGAGCTGTTCGGGCGCGGCGGCGCCATCAAGCCGTCGTGGTACGGCGACTGCCTCCCGTCGCGGGACTTCCCGATGCTGATCGACCTCTACCTGCAGGGTCGGCTCGACCTCGAGCGCTTCGTCTCGGAGACGATCACGCTCGACGACGTCGAGGACGCGTTCCACAAGATGGAGCGCGGCGAGGTGCTGCGCAGCGTCGTCGTGCTGTGACGCTGGACGAGCTGCAAGACGTCATCGCCCGGACCTACGGCGCGCGCGACGCCGCACGCGGCCTGCCCGCGTCGGTGGCGTGGCTGGCCGAGGAGGTGGGCGAGCTGGCCCAGGCGGTGCGCAAGGGCGACGACGCCCAGCGCCTGCACGAGCTGGGCGACGTGCTGGCGTGGCTGACGACGATCGCCGCGCAGCTGGACCTGTCGATGGAGGACGCGGCGGCTCGCTACGCGAGCGGCTGCCCGCGCTGCGGTGCCATCCCGTGCCGTTGTGACTAGAGCAGCAGCTCGGCGATCTGCACCGCGTTGAGGGCGGCGCCCTTGCGCAGGTTGTCGCCCACCGTGAAGAGCACGAGGCCGCGGTCGTCGTCGACGGTGAAGTCCTGGCGGATGCGCCCGACGAACACCTCGTCCCGACCGGCCGCCTCGAGCGGGTTCGGCACGTCTCGCAGCAGGACGCCGGGCGCTGACGCGAGGAGCTCCTTGGCGCGTGCGGCGGTGATCGGCCGCTCGAACTCGAGGTTCAGCGACAGGGAGTGCCCGGTGAACACCGGCACCCGCACGCACGTGCCGCTCACCCGGAGGTCGGGGATGTGGAGGATCTTGCGCGTCTCGTTGCGCAGCTTGATCTCCTCCTCCGTGTAGTCGTCCTCCTCGATCACGTAGTTGAACGGCACCACGTTGTTGGCGAGCGACACCGCCCACTTGCGCGGCTCGGGGAACGGCGCCTTGCGGCCATCGAAGGCGAGGTTGGCCGCCTCCGAGACGATCTTCTGCTGTTGCTCGTCGAGCACCTCGATGCCCTCGAGACCGGCACCGGACGCCGCCTGGTACGTCGACGCGATCATCCGCACGAGGCCGGCCTCGTCGTGCAGCGGCTTGAGCGCCGGCATGGCGGCCATGGTCGTGCAGTTCGGGTTGGCGATGATCCCCTTGGGCCGGTCGTGCACGTCCTCGGGGTTCACCTCGCTGACGACGAGCGGCACCTGCGGGTCGTTGCGGAAGGCCGAGGAGTTGTCGATGACGACCGCGCCGGCGGCGACGTACCTCTCGGCCAGCGCCTTGCTCGTCGACCCGCCGGCGGAGAACAGAGCGATGTCGATCCCGGCGAGGTCCGACGTCGACGCGTCCTCGACGGTGACGTCGTGGCCCTGCCACGGCAACGTCTTGCCCGCCGAGCGAGCGGAGGCGAAGAGGCGGATCGAATCGACCGGGAACTCGCGCTCGGTGAGGATCGTGCGCATGACGCCGCCGACGAGACCGGTGGCGCCGACGATGGCGACGTTGGGCATCACCCGAGGGTAGCGACGGGTCTTGCCGAGCCCGACGTCAAAAAGCGCAGAGGCGGGCGGCTGCGCCGCCCGCCTCTCGCGATGTTCGTGGCGCTACGCCAGCCGTGCGGCCTTCGATCGCTTCACCAGGATCGTGCCGAGGCCGACGGCGGCGGCGCCGAAGGCGGCGATGCCGATGACGTCGCCACCGGTGATCGGAAGGGCGCCGGACGGTGCGGTCGCGGCTGCGGCACCACCGGACTCGGCGCTGACGGCGCCCGTGGGCGCCTCGGACTCGGCACCGAGGACCGCGGTCCCGCCGCCGGTCGTGCCGCCGTTGCCGGCCGTGCCATCGTCGGTCGTGCCGCCGCTGCCGGCCGCGCCGCCGCTCACGGGGGCACCGCCGGGGCCGCCCGCGCTGTCGCCGCGGGGCTGGTCCGTGTCGACGTCGCTCCCGCTGTCCGACCCGCCGACGTCCGGCGTGTTCGGGTTGCAGTAGTCGGCGCGCGCGCAGTCGACCTGCGCGTTGGCCGCCACGGCCGGGAAGAGCGTGAACAGAAGAACGGCGGTGCCCGCCACCTTCGACATCATCCTCATTGCTGTCCTCACTGATCTGGCCCGCCTGTGCGGCCGTGGGTGCGCCCGAGATACCCGAATTGTCGATGGCGAAACCGGGTGATCTCGGTCTCCGACCTATCCGCGGGGGAACTTCGCCGTCCGGGACGCCGAGTCCTCCCAGGACGCCGATCCGTAGCGCCAGGTGATCCCGGGCACACGGGACGAGGGCTCCACGACGAGGTGCTCGGCTCCGGGCCGGAGCCGGAAGCGCAGCACGGCGACGCGTGACGCGCCCCGCGGCAGGTCGAGCGGGAAGCCGACCACGCGGGTCCGCCCGTCGCGGCCGGCGACCGCGAGCTGCTCGACGTCGTCGAACGCGGCGCCACGCGCGCCACCGGGGACGTTGACGGCGAGGATCCCCCGATACTCGCCGGCGTCGAGGTCGAGACCGGCGAAGGGCCCGGCGATGTAGGGCGGCTCCCCCGATGGTGCCGTGTTGGTGAGCTCGAGCTCCACGGTGACGTCCCAGCCGTCCCGGGACGGCTCCACCTCGAGGGCGGCGTCGATCTCGAGGTACGGATCGAGCTTGTTGCCGCCCCGGTTCAGCACCGACACGAGCAGGGAGTCGCTGCGCAGGTCGCCGCTCATCCCGGCCGCCTCCCAGCCCTGCTGCTCGACCTCGTCTCCCGACCAGGCCAGCAGGTGTCGACCGGCGACGGCATCGCCCAGCGTCCGGATGAGCGTGCTGGCCGGGTAGTCGCCGGCGTCGATGGCGGCCACGGCGGCCGTGGCCAGCTCCGCCAGCCCCTCGCGTCGCTCGGCGTTGGCCCGGCCCGTCTGCCCGATGGTGTCACCCAGGTCCAGGTACTGGTCGTGGAGGAGGTGACGCACGATGCGGTCCTCGTCCATCGTCCCCGCCTCGGTCTCGATCGGACCGGTGGCAGCAACGATGGCCTGCAGCCCGATGGCGTCGACGGCCAGGACGCCGTCGACCTCGCCTCGACCGGCGGCACGCCACATCTGCACCGCCAGCTGGGCGCTCTCCGGGAAGCGGGGGCTGGCCATGAGGTTGCGCCACTCGTTGCCGGGGTTGAGGAAGCCCCACCGCGACGCGAGATCCCCGGTGGCCACCACCGCGCCGTCGGGCGGGTCGGCGTCGTTGTGCAGCGACACCATGTCCCGGAGCTCGAGGTCGCCCTCGCTGGTGACGAGCGTCCCGCCTTGCAGCCACATGCCGCTCCCGGCCCGCATCTCGGCGTTGTTGGCGGCCAGCACGAGGTAGCGGCGAGGACCGGTGACCAGCGCGAGGGCGGCGTCGGCCCCGGCCCGCGCCGTTCGCAGCGTGCGACGAACGTCGCCCAGCTCACCCGACAGGTCGTTGCGCGCATCGGCCAGGGGCGACAGCAGGCCGCTCACCGGACCGAGGTCCTCGATCGCGTCGAGCCGCACGGTGACGTCCTGGATGACGTCGCGCAGCTCCCGGACCTGCTCGACGCGATCGCGTCCGGCCGCAGCCGGATCCTCGAACACGACGCCGGCGCGCTCGACGGCATCGACGCCGGCGTCGGCCACCGTGGCTGCGGCGCCCGACAGCGCGTCGACCGACCGCAGCTGGCGGCCGATCACCGGCAGCACCCGCAGCGGCGCCAGCACGAGCCCCCCGGCGCGGTCGTGCGCGGCGGCGAACCGCGTCGCCGCCGTGCGCAGCTCGGGCAGCGGCTCCTGCTCGGCCACCTGTTCGGCGCCGAGCTGGCCCCGAGCAGCCGACGCTGCGTCGTTGCCGGCGTCGAGGTCGGACGCCAGCCGGAGCAACGAGAAGGCGGCGGCGGCCAGCCACACGACGAGCGCGACACCGGCCAGGAGCAGCAGCCGCCGGCGCATCGCTGCCTACTTACGACGAGCCGAGGTCGAACGCCTTGTGGAGGCACTGCACGGCGGCCTCGACCTGCTCGGCGCGGACGACGCAGGTGATGCGGATGGGCGACGTCGAGATCATCTCGATGTTGATCCCGTTGTCGGCCAGCGTCTCGAACATGGTGGCGCTCACGCCAGGGTGCGACTTCATGCCGGCGCCGACCAACGACACCTTGCCGATGCCGTCGTCGGCCACGACCTCCGCCGCACCCAGCTCGGCCGAGTGCGACTGGCACGCCTCGATGGCGGCGGCGAGATCGGTCTTCGGCACGGTGAAGGAGATGTCGGTCGTCCCGTCGTGGGAGACGTTCTGCACGATCATGTCGAGGTTGACCTTGCCGTCGGCGAGCGTGCGGAAGAGCCGGGCGGCGATGCCGGGCCGGTCGGGCACGCGAGCGACGGTGATCTTCGCCTCGGACGTGTCGTGGGTGACGGCCGCGATGATCGGCTGCTCCATCGTGTTCTCCATCTCCGCCTCGGGGACCACCCACGTACCCGGTTCCCAGCTGAAGCTGGAGCGCACGTGGATGCGGATGCCGTGGTTCCTGGCGAACTCGACGGCACGGAACATGAGCACGCCGCTGCCGGTGGCGGCGATCTCCAGCATCTCCTCGGTGCTGAGCACCGACAGTCGACGGGCGTCGGGCACCACGCGCGGGTCGGCGCTGAAGATGCCGGGCACGTCGCTGTACTTCTCGAACGAGTCGCCGCCCAGCGAGTAGGCCAGCGCCACCGCCGTGTTGTCGGAGCCGCCCCGGCCGAAGGTCGTGATCTCGCGATCGGTGGACACGCCCTGGAAGCCGGCAACCACGGCCACCTTCCCAGCGGCGAGGCATTCGCGCACCCGGTCGGGGCGCACGTCGACGATGCGCGCCCTGGTGTGGGCGGTGTCGGTGATGATCCCCGCCTGGCTGCCGGTGAAGCTCTCGGCCTCGACACCGAGGTCGGCCAGCGCCATGCAGAGCAGCGCCGTCGTCTTGCGCTCGCCGACGGTCAGGAGCATGTCCATCTCCCGGCTGGGCTGGGTGCTCGACACCTCCTCGGCGAGCCGGATCAGCTCGTCCGTCTCCTTGCCCATGGCGCTGACCACGACGATCACGTCGTCGCCGCGTCGGCGCGTGCGCGCCACGTGATCGGCGACGGCGCGGATGCGCTCGGGATCGGCGACGGAGGTGCCACCGAACTTCTGGACGACGAGGGCCATGGCGGGGGGCGACGTTACAGGCGGGCCCCGCCGGCCCCGTTGCTGATCCGGCTCGTGACTAGAGCGCGGCGAGCGAGGAGTCGGTGAGGTCGATCGTGGTCCCGGGGGTGACGAGCACGCCCCAGCGATCGAGCTGCTCGAGCAGCGAGGTGTCATCCAGGTGGAGCATCGACCCGAGCGCCCGCACGTCGTCCTTGCGGATCGACAGCACGCGGCCGTTCCAGTCACCGCGCTCGAGCACGATCGAGCGGGCGTAGCGCACCAGGGGTGCCGCCTCCTCGAGCTGCTCCAGGCGCCCGAGGTCGAGCACCACCTTGGTGTTGCCACCGCTGCGTCCGGGCTCGTCGCGCAGGTCGATCTCACCCAGCAGCGTCGCCATGGGGACGGCGAAGAACTCGGCCAGCTCCCGGAGCCGGGGCAGGGACAGGTTGCGGAAGCCGCGCTCGTAGGCACCGATGGCCGACGCGCTCCACTTGCCACCCGACTGGCGCTCGACGTCGTCGAGGGACAGACGGCGCTGGCGGCGCACCGCCCGCAGGCGGTGACCCACCTCACGGGAGAACGGGAGGGTGGTGTCTTCAGCGGTCTCGGTCTGTTCAGGCATCGCAGGCTCCAGCGGTGGGGGGCACCATCGGCTGACCCTGGAGTTCGACGCGGGGAAGGGGAATCCCTCCGATCCGTGACGATCAGCACTCGGAGGGTCCGTGGCTATCGTGCGGAGGCCATGAGCGACGCGCCCACGACCCGCAACCCGAAGCGCCAGCGCAAGAAGGAGGGCGCCCAGGCGCGCCGGGCCGCCGAGATGGCCGCGCTCCGCCGTCAGCAGCGCAACCGCCGCATCGTGCGGGTGGGGGTGCTGGCCGGTCTCGCCCTCGCCGTGATCGTCTTCTTCTCACTTCGAGGCGGGGACGACGACACCGAGACGGCGTCGACCGACGACACGACCGAGACCACGGTCGAGGACACCTCCTCGACGACCGTCGCACCGGAGCCGGCCACGCCCCTCACGTGTGAGCCGCCGTCCGGCGAGAACACCGACATGGACGCCAAGCCCACGCCGACCGTGCCGAGCGAACCGGCCACCGAGCTCACCTGCCAGGACCTGGTCGTGGGCGACGGCGAGGAGGTCGTCAACAGCAACGACACCGTGACCGTGCACTACGTCGGCGTAGCCCAGTCGAACGGCAAGGAGTTCGACGCCTCCTGGGGTGGCGATCCGGCGACCTTCCCGCTCACCGGCGTCATCTCCGGTTGGACCGAGGGCATCCCCGGCATGAAGGTCGGTGGTCGGCGCCTGCTCACGATCCCCGGCGACAAGGCCTACGGCCCGGCCGGCAACCCGCCCGACATCGGCCCGAACGACACGCTCGTGTTCATCGTCGACCTGCTCGAGGTCAACCCCGGCCCGTGAGCGAGCGCAGCGAGCGAGCCATGAGCATCGCGCCGGGGCTCAGGCGGCATCCGAGGAACGAGGACGCTGCATGAGTCCGCAGGATCGCAAGCACGGTCGCGAGGCGGCGCGGCGGCGCGCCGCCCAGCAGGCGGCCCGGGCCGAGGCGCGCCGTCGACAGCAGCGGATGCGCGTGATCGTCGCCGCCGTCGTGGCCCTGGTCGCGGTGCTGGCGCTGGTGCTCGTCGTCGTCCCCGGTGGTGGCGACGACGAGGAGGCGACCGCGACGACCACCACGACGACCGCCGACGAGCCCGCGGGTGCCGAGATCGCGGACGACGCGGAGGAGACGGTGTCGGAGCCGTTCGTGTTCGGCACCGGGGAGTGCGCGCCGGACGCCAAGCCGGCCGAGCCGCCCGCGTCGTTCGCCGACGCGCCGAAGAACTGCCTGGAGGACGACGTCCAGTACAAGGCGGTCGTCGGCACCAGTGAGGGCAGCTTCACCATCGACCTGTTCGAGCAGCGGGCGCCGGGCACGGTGAACAACTTCATCCAGCTGGCAAAGTGGGGCTGGTTCGACGGCGTCAGCTTCCATCGCGTCGTCCCGGGGTTCGTGAACCAGACCGGTGACCGCGTCGGCAACCCGCCGGGCACGGGCGGGCCTGGCTACGCGATTCCCGACGAGCTGCCGCCGTCGGTGGCGTCGTACCTGGACGGTGCGGTGGCCATGGCGAACTCGGGGCCGAACACCAACGGCAGCCAGTGGTTCACGTGCATCGACTGCTCGCGCCTGCCTACGTCGGCCTACTCCCTGTTCGGTCAGGTGAGCGACGGCGAGGACGTCGTCAAGGCGATCAACGACCTCGGGACGGGCGACGGGCCGCCGAGCACCCCGGTGACGATCGTCGCCGTCGAGATCGTCGAGATCCCTGACGAGGGCCAGGTCGTCGGCGGCTAGTGACCTGAGTCGGGGACGTCGGGGAGCACGTCGAAGCCGCGCTGCTCACCGGCGACCCAGACCGTCGCCTCGCCGGCGCCGGTCGAGCGCCAGGACCCGTCGGGATCGCGGATGAGTGCGGTGCGCTCGGGCAGCGCCGCCAGCACCAGGCCGGCGTCGGCCAGCTCGAAGGTCCGCTTGTGGTGGGCGGCGACGTCGGGCTCTGCGTGCGGGAGCACGGCCAGGTTGCCGATCATCCCGAGACCGACGGTGAACGCGCCGCCGCGCGGGTCGACCATCGGGTCGCCCAGCACCATGGCGCCGGCGGAGGAGCCGGCCACGATCGCACCGCTCCGCCACGCCTCGACGAGCGCGTCCCACAGCGGCGTCTCCTTGAGCACCGAGCGCAGGTGCAGCGGCGAGCCGCCCGACAGGTAGACGAAGCGGGCGCGGCGGACGGCGTCGGCGTTGGCCGGGTCGAGCGCGTCCCCACGCTGCAGCACCGGCAGGCCGTTGACCCGGCCGCCGAGCCGACCGAACCACTCGGTTGCGTGGTCGATGCACTTGTCGGGGTTCTCGAACGCTGCGGCCGTGGGCAGCAGGACCACCTCGCGGCCGCCGCTCGACGCGAGCAGCTCGGCATCGAAGTCACAGCCCTCGTTCCACTCGCCGCCGCCGACCAGAGCCAGGGTGCCTGTCATGCGTACGACCTTGCCACGCCGTGCACCCACGGGCGCAGGAGGGGCACGACGCTGGGCAGCGAGAAGCGGTCGAGGTCGTCCACGACGAAGCCCCCGCGGCGCAGCGCCGCCGGCACGTCGTGCTCCACGTGGCAGCCCTGCGGCATCGCCGACCACGCCCGTCCCGCGGCCCGCTGCAGCGCGCCCAGCGCGCCGACGCGACCGACGTGCTCGACGAAGTGCAGCTCGCCGCCGGGGGCGAGGACGCGGCGGATGGTGGCCACGGCCAGGTCGAGATCGCCCGCCGCGCAGAGGGCGCCGACCGCGACCACGGCCTGGAGGGAGCCGTCGGGCTCGCCGCCGAGCGCGTCGAGCGGGCGCCACGGCGCGTCGCCCGGCAGGTGGGCGATGCGGGCGTCGAGCCGACGCGCCGCGAGGGGGCCGAGCACGCGGCGGTGGGTCGTCGGATCGCCGATGCGTGCGGTCGTCAGTGGTCTTCCTGAGTTGAGGGACGACGGTGAGCCGTGCGTAACGTACCGGCCCATGACGATCAGCAGCGTCGGCATCATCGGCTCGGGGATCATGGGATCCGGCATCGCCGAGGTGGCCGCCAAGGCGGGGAGCACCGTGGTGCTCCGCTCCCGCCAGCAGGAGACGGCCGACGACATGGTGGCGCGGCTGACCAAGTCGCTCGACAAGCAGGTCGAGCGCGGGAAGCTGGAGCAGGCCGAGCGCGACGCGGTCATCGGCCGGGTCTCTGCCACGTCGTCGCTCAACGATCTCGCCGACTGCGATCTCATCATCGAGTCCGTCGTCGAGGACCTCGAGGTCAAGAGGGCGCTGTTCGCCGAGCTCGATGGGATCGCCAAGCCCGACGCGATCCTGGCCACGAACACCTCGACCCTGCCCGTCATCGAGATGGCGGTGCAGACGAAGCGCCCGGACAAGGTCTGCGGCGTCCACTTCTTCAACCCTGCACCGGCCATGAGCCTGGTCGAGATCGTGGCGCCGCTCACTGCGTCGTCCGAGACGATCGCCGCCGTGCGGGCGTTCGCCGAGGCCTGCGGCAAGAAGCCGGTCGAGGTGAAGGACCGCGCCGGCTTCATCGTCAACGCGCTGCTGTTCCCGTACTGCAACAACGCGGTGCGCATGCTCGAGAGCGGCACCGCCTCGCGCGACGACATCGACGCCGCCATGATGGGCGGCTGCAACCACCCGATGGGTCCGCTGGCGCTGCTCGACCTCGTCGGTCTCGACACCAGCCTCGCCATCCTCGACGCGCTGTACGACGAGTTCCGCGACCCCAACTACGCGGCGATGCCGCTGCTGCGCCGCATGGTGAGTGCCGGCCACCTCGGCCGCAAGAGCGGCATGGGGTTCTACGACTACAGCAAGAAGTAAGACGTCCGACTGGGCCTTCCCGCCCGCCGAGAACGCCGACGAGGACGGCATCGTCGGGATCGGTGCCGACCTCGAGCTCGACACGATCCTGACGGCGTACCGCCAGGGCCTGTTCCCGATGCCGGTGCACGCCGGCGCGACCAAGGTCCTCGCCTGGTGGTCCCCTGACCCGCGCGGGATCATCCCGCTCGACGGCCTGCGCGTCAGCCGATCGCTCCGGCGTTCGTGTGCGCGCTACCACGTCACCTTCGACGTGGACTTCGAGGCCGTCATCGACGGGTGCGCCGACCCGTCGCGCTCAGGCCGGTGGATCGACGAGGAGGTGCGGGCGGCGTACGTGGGCCTGCACCGGGCCGGTTGGGCGCACAGCGTCGAGGCGTGGGCCGAGGACGGGACGCTCGCCGGCGGCCTCTACGGCGTCGCCATCGGCGGGCTGTTCGCCGGCGAATCGATGTTCCACCGCCAGCGGGACGCGTCCAAGGTCGCGCTCGTTGCGCTCGTCGGCGCGCTGCGAGGGAACCCGCAGGCCATCCTGGACGTCCAGTGGCTGACGCCCCATCTCGCCTCGCTCGGCGCCGTCGAGATCCCTCGATCCGAGTACCTGGCCCGCCTGGCCGTCGCGCTGGCCCAGCCCCTCCCCCCGATCCTCCAGGAGCCCCGATGAAGAAGCTGCTGCTCGTCGCACTCGCGGCACTGGCGCTCGTCGCCTGCGGCGACGACGACGACGTCGAGTCGGCGGCAACGACGACGACGACGGAGGCGACCACCAGCACCACGAGGACGCCGCCGGCCCCCACGACCACCACGGAGCCGGTGATCGGGCAGGTCGACGATCCCGCGTCCACCGTGCGGTCGTGGATCGCAGCGATCGCCAGCGGCAAGGACGACGTGGCGATCGGGCTGACGGCGCCGCTGTCGCTGGAGGCGTTCGGCGGGCCGGAGGGGTTCGTGGAGTCCGAGACGGCGCTGGCCGAGGGGTGGGGCGCCTGGGACCACGCCGAGGACCTCGAGGTCACCGCCGTCGAGCTCGATGCGCAGACGGCGATCGTGGTGCTGCACGGCATGGTGTCCCAGGAAGGTCCGCCGCGCGAGGGGTGGGCAGCGATCCCGGTGGTCGCCACCGAGGACGGCGATCGTGTGGAGCCGTTCCTCGACCTCGGCCACGTCGAAGCCGACCCGCCCGGCGGAGCGCAGATCGGGTCAGACCACCGGTTCGCGGCGTACGTGCTCGGCGGCCGGGACGTCACGTTCGTCGTCGACACCGACGAACCGGTCGTGCCCACGACCGAGGGCGCCGACGGCGATCAGCAGCTGGCCGAGCTGGAGGTCTCCGGCCTCGAGCCCGGGCTGCACGTGCTCACCGTCGTCGTGCGCCGCAACGCCGAGATCATGGCGAGGACGTTCGAGTACACGGTCGGCTGACGAGCGAACGGCCAGCCAGGCGAAGCCGCGCTCGTCGAGGCGCGCCACGGTGTAGGGCCGACCGCCCACTGGGACGCCGATGACTCGGTCGGCCTCACCGTCCACGCTGGCAGCCAGCAGGTAGACGGCGTCGCTCCGCGGCGTCCACACCAGTCGACCGCCGACGACGGTGGCGACCGACTGCAGGTGGTGGAACCGCTCGGCATCGCCGGTGAGGATCGTGATGCCGGTCCGGCGGGTGTCGTCGGAGCGGGCGAACAGGGCGACGTGCCGGCCGTCGGGCGATCGCGCTGCCGCCTCGGCGTCGGGATGCTCGGGATCGGTCGTGGGCTCCTTGAACCCGGGCGGCCACGCCGAGCCGTCGGTCACCTCGCGCTGTACGACGCCGGTGCCCAGGTCGATGGTGAGCAGCACGCCGCGGTCCTCGACGCCGAATGGAGCGCCGAGCAGGAGCACGTCGGGACCCAGCCTCCCCCGCCCGAAGACGTCCACGCGGGCCGCAGACTCGGCCGGCGGGGCCGTCGTCGTGGTCGTGCTCGGGGGCGCCGCGGCGTCTTCGGCGCACGCCGCGGGAACACTGAGCAGCAGGACCAGGACCAGGCGGTTGGGCAGCCGTGCTCGCAACAGGGAACGATGGTGCCATGGAGGAGAGGGACAAGCCCTGGCTGATGCGGACGTACTCGGGCCACTCGACGGCCCGGGCGTCCAACGAGCTGTACCGGACGAACCTGGCCAAGGGTCAGACCGGCCTGTCGATCGCCTTCGACCTGCCGACCCAGACCGGCTACGACCCCGACGCGCCCGAAGCCCGTGGCGAGGTCGGCAAGGTGGGCGTGCCGGTTGCTCACCTGGGTCACATGAAGCAGCTCCTCGACGGCATCCCGCCGGGCGAGATGAACACGTCGATGACGATCAACGCCACCGCGGCGTGGCTGCTCGGCCTCTACATCGCCAACGCCGAGGACCAGGGCGTGCCGACCACCGCGCTCCGGGGCACGACCCAGAACGACATCGTCAAGGAGTACCTCTCCCGCGGCACGTACATCTTCCCGCCGCTGCCGAGCCGACGGCTGATCGTCGACATGATCGCGTTCTGCGCCGAGTGGGCGCCCAAGTGGAACCCGATGAACGTGTGCTCGTACCACCTGCAGGAGGCGGGCGCGACGCCGGTGCAGGAGATCGCCTACTCGCTCGCCACCGCCATCGACGTGCTCGACGCCGTGCGCGACTCGGGTCAGGTGCCCGAAGATCGCTTCCCGGCCGTGTTCGGCTCCATCTCGTTCTTCGTGAACGCCGGCATCCGCTTCGTCGAGGAGACGTGCAAGATGCGGGCGTTCACCGATCTGTGGGACCGCATCGGCCTCGAGCGCTACGGCGTGACGGATCCGAAGTTGCGCCGCTTCCGCTACGGCGTGCAGGTCAACTCGCTGGGACTCACCGAGGCGCAGCCCGAGAACAACGTGCAGCGCATCGTGCTGGAGATGCTCGGGGTCACGCTGTCGAAGCGGGCCCGGGCTCGCTCGGTGCAGCTGCCGGCGTGGAACGAGGCGCTCGGTCTGCCCCGCCCGTGGGACCAGCAGTGGGCGCTGCGTATGCAGCAGGTGC
This sequence comes from Acidimicrobiales bacterium, assembly GCA_036275955.1. Lineage (GTDB taxonomy): Bacteria > Actinomycetota > Acidimicrobiia > Acidimicrobiales > CADCSY01 > DATLFP01. The sequence continues at coordinate 13,673 of DASUCO010000295.1, forward strand.
TGGCCGAGGAGACCGACCTGCTGGAGCTCGACGACATCTTCGACGGCTCCCACGTCATCGAGAAGAAGACGACGGAGCTGATGGACGCGGCGTGGGCCGAGCTGGAGGACGTGCTGTCGCTGGGCGGCGCCTTCGAGGCCATCGACGAGCTCAAGGGCCGGCTCGTCACGTCGCACACCGAGCGCATGCGCAGCATCGAGTCGGGCGCGCTGACCGTGGTCGGCGTCAACAAGTACACGGAGACGGCGCCGTCACCGCTCGGTGGTGCGGAGAGCATCTTGAAGGTGGACCCTGCGGTCCAGGACGAGATGATCGCCGACGTCCAGGCATGGCGGTCCGAGCGCGACAGCGACGCGGTGAAGCGCTCGCTCGACGAGCTGCGGCGCGCCGCCGAGTCGGGGGCGAACGTCATGCCCGCGACCATCGACCTGGCGCACGCCGGCGGCACGACCGGCGAGTGGGCCGGTGTCCTGCGTGAGGTCTTCGGCGAGTACCGCGCCCCGACGGGCGTCGGGGCCGCCGTCGGTCACGCCAGCACCGGGCTGGCCGAGGTCGCCGCCCGAGTGAAGGCCATGGCGGGCGGCCCGCCCCGCTTCCTGGTGGCCAAGCCCGGGCTCGACGGCCACTCGAACGGCGCCGAGCAGATCGCCGTCGCCGCGCGCGACGCCGGCATGGAGGTCGTCTACCAGGGCATCCGGCTGACGCCCGAGCAGATCGCGTCGGTGGCGCTCGACGAGGACGTGGACGTGATCGGGCTGTCGATCCTGAGCGGCTCGCACCTGCAGCTCGTTCCCGACGTCGTGCGTCTGCTCCGCGAGGAGGGCGTCGACGTGCCGGTGGTGGTCGGCGGCATCATCCCCGACGACGACGCACAGACGCTGCTCGACGCCGGCGTGGCGCGCGTGTACACGCCGAAGGACTTCGAGCTGGCGCGACTGATGGGCGAGATCGTCGATCTGGTGGTCGAACGGAGAGCGTGAGCCTCCACGAATCAGAGAGCGGGCTCCTCAACGAGCAGTACTTCAGGGCCGCGCTGCCGAACCGGGTCGCGACGGCCCGACGCGTCCTGCGTCCGATCTCGGTGGTGCTGGCCCGCATCGGCAGCCCGCAGTACGCCCGCCAGGTGGCGTACGCGCTGCTGGACACGCTGCGCGAGTCCGACACCGCGTGTCGCCTCGACGACGGCGGCTTCGCGCTGATCCTCGAGGACACGCCCGAGAACGGTGCCGTGTGGACGATCGAGCGCCTGCGCCGGCTGCTGACCGAACAGGGCATCGAGGTGATCGTGTGGGCCGGCGTGGCCTCCTACCCGGCGCACGCGCTGGAGGCGCCGGCGCTCGTCGCTCTCGCCGAAGGGGCGCTGGTGGCCGCCCAGGAGTGGCAGCAGTCGCGCATCGAGGTCGCCCTGCCTGAGTGACCGGCGCGGGCGCGATTCGGCACCGACCCGTGGCGGTCTGCGGTCGCCCGCGGTAGACCATGCCATGACCATTCGACCGGCGACGGCGGCGGACCGCGCGACGCTGGCGGACTCGCTCGCGAGTGCGTTCTCCCAGGACCCCCTCTTCAGCTGGATGGCGGGTGCGGGGCCGACGAAGCCGTTCGAGCCGAGAGGGCGCATCGTCTTCGACGCGTTCCTCAGGCTCGAGCTCGCTCGCGACGAGCATCTCGTCTTCGCCGACGAGGAGGGCACCGGCGTCGCGATCTGGAAGGCGCCCGACAAGTGGAAGATGCCGACGGGCGACATGGTGCGGGCGCTGCCGGCCATGCTGCGCGCCTTCGGCACGAAGGCAACCCGGATGATCGGCGCGTTCAACGCGATCGAGAAGGTGCACCCGAAGGAGGAGCACTACTACCTCGAGGCGCTCGGCACCCGGCAGGGCATGCAGAGCAAGGGCGTCGGCTCAGCCGTCATCCGTCACATGCTCGATCGCTGCGACGCCGAGGGCATGCCGGCGTACCTGGAGAGCTCCAACCCTCGGAACGTGCCCTTCTACGCACGGCACGGCTTCGAGGCGACCGGCGAGATCGACGTCGGCAAGGGCGCCCCGACGGTCACGGCGATGTGGCGCGACGCCCGCTGAACCCGCGCGACACCGTTCTCGGTACCGGAACGGGCCGGATGTGGCTCCTTCAGGTCCCGAGAACGTCGTCTTGGTCGGCGGCCAGGGGGCGGCCGGCCCAGCGGATGCGACCCGGCGTCTTGCTGAGACGGGCGACGAGGCCCTGCATGGGCGTGCCGTCCACGTCGACGATCGTCCCGCGGGCCGCGTAGTGCGGGTCGGTGGCGATGTCGGCCATCGACAGCACGGGGGCGATCGCCGCCTGCGCGGCCTCGAACGCGGCGAGCACGTCGGCCTGGGTGCGCTCGGCGATCCAGTCCGCCATGAGCTGCTCGACCTCGTCTCGGTGCTCGACCCGACCGGCGAACGTTGCGAAGCGCGGGTCGTGGCCGACGCCGATCATGTCCATCACGCGCTTCGCCACGGACTCGGCCGACGTCGACACCGCCACCCACCGGCCGTCGCTCGTGCGGTAGGTGCCGCGGGGCACGGTGTAGGCGATGCCAGAGCCGAGACGGGGTTGCTCGTAGCCGTTCACCGCGTACGCCGACGCCAGCGGCCCCATGATCTGGAACAGCGACTCGAGCAGGTTGACGTCGACCACCTGCCCGACGCCCGAGTGCAGCGCCACCATGATCGCGAACGCGCCGACGAGCGCCGTCACCTCGTCGGTGAGCGCGATGGGCGGGAGGAGCGGGCCGCCGTCGGGCTCGCCGTTCAGCGATGCGAAGCCCGACATCGCCTCGGCCATCGTGGCGAAGCCCGGCCGGTTGGCGTACGGACCGTCCTGGCCGAAGCCGGTGACGCGCAGGATGACCAGCTTCGGGTTGACGGCGAGCAGATCGTCTGGCGCGAGGCCGAGGCGTTCGAGCGTGCCCGGGCGGAAGTTCTCGATGAGCACGTCGGCCGTCGCGCACAGGCGCCGCATGGACGCCAGGTCCTCCTCGCGCTTGAGGTCGAGGGCGACGGTGCGCTTGCCGCGGCCCATGAGCTTCCACCACAGCGAGACGCCGTCGCGCGAGTCGGGCCAGCCGAGTGTGCGCGTGGTGTCGCCCTCCGGCCGCTCGACCTTGATGACGTCGGCGCCGAAGTCGGCCAGGTACCGGGCGGCGCCGGGGCCGGCGACGACGGTCGACGCGTCGAGGACCCGGATGTCCGCCAGCGGGCCGGGCGGGTCAGACATCGATGAGGAAGTTGCGATCCTCGACGGCGCCGAACGCGTACTCGTGGTACAGGCCGGCGAACATGCCCTTCGTGCGTTCGGACCAGACGAGCGCGTCCGGCTCGCTGATGCGCCGGAAGACCTGGACGATGCCGCCCTCGTGCACGCGGTACTCGGCCCACGCGCCGGGATAGTCCTTCACGCACGACACCTCGACCCACGGGCGATCACCGGTGGCGGCAAAGCGGCGTACCCGGTTGCGGTGGGTGTGCCCGGCGAAGTAGCCGACGAGCCGGGGACGACGAGCGAACACGTCGACGAGCGCCTCGGTGTCGTCGGGCACGATGCCGAAGTAGTCGGACGAGCGGGTGGTGGCGTCCGGGTTCCACGCGTGGTGGTGCCCCATCACCAGCACCGGGCGATCGGCGCGGGCGCCCAGCTCGTCGAGCCACTCGAGCTGCTCGGTCGACACGCTGCCGTTCGTGCGGCCGTTGCGCGACGTGTCGAGCAGCGCCACCGTGACGCCCTCCAGCGTGCGCTCCTGGTACGGCACCGCCTGGTACTCGAGGTGGTGGTACGACTCGTGGTTGCCCCGCACCCACAGCAGCCGCTCGCCGAACGCGCCGAGGTAGAAGCGCTCGAACGCGTCGACCTCCTCCTGCGCTGCCGTGCTGGTGAGGTCGCCCTTCACCACGACGAGGTCGGGATCGA
>DASUCO010000296.1:0-3671 GCA_036275955.1 Acidimicrobiales bacterium
CGCGTCATGGCTGCACCGCTACTGGTGCTCTCACGTCATGCTGGCCATCGCGCGCCGAAGACCCGCGGTCACATTGGGTCGCTCGCTCGTTCCTCGCTCCCTCCCAGTGCGTCACAGCGCCCCGAGCAGCAGCTCGGCCACCTCGGTCGGCCGCTGGGCGTGCACGTCGTGGTGGGCGCCGTCGAACCACACGGCGCGCCCGTCCGGGAGTGCGTCGAGGGCGGCGTCGACGCCGTCGCGCATGCGCTCGCTGGCCATGAGGAACAGCACCGGAACCTCGACCTTGGGGAACAGCTCGGTCGTCGGCTCGTGCCACATCGCCTCGATGATCTGCCGGTGCCGTGACCACGTGAGCCGAGAGCGGACGCCGCCGTCGACGACGTCGAAGCACGCCATGGCGCCCCGGATCCACGTCTCGGGCGCGTCCGGCATGGAGCCCCGCAGCCGCGCCTCCATCACCTCCGGTGACGTGCCCTCGAACCGGTCGTACGGGGGCTTCATCGCCTCCACCGCATCGTCGAGGCGCGGGAACCGCTGGCGCAGGTCGATGGCGCCGCCGTCGACGCACACGACGCCTCGCACGGCGTCGGGATGCCGGGCGGCCAGGTGGATGACGACGTTGCCGCCGTAGGACTGGCCCACCACGAGCGGCGTGCCGTCGAGCACCCGGCCCGAGCGGCCGTCTGAGCGGAGGAAGGGCAGCAGGTCACCCACCACGCTGTCGAAGTCGTAGCCGTCGTCGGGCTTGGGCGACTGCCCGTGACCGCGAAGGTCGACGGCCAGCGCGCCGACGCCGCGCGCCGCCAGCTCGTGCCCCACGCCGTCCCACAACCTGGCGTTGGATGCCAGGCCGTGGACGAGGATCAGCTGGACCGGCGCGTCGCCGTAGCGGATCGAGGACAGCTCCACGCCGCCATTCTCACAGCGGCACCTCGCCGCCGCGCGCCCGGATCGCGTCGTGGGGCTCGTCGAAGTGCCAGCGGTGGCCCTCGAGATCGGTGGCCTCGTAGCGACGCGAGCCGTAGAACGCGTCCTCGAGCGGCATCGTGATGTCGGCCCCCTCTGCCACCGCGTGGGCGTAGTGGGCATCGATGTCGTGCACGCCCACGTTGATCATGACCGTGGTGCGGCCGACGTCGGCCGGGCTGTGGATCTGGTGCACGTCCTCGTTCGGCGTCGTTGGCGCCGACACGACGGACGAGGTACCGGTGCAGCGTGGTGCCGTGCCGGTCGAAGATGCCGCCGAACGCCGCCGGCTCCTCCAGCGACGCGGCGATGAGCTCCGCGTCGGTCACACCCGATTGTTGCCCGCACGAGATCGCCGGTTCGCGTCAGGTGGTGAAGCGCTTGAAGAAGTCCCACATGACCTTCGACGCGTCGATCTCCTGGTTGGTCGGGCCCAGCTGACTGGTGTCGGGCCCGCCCGGCCACGTGTGGCCGCCGCCGTCGATGACGTAGTACTGCACCTCGACGCCCCGGTCGCAGCCGTCCCAGGTCGTGCGGTCGACGTGGTCGGCGATCTCCTTCTCGCGTCCGTCGCCGTCGCAGCCCGCGTGCTGCGCCCACCGCGCCATCGTCTCCGCTGCCGGCGCGATGGGCCACCCGTCGCAACAGTTCACCCGGCCACCCTGGAACGGCACGACCAGATCGGCGTTGCCCATCATCCCGAGCACCGCCGGTGGCGGCGACGCGCACGGCTCGGGGAGCAGCAGCAGCGCGTTCATCCCGATCGCCGCGAACCGCTGGGGTTCGCGGCAGGCGAGCAGCGCGCTCATCCCACCGCCGTTGGACACGCCTGCCGAGTACACGCGCGTGTCGTCGAGGCAGTAATCGGTCGCGACGCGATCGAGGATCTCGTTCGCGAACGCGACGTCGTCGGTGTCGCCGACGATGCCGGCTCCGAGGTTGAACCGCGTCGGCGTCCCCGCGCCCTGGGGCACGACCACCAGGAACCGCTCCGACTCGGCCAGGGGCCGAAAGTCGGCGTAGGCCAGGTGGTCGGCCGCGTTCGACCCGTAGCCGTGCCAGCTGAAGACGAGCGGGTACTCCTCGGTGCCGTCGTAGGCCTCCGGCACGTGCAGCAGCGCGGTGCGGCCGCCGGCGAGGGTCAGGGTCGCGGTGCCCGGCGGCTGCGGCTTCGCCTGCTCGCACGCCTCGCGCTCCCAGCCACCACGTCCGCACGACGCGACGAGCAGCAGCACGGCGATCGCGCCCAACCGCCGTGCCGCGGTCACGAGACCGCTTCGACCAGCAGCTCCAGCAGCCACCCCAGGTAGGCGTAGAGCCCGTACGCGGCGGCGTCGGGATGGGCCGGGTCCACGGCGAGGTCCGTCTCCTCCGAGACGTCGAGCCGCGTGCCGAGGACGAGGCGCAGATCGTTCACCGCGCCCATCCACGCGAAGACCTCCTCCTCGGTCAGGCGGTCCTGGCGGATCGTCGCCAGGACGGTGTCGACGTGGGCGACCCGCGTCGCCACCAGCTCGTCACCGACCAGCGCCTGGTACTCGGCCTCGTGCTCGGGGTCCTGCACGTACGCCTTGGGGAACAGTCGCTTGAAGCCGGGATCGGCGGCGGCGTCGCCCTGCAGCGCCTGCTTCAGCTGCGGGAGGACCTCTTGCAGCAGCTGCCGCTCGCCGTCGGGGAGCCGCAGCTCGTAGCTGCCGTCGCGTGCGCGCTTCACGACGCGCTTCTCGAACACGATGCAGTCTCCTACGTGTCGTGCTGCATCGTCGCCCACAGCCCGTGCTCGTGGAGGCGGAACACGTCGAGCTCGCACTTCTCGCGCGTGCCGTTGGAGACCACGGCACGCCCCTTCTCGTGCACGTCGAGCATCAGCGCCGTCGCCTTCTCCCGGCTGTAGCCGAACAGCTTCTGGAAGACGAACGTCACGTACGACATCAGGTTGATGGGGTCGTTCCACACGAGGACGATCCACGGGACGTCCGGCTCCACGACGTCGTCGACGTCGGGGATGTCGATCTCAACCGGTGCTGGCGAGGGACCGGGCATCGGCTGCCAAGGGTACGGGGGCGTGCACGGACAGCAGGACGTGCGTGGCCGCCCACCACACGGCGATGGCGCCCACGACGTGCACGGCGACCAGCAAGGCGGGCACGCCGGTGAAGTACTGCGTGTAGCCGACGACGCCCTGGGCGACGAGCGCGGCGAGCAGGGCCGTCGTCGCCCGCCGGACGCGCGGCGAGCGTCGTGCGGCCCGGGCCAGCACCAGCGTGAGCGCCAGGAGGATCCACACCGCCACCGCGTGGATGCGGGCGACGTCACCGATGACGAGGTTCAGCCGCGCCGCCTGCTCGTCGCCGGCATGCGGGCCGGCGGCGGTGACGACGGTGCCCAGGAAGATCACGAGGGCGGTGGCGGCGAACACCAGCCTCGTCAGCGCGCGCACGGTGTCGTCGGCCGCCGGCACGGCTGCTTCGCGCGACGAACGCTCGTGGAGGACCACCGCGTTCCACACCAGGACCATCGACAGGAGGAAGTGGCCCATCACGAGCCGCGGCGACAGGTCGAACAGGACCACGAGGCCGCCGAGACCGATCTGGGCGAGCACCCCGGCGACGAGTCCGGCCGCCAGCCAGACCAGGTCGCGCCGGTAGGGGACCCGCCGGAGCGCGCCGAGCACGGCCAGGATCACGGCGACGGAGACGATCCCG
>DASUCO010000297.1:0-4341 GCA_036275955.1 Acidimicrobiales bacterium
CGTTCGCCGCCCGCCTCGTCGCCCCCGACCACCGCCCGCCCGTGGAGATCGTCGCGGCCCAGCTCGGCGAGCGCGCCGGCGCCATCGGCGCCGCCCTCCTGGCCCGCTAGGAGACGTCGTCCGGCCGGAGCAGGGCGACCATGAGCGCAGCGGCCGCGCCCGCGGTGATTGCCATGGCGGGGCCGATGCCGATGGCGGTGGCCAGCCACGTCTCGGCCAGGGTCAGCGGGAGGATGGCGAACAACGTCGTGATCGCCTGCGTCGAGCCGGCCAGGTCGGGGACCGCGGTCAGGGAACGTGCCTTGGCCAGCGGCCAGACGAACGTGCTGACGAACGTCAGCGGGATGCCGACGAGGATCTTCCCGCCGATGCCCGGGGCCGCGACCCAGAGCGCGGGCAGGACGATCAGCGCCGCCGACGCGGCCCGCAGGATCCGGCGGGGCTCGCGGTCCTCGAGCCAGCGGTCGAGCACCAGCAGCGCGATGAGGTCGACGGCGTAGAACGCCGCCGCCCACAGCGCCACCTGCGGCTCCGACAGCCCGACGTCGTCGTGCAGCCAGACGTACTCGAGCACGAACGCCACCTCGAACGCGTCGAAGGCCAGCAGCACCGCGAGTGATCGCCGGATGGCGCGCTCACGCAGTGCGGCGTGCACGCCGGTGACCAGCGCTCGCAGCACCGACTCGCCGTGGGCGCGCGTCCGGGCCGGCTCCGGGAACGTCGCCCTGGCCGCCGTGCGCGCGTGCACCGCCGCCATCACGGCGAGTGCGACCAGCACGATCCGCCACGACACGTCGGCGAAGCCGGCGGCGGCGATCAGCGCCGGACCGAGCAGCGCACCGATCGTGTCGAGCATCGTGGACCGGCTGTAGGCGCGCTCGGCGTTGCCGGGGAAGCACTCGACCACGACGACGTCAGCGGTGTGGGCCAGCGGCCCGGAGCCGACGCCGTACAGCGCGAAGCCGAGCAGCAGCACGCCGTAGCTCGGCGCCACCGCCATCGTCGCGACCGACGCCGCGCAGAACGCGCCGCCGAAGGCCAGGAGCCGTCGTCGTGACGTGTGGTCGATGGACGACGCGGAGATCGGCTCGACCACCAGCGCCACCCAGTCGAGCACCTGCCACAGCAGGCCGAGCTGGAACAGGCTGAGACCGAACACGCGGCGGAACGTGGGGCTGAGCACGTCCCACGCACCGCTCAGCACCTCGTCCACGAGCCGGGCGGTGAAGGCGACCGCGACGGCGCGGTCGTCGACGCCCTCGCGGCGAGGCAGGCGGTCGAGTCGGGTCGACCGCACCAGGGTTCTCGAGATCATCGGAGGCTCCTCTTCGTTCGACGGGACGGGGTCACGTCGAACGAAGGGGGATCACGACCTCAACATCGGAACCGGGATCGCACGGAGCGCACGCTACGCGTCGAGCAACCCGTGGCGGGGCGTCATTCGCACCTTCACAGCCAGCCCGCCTTGGTGAGCACCTCCAAGGCGACGTCGCGCACCGGTCGGTGCACGTTCTCCACCACGAAGTCCTCGTAGGCGGCGCGCTCGAGGATGTCGTGGAGCTCACCGGTGCGATGCAGGTGCCAGTCGAGGTCCTCGCCCGGCTGCATCCGCCGCTTCAGGCGCTCCACGCGCATGTCGTGGGGAGCGATCACACGGCACACCGTGATCTCCGCACCGGGGACCGCGACGCGGTAGCGGTCGAGGTCGCCGACGTCCTCGAGCACTCGCGCCAGCACGAGACGCGTGGCGCCGTGCGCCGCGAAGTTGGACCAGACGGCGGCGAGGTTCTCGAACAGGAGGTCCTGGTGCCACCGTGACGTCTGGGGCCAGTGCCAGATGAGCGCGTCCAGGTCGAGTGCGGCGTGGGCGATGTCTCGTCGGTAGAGCTCGCCGTTGATCGCCTCGGCGATCGTCGTCTTGCCGGCGCCGACGGTGCCCGTCAGCAGCAGGACGGGGACGGTCACGGCACGAAGCGGTCCCGCGAGGCCTGGATCTCGGCCCACGCGTCGTGGGCGCCGCCCCAGCCGCGGGTGGAGCTGTGCTTGTCGGGCTCGATGAGCTTGTACACCTCGAAGAAGTGCTGGATCTCCGCCGTGAGCTCGCGCGGGATGTTGGCCAGGTCGTTGACCGTCTCCCAGCGGACGTCGCCGGCCGGCACGCAGATCACCTTGGCGTCCTCGCCCTTGTCGTCCTCCATCCAGAGGACGGCGACGGGTCGCGCCGTGATCCAGCACCCCGGGAACGTCGGGTCGTCGAGCAGGACGAGGGCGTCGAGCGCGTCGCCGTCGCCGGCCAGGGTGTTCGGGATGAACCCGTAGTCGGCCGGATAGACCGTGGCCGAGAACAGGCGCCGGTCGAGCCGGATCACGCCCGTCTCCTTGTCGACCTCGTACTTGTTTCGGCTCCCCTTGGGGATCTCGACGACGACATCGATGGTGGGGGAAGTCACCCGGCCATCCTTGCCGCCGCCGGTACCCTCGTGCGCATGGAGTTCCGCCGCATCAACGGGATGCCGCCCTACGTGCTGGGCGTCATCAACGAGCTGAAGATGCAGGCGCGGCGTTCCGGAGCAGACGTGATCGACTTCGGCTTCGGCAACCCCGACCTGCCATCTCCCGAGATCGCGGTGGACAAGCTGGCCGAGGCAGCACACAACGAGCGCAACCACCGGTACTCCCAGTCGAAGGGCATCCCCAAGCTGCGGGAGGCCTTCGCCGACCTCTACCTGCGCAAGTGGAACGTCCGGCTCGACCCCGAGACCGAGATCATCAACACCATCGGCGCCAAGGAGGGCTTCAGCCACCTCATGTGGGTGCTGCTGGGCCCGGGCGACGCCGCCCTGGTGCCGTCGCCCTCGTACCCGATCCACATCTGGGGTCCGCTGTTCGCCGGCGCCAACGTGCGTGAGCTGCCGGTCGGCAACCAGCACGGCGCCGACTTCTTCGAGGTCCTGCGCGAGCGGTTCGAGTACGCGTGGCCCAAGCCCCGGGTGATCGTGCTGTCGTTCCCGCACAACCCGACCGGGCAGTGCGTCGACCTCGACTTCTTCCAGCGGGTCGTCGACTTCGCCCGCGAGCGCGACGTCATCGTCGTGCACGACTTCGCCTACGCCGACCTCGGCTTCGACGGCTACGAGCCGCCGTCGATCCTGCAGGCCGATGGCGCCAAGGAGTGCGCCGTCGAGCTGTACTCGATGACGAAGTCGTTCTCCATGGCCGGGTGGCGGGTGGCGGCCATGGCCGGCAACCACGAGGTGATCGGCGCGCTCGGCAAGCTGAAGAGCTATCTGGACTACGGCACGTTCCAGCCCATCCAGATCGCCGCCACCGTCACGCTCAACGAGGCCCAGGACTTCCCGAAGCAGGTCCGCGAGATCTACCAGTCGCGACGCGACGCGCTGTGCGACGGCCTGGCCAAGATCGGCTGGGAGGTCGACAGGCCGAAGGGCACCATGTTCGTGTGGGCCCGGCTGCCCGAGCCCTACCGTGACATGGCGTCGCTCGACTTCGCCAAGCTGCTCGTCACCGACGCCCACGTGGCCGTCGCACCGGGAGACGGGTTCGGTCCCGGCGGTGAGGGCTTCGTGCGCTTCGCGCTGATCGAGAACGAGCAGCGCACCGCCCAGGCCATCCGCAACCTGCGCAAGGCCCTGCCCCGTCTCCAGGGTTGAACGTCCGCGTCGCCGGCGAGGGCGACCTCGACGCGCTCGCCGCGCTGCGACTGGCGTGGAACGAGGAGCACCAGAGCCACGCCATCGATGACCCCGCCTTCCTGCCGTCGTTCGTGGCGTGGATGGTGGCCGAGTCACCGACGCGCACGTTCTTCCTGGCCGAGCTCGACGGCGAGCCGGTGGGCATGGCGAACGTGAAGCGCTACGACCGCATGCCGGCCGCCGGCCTGGCGTCAGCCGGTTGGTGGGGCTACGTCGGCAACGTGTTCGTGCTGCCCGAACACCGGGACGCGGGCATCGGAGCCGCGCTCATGGAGGCGCTGCAGGCGTGGGCGTGGGAGAACGGCTACGAGCACCTGCGGCTAGCACCGTCGTCCAAGGCGGTGCGCTTCTACGACCGCCTCGGCTACGCCGGCGGCCACGTCGTGCAGCTGGATCCCTAGGGACCGCGGAGCCCGTCGAGGCAGAACGCGACAGCGGCGTCGGCGATCTCCTCCACCGAGTCGTGGCGGTCGCGGAGGTAGATGCGGGAGAGCTGGTTGGTCACGCCGAGGACGCCGTGGGCGAGGACCTCGGGGTCGACGTCGCGGACCTTGCCCTCGACGATGCCGTCCTTGATGTGGCGGACGACGTCGGCCACCGCCACCTCCTGGCCGCGGCGCAGGGCGGG
>DASUCO010000298.1:0-6749 GCA_036275955.1 Acidimicrobiales bacterium
CGGGCGCCACGAGAGCGCCTCCCAGCCGTTCGGGCCGACCTCGTCGACCTCGGCGTGCAGCTGCTCGAACGTCAGGAGCCTGGTGCGGCCCTCACGCCGCACCAGCAGCGTGTCGTCGGCCATGAAGCAGCTGCCGCCCCATCCGGGGCCGGGCTTGAGGAACTCGAAGCCGATGCGCTTGTCGTAGCCCATGCCGAGCACGACCTCGCGCACGTCGGCGCCGACGGCCTCGCACACGTGGGCCAGCGCGTTCACGAAGCTGACCTTGGACGCCAGGAACGCGTTCGACGCGTACTTGATCGTCTCGGCCGACGCCGGGTCGGTGATGACGAGTGGCGCCTTGAGGCTCTCGAACAGCTTGGCCACGCGCATGGCTGCGGCCTGGTCCTCGCTGCCGATCACGATGCGGTCGGGGTTGAGGCAGTCGTGCACGGCCGAGCCCTCGCGCAGGAACTCGGGGTTGGAGACGACGAAGACGTCGTCGCGCCCCATGGCCTGCTCGACGACGTGGGTGGAGCCGACGGGCACGGTCGACTTGTTGATGACGATGGCCTCGCGCGCCAGGTGCGGGCCGATCTCGGCGGCGGCGTCGCGCACGTAGGTCATGTCGGCCGAGCCGTCCTCGCCCTGGGGCGTCTGCACGCACAAGAACACGAACTCGGCGTCGGCGACAGCGTTGGCCGACCCGAGCACGAACGACAGCCGGCCGGTGTCGAGGCCCTCCTTGACCAGCTCGTCGAGACCGGGCTCGTAGATCGGCAGCTTGCCGCGGTTGAGCATCTCGACCTTCTCGGGGACGACGTCGGCGCAGATGACGTCGTGGCCGAGGTGGGCCAGGTACGCCCCGGTGGTCAGCCCGACGTAGCCGGTGCCGATGACTGCGATGCGTCGGGTCATTGCGACGTGAGCTCCTTGACGAGCCGTTCGAGCGGCTCTCGATGATCGGGCAGCAGTGCCATACCCGACAACCGCATGCCCGCGTTGTCGAGGTCGGATCGGGCGGGACGGGGCGCGGCGCGGCCCAGCTCCTCGGTCGAAACTCGTACGACGCGCTCGGGGTCATGTCCTGCGAGGCGCAGGGTCTCGCGGGCCAGCTCGTACGGCGTGGTGGCGCCCTGGTTGGTGACGTGGAACGTGCCCGATCGCCGCGAGAGGGCGAGGTCGCGCACGACCGGCGCCAGGTCGCCGACGTAGGTGGGGCACGCCAGCTGGTCGTCCACGAAGCGCAACGGCCCATCACCGGCGGCGAGGCGGAGGATGGCCGGCACCAGCCCGGCCTGTTCGCTGAACACCCACGTGGTGCGCACGATGGCCGAGCCGGGGTCGACCTCCAGCTCGCCGGCCCGCTTGGACCGTCCGTAGACCGAGATCGGGTTGCAGGCGTCCCACTCCACGTACGGCCGGTCGGTCGTGCCGTCGAACACGTAGTCGGTCGAGATGGCCACGAGGTGCGCGCCGACCAGGCGGGCACCCTCGGCCACGTGGCGGGTCCCCAGCGCGTTGACGCGGAAGGCGCGGTCGGGGTCGGTCTCGCAGCCGTCGACGTCGGTCCACGCCGCGGCGTGCACGATCAGGTCGGGGTGGAGCGTGGTGATGGCGGCGAGCACGGCGTCGCGGTCGCCGACGTCCAGCGCGGCGTGGTCAGCGGCGATCACGTCGCGCGGTGCGAACGCGTCGACGAGGGCACGACCGAGCTGGCCGCCGGCGCCGGTGACGAGGACCCTCACGCCTTGGCCTCGTCCCAGCTGTCCTCCACCACCGGGGCTCGGTCGAGCAGTGGTTCCCACCACGACCGGTTGGCGGCGTACCACTCGACGGTGGCCGGCACGCCCATCTCCCAGGTGACCGTCGGCGACCACGACAGCTCGGTGCGCAGCTTGGTGGAGTCGAGCAGGTAGCGGCGCTCGTGGCCGGGGCGGTCGGCCACCGTCTTCTTCAGCGAGTCGGGCTTGCCCAGCGCGGCCAGCACGCTGTCGGCCACCTCGGTCACCGAGCGCTCCTCGCCGGTGCCGACGAAGTACGTCTCGCCGACGCGCCCACGGTCGAGCACGGCGGCGATGGCCGAGCAGTGGTCGTCGACGTGGATCCACTCCCGCGTGTTGTCGCTCGACTCGTAGACCGGGAGCTCCTCGTCGTTCAGCGCCCGGGTGATGAAGACCGGCAGGACCTTCTCCGGGAACTGGTAGGGCCCGTAGTTGTTGGCGCAGTTGGTGATCGTCACCGGCAGCCCGTACGCGTGGTGGTAGGCGCGGACAGCGTGGTCGCCGCCGGCCTTGGACGCGTTGTAGGGCGCCAGCGGGTTGTACGGCGACTCCTCGGTGAACGCCACCGCCTCGCCCAGCGGGAGGTCGCCGTAGACCTCGCACGTGGAGATGTGGTGGAAGCGGGCCAGCCCGGCGCGGCGGCACCCCTCGAGCAGGCCCTGGGTGCCCATCACGTTGGTCTGGAAGAAGCGCCGGGGGTCGAGGATGGCCAGGCTGTTGTGGGACTCGGCGGCGAAGTTCACCACCACGTCGACCTGGTGCTCCCGCAGCAGCGACTCGACCAGGTCGGTGTCGCCGATGTCGCCCACGACGAGCTCGGCCCCGGTGCCGTCGAGGTTGGCCGGGTTCCCGGCGTAGGTCAGGAGGTCGAGGACGACGACGCGGTCATCGGTGTGGCGGTCCAGCCACCAGCGCGTGAAGTTGGAGCCGATGAAGCCGGCTCCCCCGGTGACCAGGAGGTTCATCCCGGACCAGGGTAGTTGGCGGCCTCCGGAGGGCCCTCAGCGCCGTCAGCGGATCTGCCGCACGCGATCGTTGCTGCCCCAGGACGCGTCGGCCGTCCAGGCGACCCCGTGGACACGATCGGCGAGGGTGAGACAGAGACGGTCGGCGAGCGAGAGCCCCTCGCCGCGGCGCCAGCGGCGGGCGGCGGCCTCGGCGTCGTCGGCATCGACCGGTTCGAGGGTGAGGTCGTAGCTCAGCAACAGGGCGCGAGCCAGATCCCAGTCGCGGTCGGCGCCGAGGACCTTCTGCGCGACCTCGGACCAGTTGGCCGCGCCGCAGACGGCACCGCCCTCCAGCCGGGCCTCGACGACCTCGGCGCCGCCCTCGCCCTGCAGGAACGCGAGGAGCGCGGATGCGTCCAGCACGTCCGTCACGCCACGTCCTCCACGGCGGCGTTGGCCCGCCGTTCGGCCAGCAGCTCGGTCACGAGGTCGGTGCCGGCCAGGTCGGCCCGCACGCGGGCACGGAGCTGCTCCCGGGTCAGCAGCACCAGCCCGGCCGGTGTCTCGAGCAGGAGCAGCTGGGTGCCCGCCACGAGGCCGGCCCGCTCTCGCACCTCGGCCGGAACGACGATGCGCCCCCGGTCTCCCACAACCAGGTTGTGTGTCCCACTCATGGTGTCATCGTACCACCCACGAGTATCGGGTGGGAGAGCAGTGCGACCGTCTACCCGAGGTCGACCTGGCAGTGGTCGCCGAGCATGAGGCGCGTCGCCTTGGGCGTCGTCTCGGTGCGGGTGATCTCGGCCTCCCGGCCGATGAGCGAGTCGAGGAGGCGACCGGCGTCCACGATGCGGGTGTTCTCCATGACCACCGAGTGGTCGATCTCGCTGCCGACGATCTCGCAGCCGTCGCCGATGGCGGTGAACGGGCCGATGAACGTGTCGACGATGCGCGCCCCGCGGCCGATGATGGCCGGGCCCCGGACGCGTGAGCGGATGACGGTGGCACCGGCCTCGATCACCACGCGGCCGTCGACGGCGCTGTCGTCGTCGACGTCGCCGTCGATGCGTCGCTCGATCGACTCGAGGATGACGCGGTTGGCCTCGAGCAGCGGGTCCTTCTTGCCGGTGTCGAGCCACCAGCCGTCGAGGATCTGGGTGACGACCGGGTGACCGTGGTCGACCAGCCACTGGATGGCGTCGGTGATCTCCAGCTCGTTGCGACCCGACGGCTTGATCGACCGCACCGCCTCGTGGACGCGCTGGTCGAACAGGTACACGCCGACGAGCGCGAGATCGGACGGCGGGTCCTGCGGCTTCTCGACGAGGCGGATCACGTTGCCGCGCTCGTCGAGCTCGGCCACGCCGAACTGCGACGGGTCGGGCACCCGCTTGAGCAGGATCTGCGCCGCGGGCGCGCCGGCGCTCTGGTCGTCGAACGAGGGCATGGCGGCGCGCGCTCGGGCGGCCTCGAAGGCGGCGACCGAGGGAGCGATGCCGTCCTCCACCAGGTTGTCGCCCAGGTACATGACGAAGTCGTCGTCGCCCAGGAAGTCGCCGGCGATCACGACGCAGGCGGCGAGCCCGTCGGGGCTGTCCTGGTGGATGTAGGTGATGTCGATCCCCCACCGGGAGCCGTCGCCCAGCGCGGCCATGATCTCGTTGCGGGTGTCGCCCACGACGATGCCGACCTGGCGGATGCCGGCGGCGGCCATGGCCTCGATGCCGTAGACGATGATCGGCTTGTTGGCCACCGGCACCAGCTGCTTGGCGCTGGTGTGGGTGAGCGGCCGCAGCCGGCTGCCGACGCCGCCGGCGAGGATCAGGCCCTTCATCAGCAGTCGGGCGCCGGGGGCGGCGGTGTCGTGGGCGGTGGGGCGGTGGTCGGGGCGGCGGCACCCGCGGCGCGGGGCTGGGCCAGCACGCCGGTGAAGTCGGTGCCGGTGAGGAGGCGCACGTCGACGCCCTGCAGCTGCGGGTCCTCCTGCAGCGTGGCGCCCGCCTCCAGGTAGCGCTCGAGCAGTGCCGCCTTGGCCTGCTGGCCCGAGCCGAAGAGGATCGTGGTGCGGTCGGTGCGGCGGCCGTCGCCGGGTGAGCCCAGCTGGAAGCCCAGCGCCTGCAGCGACTCGCTG
Source organism: Acidimicrobiales bacterium (assembly GCA_036275955.1). Lineage (GTDB taxonomy): Bacteria > Actinomycetota > Acidimicrobiia > Acidimicrobiales > CADCSY01 > DATLFP01. Next base: position 4,842 of record DASUCO010000298.1, read on the forward strand.
GCCGCGCTGGCCTCGCCGCTGCGACCGGAGCCGTTGAGCACCTGCACCTTCACGTGCGACGGGTCGACGGGTGCCTCCGACGCGGGCTCGACGCCGCGGAAGACCTGCATGATCTCCTCGACGCGCGCCTGGTCCGCCTCGCGCACCTTCACCACCGACGCGCCGTTCCAGCGGGCGTTCACGACCGGCAGCTGGAACTGCGAGAGCGTGTCGGGCGTCAGCGACTTGAACTGCTTGCCGAGGTTGACGATGTCGCGCGCCGACAGGTTGTCGTCGACGGCGATGTTGTCGATGCCGACGTTCACCAGCTTGTTCAACCGATTGGGGTTGGTCAGGCCGCTGGAGAGCGCCTTGCGCAGGGCCCGGCGGATGAAGTCCTGCTGGCGCTCGATGCGGCCGAGGTCGCCCCGGGGGTCGGACCGCCACTCGCCGTTCTCCTGGTACTGGAAGTGGCGGCTGCGCACGTAGGCCAGCGCCTGGTCGCCGTGGAACAGCACGCACCCGGTGTCGGTGATGTTGAGGCCGGTGACCTCGTCGCGCACGGGACCGGGCAGGTACAGCTCGACGCCGCCGGCGGCGTCGACGAGCCCTTGGAAGCCGGCGAAGTCCACCTGCAGGTAGTGGTGGATGGGGACGTTCCAGTTGAGCTTGATCGTCTCGATGAGGCGCTCGGGTCCCTCGGCGAACGCGGTGTTGATGCGCTGCAGGTGACCGTCGGGTGCGATCGGCACCAGCAGGTCGCGCGGGAACGACACCATCGCGGCGCGCTTGGCGCGCGGGTCGATGCGGACGAGGATCATCGTGTCGGACTTGGGGGGGCCGGTGGTGCCGGCGCCGCCGAAGGACTCGCTCTCGCCCTCCTCGTCGACGAAGTCGCGCGTGTCGCTGCCGACGAGCAGGAAGTTCTGCGGCTCGCCGGGCGGGGCGTCGGGCGTGATGACGCCCTCGGCGAAGCTGATCCGGGGCAGCTGGCCGAACTGGTAGTAGAAGTAGCCGATCCCGGTGGCGCCGGCCAGGCAGCCCATGATCAGCAGCAGGTTGAACGCGATCAGCCCCCGCTGCGGCCAGGTTCGACGCAGGCGCGGCGCGGCCGCGCCGGGGGGAGCGTTCGAGGCGGCGGCCACGGATCGAGGTTAGAGGCTGCGCCGTGTGGCGAGGCTGGTCACCGGTGGTCGGTGAACCAGGCCACGGTGCGCGCCATGCCGTCCTCGAAGTCGACGGCCGGCTCGAAGCCCATGGCGGCGCGGGCGGCGCTGATGTCGGCGCAGCTCTGGCGCACGTCGCCGGCCCGGGTGGCGGTGAAGGTCGGGTTGGCGGGGATGTCGAGCAGCCGGGAGATGAGCTCGAGCGTCTCCAGGATCGAGTGCCGCTCGCCGCACGCGATGTTGAACGCCCGGCCGGACACGGCGTCGGCCGGCGCGCTGGCCGCGAGGCGGTTGGCCTGCAGCACGTTGTCGATGTAGGTGAAGTCGCGGAACTGGGTGCCGTCGCCGTGGATCACCGGCTGCTCGCCGTCGAGCAGGGCGCCGATGAACAGCGGGATGACGGCGGCGTACATGCTGTCGGGTCGCTGCCGCGGACCGAACACGTTGAAGTAGCGCAGCGACACCGTCTCCAGCTCGAACAGCTCGGAGAACACGCGGGCGTAGTGCTCGCCGGCCAGCTTCGACACCGCGTACGGGCTGCGGGGCAGCAGCGGCGCCGTCTCCGGCGTGGGGAGGATCTCGGCCCCGCCGTAGACCGACGACGACGACGCCAGCACGACGCGGCGCACGCCGGCGTCGCGGGCGGCGACGAGCAGGCGCAGCGTGCCGCCGGAGTTGACCTGATCGGTGGTGAGCGGATCCTCGACGCTGCGCAGCACGGCGCGCGCCGCGGCGTGGTGGTGCACGACCTCGACGTCGCGCA
>DASUCO010000299.1:0-3058 GCA_036275955.1 Acidimicrobiales bacterium
GCCGCCCTCGTCATGGCCGTGATCTGGGTGGCCTGGGTCCTGCTCTGAGAGCAGAAAAACCCTGAGAAATATGGTCTTTCTGTCGCACTCATCGGGTACGATCGAACACATGTTTGGTCCCGCCGGCCAGGCGTTGGAGCAGCTCGACCGAGCGCTCGATGCCGTCGCCGATGCGGTCGGCGCCGACGTCGGTGCCTGGGCACTGGCGCTGCTGCAGCGCACCCAGCGGCTGGAGGCCATCGCCACCCGCGCCGCTCGCGACTTCGACGTGCGCGGTGATTTCGGGAACGCCCACGGCTCGGTGCCGTGGCTGGCGAACCGGTGCCGGATGCCCAAGGCGCGCGTGAAGCGCCTCGTCGGCAACGGTCGGGCGCTGGAGCGCATGCCCGAGGTCGACGCCGCGTTCGCACGGGGCGACCTGTCGTCTGACCACGTCCGCGTGCTGGCGGCCGCCGAGACGCTGAACCCGAAGGCGTTCACCAAGGCCGAGGAGCAGCTCGTCTCCGACGCGACGACCGAGCGGTTCGACACGTTCTGCCGCCGCGTCGCGTACTGGCGGCAGGAGGCGGAGCCTGACGTCGTCGAGGACGAGGCGGCCGCCGCGCACGACCGGCGGTCGCTGCACGCGTCGACGACGTTCGAAGACGTCGTCGCCGTGGACGCCACGCTCGATCCGGTGGGCGGTGCCATCTACCTGGGCGAGCTGACGCGCCTCGAGCGCCTGCTGTTCGAGCAGGACTGGGCGGCGGCTCGGGCCCGCTTGGGACACGAGCCCTGCGTCGTCGACCTGGACCGCACGCCGGCCCAGCGCCGAGCGGATGCCCAGGTGCTCATGGCGGAGCGCTCGGCAGCCAAGGCGCCGGGTGCCGTCGAGCCGCGAGTCCTGCTGCAGGTGCTGGTCGGCTACGAGACGTTCGCCGGCCGCATCTGCGAGCTGGCCGACGGCACCGTCCTCACGCCGGGGCAGGTCGTGTCGCTCCTCGAGCAGGCCGACGTGCAGCGAGTGGTGTTTGAGTCGCCGTCACGCGTCATCGACGTCGGCGCCAAGCAGCGCCTGTTCCGGGGCGCCACCCGTACCGCGGTCGAGCTCGTCGACCTGGAGTGCCAGGGCGATCCGAGCTGCGACGTCCGGTTCCCGGACTGCGAGGTCGATCACCTCGAACCCTTCGGCTGGGGCGGCGCCACCGTCCGAGCCAACGGCGGCCTCAAGTGCAAGTGGCACCACCGCCGGCGACAACGAAGTCCCTGATCCGTTCCGTTCTTGCAAGGATTGGCGAGTGCCGGAGCTGGCGGACGAGCGCGACATCCCGTCGTGGCTCGAGATCGTGCGCGAGGTCGAACCGCTCTTCGGCCTGATGCCGGCGTTCGACGGGACGCTGGCACGCTCGATCGCGCGCGGTGGTGCGTGGTGCATCCGAGACGCGGACGGCGCCGTGCTCGCCGGCATGCTGCTCAGCCCGCCCGAGCGCGCCACCATCGACTGGCTCGCCGCGCGCCGATCGGCGCGCGGCCTCGGACATGGACGTGCGCTCGTCGCGCACGCCCTCCGCCAGCTCGAAGCTGCTCCCGAGGTGCTGGTCGACACGTTCGGCGAGGACCGCGTGGAGGGTCGACCCGCTCGCCGGCTCTACGAGTCGTTCGGCTTCGTTGCCGCTGAGGAGCTCGAGCGCGGACCCGAGGGCGGGACGCGCCAGCGGTTCAGGCTACGGCGTCACTAGATCCGCGCCAGGAGGTCGCGCACGGCGTCGAGGACGGCCTGGCGGTGCTGCTTCGAGTCGTGGATGAGGTGGCCGGCGCCGGTGATGACGCGCGTCTCGACCTTGGGGCTGTGCTCGGCCAGGCGGGCGACGTCGGCCTCGCGGACGATCGTGTCGGGGGAGGCCGGGTCGCCGGCAACGACGATGCCGGGGACGGGCAGCTCACGGGTCGGATCGAACACCGGGATGGACGAGCCGTCGAAGACGGGGTCGAGCACGGTGGCGTCGAGCAGGAGCATCGCCTCGGCCATCGCCTCGAGCGCGTCGTCGTGGATCGCCTCGCCGAACAGCGGGCCCGACGGGCTCGGCGCGTTGCGCAGGATGTTGGCCAGGTCGCCGGCGGACATGCCGGACGCCTGCAGGCGGGGGATCGACTCGCGCATGAGGCGGAAGCCGTCGAGCAGCGTGTTGCCCTCGAGCGCGCTGACCTCCTCGGGGCGGGGCGGCACCATGATCGCCGGGTCCTCCAGCACGACGCCGCGCACGAGGTCGGGTCGGGTCTGGGCCAGGCCGGCGGCGGTGCCGCCGCCGAGGGAGTGACCGACGAGGACGGCGGGCTGGCCGAGGACCTGCTCGCAGATGGCCGTGGCGTCCGCCACGTAGCCCCGGAACACGTACTGGCCCGGCGTGCGGCCCGAGCGTCCGTGACCGCGGAAGTCGAGGCGCACCACGCGGTGGTCCGCCGCCAGATGGGGCACCAGCCAGCCCCAGGTGGCCGTGCTCTGGGTGATCCCGTGCATGATCAGGATCGGCGGACCGTCGGGGTTGCCGTCGTCCTCGTAGTGCAGGGTCAGCTCGTCGGTGCGCAGCTCCATGAGCCGGCACCGTAGAGCGCCGTCAGCCCTTCCGGCGCGAGTCGCGCTCCTTGGCCAGCCGGCGGGTCTCGGCCGACACCGGCGCGCCGAGGATGGCGGCGACGACGTCGATCAGGTAGCTGGTGAACAGCCGGTCGTCGGCGCGCGGCCCGGTGCGAGCGCGCCGACCGAGCTCCTGGGTGCTGTGCAGGATGGCGGTGAACCGCCGGTGGAGCCGTGCCGCCTCCTCGTCGAGCAGCGGCTCCAGCAGCTGCCGCCATCGGTGGAGCGAGTCGTTCCCGTTCGACACCGGCACCTTGGGACCGTCGATGAGCTGGGCGTAGATCTGCAGGAAGTGCAGGCCGCCGTCGCGGTCGGCCAGCTTGGCGGCCAGCGGACGGACGAGCGCCGATGCCAGCGCCCGCAGGTCGGGCTCGCCGCGCGCCTCGTACTCGTCGAGCATGGCGTGGCGGCGGGCCTCGACCTCGGGCAGGTGCTTGTCGAAGA
>DASUCO010000300.1:0-15977 GCA_036275955.1 Acidimicrobiales bacterium
CGAACGTCGTCGAGGAGATCCGCAAGCGCGCCACCGATGCGCCGGCCGAGGATTGAGCGAGACGCCGAAGCACTGGCGCTGGCGCGACGGCGAGGTCGATCCCGGACCCGCCGTCGTGTTCGACCTCGACGGCGTGCTCGCAAACGGCGATCACCGCCAGCACCTGCTGAACCCGAAGCCGGGGAAGCGCAAGGACTGGCAGACGTTCTTCGCCAAGGCGGGGGAGGACCTCCTCATCGAGGAGGTGGCCAGCCTCACCGTGCTGCTCGACCCGGCCATCCACCGCGTGGTGCTCACGGCGCGACCGACGACGATCCAGGACCTCACGCTCGAGTGGCTGGCGCGCCACTCGATCAAGTGGGACCTGCTCGTGATGCGCAAGGACGGTGACTTCTCGGCGTCACCGGATGCCAAGCGCACCGCCGTGCGCGAGCTGCAGGCCTACGGCTTCGACATCCTCCTCGCGCTCGACGACGACCGCCGCAACGTCGACATGTTCCACGCCGAGGGCATCCGCTGCCTCTACATCCACTCCGGCTACTACGAGGTGTAAGCCTCTGCGAGCAGCTCGAGGAGGGCGTCGTCGACGTCGTCCACCGTGCGCACGTTGGCGACGTGCCAGTACGAGCCGTTCCACTCGTTGACCTTGCGGGTGATCGTGGGGTGCGAGGCGCGCCGGCGCAGCGGGAACGAGATCGCCACCCACTTCGTCATCGGCCGCAGCTCGGCGACCTTCCGCGGGTTCTTCAGGAAGATGCCGACCTGCACGGCGTCGGCGTGCAGCGGACCGAGCGTCGACAGGTGCGCCCACACGCGATCGAAGATCGGTCTCTCCCACGGCGGCCCGGTCGAGAAGTACTCCTCGACCGACATGCCGGGCGAGCACGCGTGCGACTGCTTGCGATGGAACAGGCGCCCGCAGTCGGGACACGTCCACTCCGCCATCGATCCACAGTCTGCGTCAGCCGGGAACGTCGGGGCGGCTCGGTAGCGTTGATCGCACCATGAAGAACTACGCCAAGACGGCCATCCTGCTCGCCGGCATCGGTGGGCTGATGATCATGATCGGCGGGGTGTTCGGCGGCCGGACCGGGATGTTCATCGGTCTGGCGCTCGGCCTCGCCTTCGTCGGCTTCTCGTACTGGAACAGCGACAAGCTCGCCATCCGCGCCGCTCGGGCCGTGCCGGCCGAGGAGACGCAGATGCCCGAGTACTACGCGATCGTCCGCGAGCTGGCGCAGAAGGCCGACATGCCCATGCCGAAGCTGTACGTGTCGCCGGAGATGCAGCCGAACGCGTTCGCCACCGGCCGCAACCCCGACCACGCCGCCGTGGCCGTGACCCAGGGCATCCTCCAGGTGCTGACCTGGGACGAGCTGCGCGGGGTGCTGGCCCACGAGCTGGCACACGTGCGGAACCGCGACATCCTGATCAGCTCCGTCGCCGCTGCCGTGGCCATGGGCATCACCGTGCTCGCCAACATGGCCCAGTGGGCCGCCATCTTCGGTGGCGGGCGCGGCGACGACGACGAGGGCTCCAACCCCCTCGCGCTGCTGGCGATGGCCATCCTCGCCCCGCTGGCCGCCGGGATCCTGCAGGCGGCGCTCTCTCGCACGCGGGAGTTCGAGGCCGACGCGTCCGGCAAGGAGCTCATCGGCGACGGTGCGCCCCTGGCCAGCGCGCTGGGCAAGATCGAGGCCTACGCCAACCGGGTGCCGATGAACATCGATCCTGCGCACGCCCAGGCGTTCATCGTGAACCCGCTCACCGGGCGAAAGATGCAGTTCGCGAACCTCTTCCGCAGCCACCCGCCGACCGAGGAGCGCATCCGGCGACTCGTTGGGTAGCCCGGTGATTACGGAACGGGGTGGCGGGCAGGAACCCGCCGTGGTCATGCCGAACGCCTCCTGACGATGTTGGATGCAGGAGCGCGTCGGCGCGCGCTGGGGGTCGTGCTCACCGGGCTCACCGGGCTGGGGCTGCTGGGCGGCAGCTGGTCGGCGCACGCTCAGATCCTCCCGATCGGCCCATCGACCACCACGACGCAGCCGCCGAACGAGTCGACCACCACCACGGCGCCGCCGCCGTCGTCCACCACCACCACGCAGCCGTCGGCCCCGCTCCTCCCCGGGGGCAGCAGCACGACGACGACCACCGCCCCGCCGTCCGGTGGTGGCGGCGGCGGGGGCCAGCAGCCGCCGCCCGACGGCGGCGGGGGCGACGTCCCCGCGGCCCCCCCGGACGCCGGTGACGGCGGCCAGGCGCCGACGGGCGCCGGGCCGTTCCCGCCCGAGCTGCAGGCCCTGACCAACAGCGTCCAGCGCACCCCGGCGAACAACACCAAGAAGCTCCTCTTCGCCCTGTCCCCGCTGCTGCAGTACGGGCTGACCGAGCAGCAGGCCGCCATCGTCGGCTTCGGTCGCTTCCCGGTGGCCGGCCTCGCCAGCTACTCGCACGACTGGTGGTTCCCGCGCTTCGGGCCGGGCTGGCGGCTGCACCAGGGCACCGACATCTTCGCCGCGTACGGAACACCCGTGCGGGCCCCGGTCGACGGCACCGTGAAGATCACCAACGGCGGTCTCGGTGGCCTGTCCGTCTACGTCGTCCAGCCCGACGGCACGTACTGGTACCTGACCCACCTGGCGGCCACCCCCGAGGGGCTGGTCACCGGCTCGAAGGTGACGACGGGTCAGGTGGTCGGCTTCGTCGGCACGTCCGGCAACGCCGCCGGCGGCCTCCCGCACCTGCACTTCGAGGTGCACCCGGGCGGCGGCGGCGCCATCGACCCGAAGTCGGTGCTCGACCAGTTCATCAACGACGCCATCGCCCTGGCGCCGAAGGTCGTCGAGGCGTACGCCGCCGCCGCTCGCGGTGGCACGCCGCCGGCCGAGGTGGCCCTGCCGGCGCCGGCGCCGCACGCCGTCACCGCCGCCCTGCCCCCGCGGGCCGCGCTGCTGTGGGCGACGGCGGTCAGCCCGACCGGCGGCGCCGTCCACCTGGCCGAGGCCGAGGCGGCACGCGTGGCGTCATCGATCGACTGGTCCTCCCGCGACCTCGACGCCGGACCCACACAGTTCGACCGGCGGCTGGCCAACCAGTTCGCCGCCTGGTGGGTGCAGCCGCTGGTGCACCCGCTCCTGGCCCGCCACCTCAGCGTCGACTGATCGATCCGCTCCCTCTCGATCAGTCGCGGAAGTTGTTGAACTGCAGCGGGAGATCGAGGTCGGCCTCCTTGAGCGCGGCGATCACGGCCTGCAGCTCGTCCCGCTTCTTGCCGGTGACCCGGACGGCGTCGCCCTGGTACTGGCTCTGGATGCCCTTGAGCCCGAGCGCCTTGATGCGCTTGTTCAGGTCCCGGGCGTCGTCAGAGCCGATGCCGGCCTTGAGCTTCACCTGCTGACGCACGGTCGAGCCGGCGGCCTCCTCGACCTTGCCCCAGTCGAGCGCCTTCATCGAGATCTTGCGCTTGACGAACTTCTCCTCGATCACCTGGCGCACGGCGCGGATGCGGTCCTCGCTGCTCGACTTCAGCGTCAGCTCGTCCTTGCCGAGCTCGATCGACGAACCGGTGTCCTTGAAGTCGAAGCGCGTCGACAGCTCGCGCTGTGCCTGGTCCACCGCGTTGCGGACCTCCTGCATGTCCAGCTCCGAGACGACATCGAAGGAAGGCATGCAGCGACGCTATCCTCGTCCACTCCCAGGGTCGGTGCCCGAGTGGCCAAAGGGAGCAGACTGTAAATCTGCCGGCACAGCCTTCGGAGGTTCAAATCCTCCCCGGCCCACCACGCGAACGCCACCGGCGGCTGCACGAGCAGCCGTCGGTGGTCGACTCGGCGGCTACCGTCCGCTGGTGGCTGCCCGGCGGATCCTCGTGGTCGACGACGAGGACGACATCCGCACCGTGGCGCGCGTCGCGCTCGAGCGCGTCGGCGGGCACACGGTGCTGGCCGCGAGCTCCGGGGCCGAGGGCATCGAGCTGGCCCGCCGCGAGCGGCCCGACGCCATCGTGCTCGACATGATGATGCCGGGCATGGACGGCCCCTCGACGTTCCGCGCGCTCGCCGACGACGCGACCACCGCCGACATCCCGGTGGTGTTCCTCACGGCGAAGGCGCAGGCCGCCGACCGGGTCCTGCTCGAGGGCCTCGGGGCCGCCGGCGTGCTGGCGAAGCCATTCGATCCGCTCACGCTGCACACCGAGCTGGCCGCGCTGCTGGGCTGGGAGTGACCGGGGACGAGCGGTCTCGCGCCACGGTGCGCTCGGTGCTGCGCCGGGCGGTGCTGTTCGAGGCGATCTTGATGCTCACCGTCATCGCTGCGCTCATGGCGACGCTCGTCGCCTACCGCGGCGCGTCCGACCGCGCGTCGTCCGCGCAGGAGGACCTGGTTCGCCTGTACGAGCTGCGCAACGAGGCGCTCGACCTCGAGACCGGTCTCCGGGGCTACTACATCGTCGAACGTGAGGAGTTCCTCGAGCCGTATCGAGCCAGCATCGCCGAGGTCGAACACGCCATCGCCGCCGTGGCGAGCTCCTTCCCCGGCGACCGGCGCGTCGAGGGCGTGCGCAGGATCCTGGGCGAGTGGCGGAACGAGTTCGCCGCCCCCATCCTCGAGGATCTCGCCGCCGGCCGGCGCGACGAGGCGGAATACGCGTTCGCCAGCGGCGCCGGCAAGCGCCGCATCGACGCCGTGCGCGACCTCACCGCCGACATGGTCGACGAGGTGCGCGCCGAGGTGCGCGACCGTGAGGAGGTCGTCGACGGGCTGACGGTGCTGGCGACGTCCCTGGCCGTGCTCGGTGGCGTCGCCTTCCTCGTGGTGAGTGGCCTGCTGATCCGACGCCTCGACCGTGCCGTCAGCCGCCCCATGCGCAGCCTGGCGGAGACCGCCGACCGCCTCGGCACCGGTGACCTGGCGGCGAGATCGTCCGCCAGCGGGCTGGCCGAGGTCGACGTCGTCGCCGCCGCGCTCGACCAGATGGCCGAGCGTCTGGAGACGACCGTGGAGGAGCTGCGAAGTCTCGATCGCATGAAGAGCGAGTTCGTCTCGGTCGTCAGCCACGAGCTGCGCACGCCGCTGACGTCGATCCGTGGCTCGCTGGGGCTCCTGCAGGGCGGCGCCTTCGGCGACCTGCCGCGTGACGCCAGCGAGATGCTCGACATCGCCGTCAGCAACACCGACCGCCTCGTACGGCTGATCAACGACATCCTCGACCTCGAGCGCATCGAAGCCGGTCACGAGACCTTCGAGCCGGTCCTGGTCGACGCGAGCGAGCTCCTCGGGCAGGTGGCCGAGGGCCTCGCCGGCGCCGCGGATGGTGCCGGCGTCTCGCTCGTCGTGACCGCGGAAGGCGGGATCCTGGTCTGCGACCGCGACCGGATGGTGCAGGCGATGACGAACCTGGCCGGCAACGCCATCAAGTTCTCCGACCCCGGCGGCACGGTGTGGCTGGAAGCAGCGTTCGACGGGGACGACGTCGTGCTGCGCGTCCGAGACGAGGGACGCGGCATCCCTGCGGACGCGCTGCCGTCGATCTTCGAGCGGTTCTCACAGGTGGACGCGTCCGACGCCCGCGAGCGCGGCGGCACCGGGCTCGGGCTCGCCATCGTGAAGACGATCGCCGAGCGGCATGGCGGCCGTGTGGACGTCACCAGCACGCCTGGCGTCGGCAGCACGTTCAGCATCGTCCTGCCCGGCTCGAGCGGCGCTTCGCGCGCCTCCGAGGCGCGCCAGCACCTCGGGGGACCCCTCGTGCTCGTCGTCGAGGACGACGTCGACCTCCGTCGCGTCATCGGCGCCCAGCTGGCCCGTCACGGGTTGCGAGTGGTCGAGGCGGCGAGCGCGGCCGCTGCCATCGAGCGGTGCGCGGCCGACGAGCCCGACCTGCTCGTGCTGGACGTCCGGCTGGGCGAGGAGGATGGCTACTCGCTGGTCAACCGGCTGCGCCGCCACGATCGGCTGCGCAACGTCGCCACCGTGATCTACACCGCCTATCCGCTCTCGGCGGCCGACCTCGACCGGCTGCGCCTGGGCGAGACCCGCCTGGTCCGCAAGGAGGAGGGCGCACCGGACGCCCTCGAGCAGACTGCCCTCGAGCTGCTCGGGCGCTGACGCGTCAGCGTCCGCCGCGCCAGGGGCAGTCGGCGCCGTGCCCGTCCACCACGCCGCACGCCTGCATGGCCGACTCGACGGTGGTCGGACCGAGGAAGCGGAAGCCGAGCGACTTCATGCGCTTGGCGACGACGGCCGGCTCCTCGTCGGTCCACAGCAGCTCCCGCAGCGAGCCGCCGGCCTCGTGCAGCGCGCACGTGGCGCGGGCGTTGGCGATGGCGGCCTCGATCTTCGCCCGGTTGCGGACGATGCCGGCATCAGACAGGAGCCGCTCGACGTCGTCGTCGCCGAACGCGGCGACGGCGTCGATGTCGAACCCGGCGAACGCAGACCGGAACGCGTCCCGCTTGCGGAGGATCGTGATCCACGCCAGACCCGACTGGAACGACTCCAGCACGAGGCGTTCGAACAGCCCCTCCTCGTCGGTGACCGGGTGGCCCCACTCGTGGTCGTGGTACGCCTCGTAGAGCGGATCGCCGTCCCCGAAGCAGCGCACGCCCGTCAGTAGGGGTCGGACGTGACGACGGCGCGCAGGACCTCGGCCCCGGCGTCGATCGCGGCGCGCTCGGCCGCCCGCTCCACCGCCCAGCGCACCGACTCGTCGTCGGAGCCGCTGACCGCCACCTCGAGGCACACCGTGAGCCTCGTCACCGATCGCGTGTCCGCCACCGTTCGAACGTACGGCCGCGTTGGGCCGGCGGGAAGGCACATTTCGGTCGGAACCAGCGTCAATGGTCAGTCCTGACCATCACGGCAGCAGCTTCTCGACAACCACCACATCGAGCCATCGCCCGAACTTGCGCCCGACCTCCCGCTCGACGCCGATGACCTCGAACCCGAGGGCCTGGTGGAGCCCGATGGACGCCTCGTGCCCGCCGACGATCCGGCCGAACACGGCGTGGAAGCCCGACTCGTTCGCCACCTCGAGGAGCCGGGCCAGCAGCAGCCGCCCCACGCCCTTCCCCTGATGCTCTCGGTGGACGTACACCGAGTCCTCGACGGACGTGCGGTACGCGGGCCGGTCCTTCCACGGGGACAGCGACGCGAAGCCGATCACCTGCCCGTCCTCGACGGCGACGATGGCCGAGTGGGCGCCGGACCGGGCGGCCAGCCAGTCCCGCTGGACCTCGAGCGACCGCGGCTCGAGGTCGAAGGTGACCGTCGAGGTCGTGACCTCGACGTTGTAGATCGACCGGATCGCCTCGGCGTCGTCGACAGTGGCCAGCCGCAGCACGGGCTGTAGCATGGCCCGTCCTTCGCCCCCTTAGCTCAGTCGGCAGAGCGTTTCCATGGTAAGGAAAAGGTCGTCAGTTCGATTCTGACAGGGGGCTCGCAAGCCAGCAGGACCGAGGCGGCGTAGCTCAGTTGGTCAGAGCACTCGGCTCATAATCGAGTTGTCGTCGGTTCGAGTCCGACCGCCGCTACCACCACGTGAAGAAGAACCGCAAGGAGTCTCGATGCCCCGCAACGACAAGCGAGTGAAGGTCACCCTCGCCTGCGAGACGTGCAAGCGCCGCAACTACATCACGATGAAGAACAAGACGAACGACCGCGAGCGCATCGAGATGAAGAAGTACTGCCGTTGGGACCGCGTCCACACGGTCCACAAGGAGACCCGCTAGGTCGCAGTACCGTAATGGGGATGCAGGTAACGCCTGCTGGGCCCCCTCCGTCTGATCCCTCGGTGCCAGAACAGCTGGCCGAGCTGGTGGCCGCCGCACGCGACGGCTCCAGGGAGGCGTTCGACGAGCTGGTCAGGGTGACGTCGCGAGACACCTACACCCTGGCCTACCGCCTCGTCGGCAACGAGGAGGACGCGAGGGACGTGGTGCAGGAGGCCTATCTCCGGGCGTACAAGGGCATCGGGAAGTTCCGCGGCGACGCGCAGTTCTCGACGTGGCTGTACCGCATCACCGCCAACTGCGCGAACACGCACCTGAGCAAGCGCCGCCGCCACGTGCACGACGAGCTGTCCGACGACGCCCAGTCGTACCTGGCCGACCAGAACCCCGAGCGCGACCCGCAGGCCTCCCTCAGCGCCACCTCCCTGCGCGACCGCCTGACGGTCGCCCTCGACGACCTGCCCCCCAAGCTGCGGGCCGTCGTGGTGCTGCGGGACGTCTACGACCTGCCCCACGAGGCGATCGCCAGCGAGCTGGGCATCAGCGAGACGGCGGCCAAGGTGCGGCTGCACCGGGCGCGCCGCAAGCTGCGCGAGGCCGTGTTCCCGGGCCGCGAGGACGACGAGCGGGTCGCGGGGTGAGCGCGATGCTGTGTGACGAGATCGCCGACAAGCTGGCCGCCGCCGGCGACATCACCGGCCTGACCGAGCGCCGCGACCGCAAGCACGTCGAGACGTGCCTGCGCTGCCAGGCCGAGGCGGCCCAGTACCGCAAGCTGCTGAAGGCGCTGCACTCGCTGCGCGAGGACCTGGTGGCGACGCCCCACGGCCTCGTCGCCGACATCTTCGTGAAGCTCGAGACGGCGGGGGAGCGCCAGGCCGTGCGCTCGCTCCTCAACGGCCGCCGCGCCGCATACGTGGGCGGCATCGCCGTCGCCACCGCGGCGGCCGGTGCTGGTGCCGCGGTGCTGCTGGTGAACCGCTCCCGCCGACGCGTCGCGGCCTGACGGACCGGCGCCTCTGGGGGTCCTTCGAGGACCCGCTGCTATCCTCGACCTGCCCTACCCAGGGCAGTAGCTCAATTGGTAGAGCACCGGTCTCCAAAACCGGCGGTTGGGGGTTCGAGTCCCTCCTGCCCTGCCAACGCGTGCACCGGGCACGAACCCTCGAGAAAACCGAAGTGGGTCTCGCCATGGCGATGAATCGAGAGCAGAAGCGCCAGCTGCGGCGTCAGGGCGAGCTCGCCCCTGACGGCACGCCGGCACCCCGCCGCAGCGAGCCGCGCCCCGCGCCCCGGGCCCAGAGCGACCGCGCCACGCCGACGCAGTTCGTCCGTGAGGTGCGTGGCGAGCTCCGCAAGGTGGCGTGGCCCTCCCGCGAGGAGATCGTCCGCTTCTCGATCATCGTGTTCGTGACCGTCGTGGTGCTGACGGCGTTCGTCGCCCTCGTCGACTACCTGTCGACCGAGGGCATCCTCTACCTCTTCGACTGACAGGCCTCCCGCAGTGAGCGACACCGACGAGACCAACGAGACCGCGCCCGACGCCGACCTGTCGGCCCTGTTCGGCACCGCCGACAGCGGCGGCGACGCCGAGGACGCGCCCAAGCCGGGCGAGGGCTTCGCGCCCAACGCCGAGGTCGAGGCGGAGACCGTCGACGACCCCCCCGAGGCCGAGCTCGAGGTCGTCACCGAGGACGAGCTGTTCGAGGAGGAGGCGCCGCGGCCCAAGCGCCAGAGCCCCTACGACAAGGTCGGCGACTGGTTCGTGGTGCACACCCAGAGCGGCTACGAGAAGAAGGTCAAGTCCAACCTCGAGAGCCGCATCCACTCGATGAACATGGAGGACTCGATCTTCGAGGTCGTCATCCCCATGGAAGACGTCATCGAGTTCAAGAACGGCAAGAAGGTCGTCGTCCAGAAGAAGGTCTTCCCCGGCTACCTGTACGTCCGCTGCTTCCTGGACGACCACAGCTGGGACGTCATCCGGAACACCCCGGGCGTCACCGGCTTCGTCGGCACCGCCGGCAAGCCCATCCCGCTCTCGCGCCGTGACGTGGAGGCCGCCCTGGCCGTCCCCGAGGACGAGGCCGAGGACGGCGCCCCGACCCGCAAGCAGCGCCCGAAGCTCGAGTACGAGGTGGGCGAGAGCGTCCGCGTGAAGACCGGCCCGTTCGCCGACTTCTCCGGCCAGATCGCCGAGATCAACGAGGACCAGCTCAAGGTCAAGGTGCTCGTCAACATCTTCGGCCGGGAGACCCCGGTCGAGCTCGAGTTCGCCGAGGTGGCGAAGCTCTAACCCGCCGGGCAGACTTGTCAGTCGCCCAATTCGAAGGAACGCATGGCCAAGAAGAAGATCGCCGCAATCGTCAAGATCCAGATCCCCGCGGGTGCCGCCACCCCGGCGCCGCCCGTCGGCACCGCGCTCGGCCCCCACGGCGTGGCGATCATGGACTTCTGCAAGGCCTACAACGCCGCCACCGAGGCCCAGAAGGGCACGATCGTCCCGGTCGAGATCACGATCTTCGAGGACCGCTCGTTCACCTTCGTCACCAAGACCCCGCCGACCGCGGTGCTCATCCGTGAGGCCGTCGGCATCGACAAGGGCTCGAACAACCCGGGCAAGGAGGTCGCGGCGACGATCTCCCAGGCGCAGGTCGAGGCCATCGCCAAGACCAAGATGCCCGACCTGAACGCCAACGATCTCGAGGCAGCCAAGCTGCAGGTCGCCGGCACCGCCCGCTCGATGGGCATCAAGATCTCCTAAGTGGCCGAGCCGCCTCGAGCGGAGGACGTCACTTCGAAGCGGGTCCGAGCAATGAGGCGGACTCGGTCATAACCATCCCGCGCTCCACCCAAGTCCCGGTCGGTCCACCTCGCCCCGGGCAGATCCCAGAGGGAGCCTTCATGGCGACAGGCAAGCGCTACACCGACGCGACGAAGCGGTACGACCAGACCCAGCTCCACGGGCCGGGCGAGGCGATCGAGCTCGTCAAGAGCCTGGCCACGGCCAAGTTCGACGAGACGATCGAGATGGTCGTCCAGCTCGGCGTCGACCCCCGCAAGGCCGACCAGCAGGTCCGCGGCACCGTCGCGCTGCCCGCCGGCACCGGCACCGACGTCCGCATCGCCGTCTTCGCCCAGGGCGACGCCGCCGCCGAGGCCCGCGCCGCCGGCGCCGACTTCGTGGGCGCCGACGACCTGGTGGCCCAGGTCGAGGGCGGGATGATGGACTTCGACGTGGCCATCGCCACGCCGGACCTCATGGCCCAGGTGGCCCGGCTCGGCCGTGCCCTCGGCCCCCGCGGCCTCATGCCGAACCCGAAGACCGGCACCGTCACCACCGACGTCGGCAAGGCCGTCACCGAGTTCAAGGGCGGCCGCGTCGAGTACCGCACCGAGCGCCAGGGCGCCAACGTGCACGTACCGATCGGCAAGGCCAGCTTCGGCGCCGACGCCCTGCTCTCGAACTTCCGAGCGGTGGTCGAGGAGCTGCAGCGGGTGAAGCCCGCATCGGCCAAGGGTCGCTACTTCAAGCGGGTCGCCGTGAGCTCCACGATGGGCCCCGGCGTGAAGGTCGATCCCAACCGCTTGCGTCCGGACGTGAGTGCCCCGGTAGCCTCCTAGTCACAACCGAGATCTGCTCGCCGCAGACAGCAGGCATCCCTTCGGGGTGGAAGCCCTGCCGAGGCGAACTCCGAAAGACCTTTGGGGTTCGTGCCTGCGCGCGAACCCCAGCGTCGTTTTGGAGTCCCATGCCCAGAGAAGGTGAACCGAGGTCGGAGAAGGTCGCCGTCGTCGACGAGGTGAAGACTCGTCTGTCGTCGTCGTCCGCCGCACTCCTGACCGAGTACCGCGGCCTGAAGGTCGGCGAGCTGGCCGACCTGCGCCGCACGCTGCGCACCGCCGGCGGCGACTACAAGATCTACAAGAACACGCTCGTGCGCTTCGCCGTGCGCGACCTCGGCATCGAGATCGACGAGGCCACGCTCACCGGCCCGACGGCGATCGCGTTCGTGGAGGGCGATGCCGCCGCGGTGGCCAAGGCACTGCGCGACTACGCCCGCACGAACGCCAACCTGGTGCTCAAGGGCGGCGTGCTGAGCGGCAAGGCGCTCTCCGGCGACGAGATCAAGGCGCTGGCCGAGCTGCCGCCGCGCGAGGTGCTGCTGGCCCAGCTGGCCGGTGCGCTCCAGGCGCCGATGGCCAAGATGGCCGGTCTGCTCCAGGCCCTGCCCCGCAACATGGCGTACGGCCTGAAGGCGCTCATCGACCAGAAGGTCGCCGGCGGCGAGGCCCTCCCCGCGGAGGAGCCCGCCGTGGATCCCGCGCCGGCCGAGGCCGCCGTGACCGAGAACGAGGCCGCCGCTGACGCGGTGGCCGAGGAGGCACCGGCCGAGGCCGCTGCCGACGAGGCCGAGGCGCCTGCCGCGGCCGACGAGACCCCTGAGGCCGAGGCGCCTGCCGCGGCCGACGAGTCGGAGACATCCGAGACAACCGCCGAGGAGGCGTAGACCATGGCTACCAAGGAAGAGATCCTCGACGCGATCTCGAACATGACCGTGCTCGAGCTCAGCGAGCTCCTGAAGGACTTCGAGGAGAAGTTCGGCGTGACCGCGGCCGCGCCGGCCGCCGTCATGGCTGCCCCGGCTGCCGGTGGCGGCGGTGGCGGCGATGCCGCTGCTGCCGAGGAGAAGGACGACTTCGACGTCATCCTCACCGCCGCGGGCGACAAGAAGATCCAGGTCATCAAGGAGGTGCGCGCCCTCACCAGCCTGGGCCTCAAGGAGGCCAAGGACCTCGTGGACGGCGCCCCCAAGCCGGTCCTGGAGAAGGTCAACAAGGAAGACGCCGACAAGGCCAAGGCCCAGCTCGAGGCCGCCGGCGCCACCGTCGAGGTCAAGTAACTCGAAGCACGACCCGTTCGACGCCCCGCATCATCTACCGATGGTGCGGGGCATCGACGCGTCCAAGGCCTTCTACGAGCGCGACGTCGCGCCGCTGCTGGACGGGATCCCGCACGCCGCTGGTCGGATCGGCCGGGGGAGCGACGTGCTCGGCCTCGACGACGAGATGTCGCAGGACCACGACTGGGGCGATCGCGTCACGGTGGTCACCGAGCACGAGGTGCCGCCGCTGCCCGACGGCGTCGAGCTCTACACGTTCCAGCGCTTCGTGTCGTCGCACCTCGGCTGCGATCCCGAGGACGAGATCGATTGGCTGCTGCTCACCGGCCAGTCGGTGCTCGAGGTGATCGCTGGAACGGTGTTCCGCGACGACCTCGGCGGCCTGACGAAGCTGCGGACGAAGCTGCAGTGGTATCCGCCCGAGGTCGAGCGCTACCTCATCGCCGCGTCGTGGCGCCGCATCGACCAGGAGCTGCCGCTCATCGGCCGCACGCTCGGGCGGGGCGACGTGCAGGGCTCGGCGATCATCACCGCGCGCGTGGCCAAGGCCGTGATGCACCTCACCTTCCTCTACGAGCACCAGTGGCCGCCCTATCCGAAGTGGTTCGGGACCGCCTATGGCACCCATCGTGCGCCGCTCGACTCCGAGGCCGCGATCTGCGCTGCCCTGGACCAGCTCGCCGGCAAGCCCGTCTGCGTGCCGTTCCACGACCGGCCGTTCCGGACCGTCGATCCGCTGTTCCTGGCCACCATGCCGAGCGACGGGATCGGCTCGGTCGAGATGTGGTGCGACAACGTGGACGTGCTGGCCCAGCCGTGGCGGCGCATGGCCCTGCGGCCTGCGTACGAGGGCTTCCGGGCATGACGCGAGCCCTGATCTTCGACTTCGACGGGACGATCGTCGACACCGAGACGCCCCTGTTCCGGGCCTGGGGCGAGCTGTACGCCCGGCACGAGGTCGAGCTCGACCTCGCCCTGTGGCAGGCCACGATCGGCAGCGACCAGGACCCCGACCACTGGGCCGTCCTCGAGTCGCGGGTCGGCACCCTGGATCCGGCCCTGCGGGCGTGGCGTCGCCAGCGCCGGGACGAGCTGATCGACGAGGCCGGCATCCGGCCCGGGGTGCTCGAGTGGCTGGACGACGCCGAGCGGCTGGGCATCCCGGTGGGGATCGCCTCGTCCTCGCCGATCGACTGGGTGGAGCACCACCTCGACCGGCTCGGCCTCCTCGAGCGGTTCGCCTGCTTCTCCTGCTGCAACGAGGTGATCCCGGCCAAGCCCGACCCGACCTCCTACCGCCTCGCCTGCGAGGCCCTCCACGCCGATCCCAGGCGCTCGATCGCGGTCGAGGACTCGCCCCATGGGGTGGCCGCGGCCAAGGACGCCGGGCTGTTCGTGGTGGCCGTGCCCCACGGCCTGACCGCTGGGCTCGACCTGTCCCGGGCCGACCTGCTGGTCGAGTCCCTGGGCGAGGTCTCGCTCGAGGGTGTCCTCGACCGCTAGCAGACGGCAAACGCCCCCGCAATCATTGACTTTTCGCGGAGGGCCGTCGTACCCTCCTCGCAGCCCGCCAGGGCTTGAGTGGCGACCCCGTTGGGGGTTGCGCCCCGCGCACTCGGTGCGTACGCTTGACGGTTGCCGTGTCGCGCCCGTCTCGCAAGTCCTGCTTCAACGCGGTTCTCGCGCGCCCCGCGGTCCCTTCCCACCCTCTTTTCGAGGAGTAATCGGTGCCTTCACGCCCTGCAGTCCGGGAGCGCTATTCCTTCGCGAACCTCGACGAGATCGAGCCGCTGCCTGATCTGATCAGCATCCAGCGTCACTCGTTCGAATGGTTCCTCAACAACGGCCTCGCTGAGACCTTCCGGGACATCTCCCCGATCGAGGACTTCAGCGGGACCCTCCGCCTCGAGCTCGAGTTCGACCCCGACGACGAGGACCTTCGTCCGCCGCCGAAGTTCTCGGTGGAGGAGTGCAAGGAGAAGGACATGACCTTCTCCGCACCGATCTTCGTCCGGGCCCGCTTCATGAACGCCTCCACGGGCGAGATCAAGGAGCAGACCGTCTTCATGGGGGACTTCCCGATGATGACGGACAAGGGGACGTTCATCATCAACGGCACCGAGCGTGTCGTCGTCTCCCAGCTCGTCCGCTCGCCGGGCGTCATCTTCCAGCCGGGTGAGCGCTTCCGCCTCCGCAACCTGACCAAGCACCAGCTGGTCACCGGCACCATCCACCCCTACCGCGGCGAGTGGATCGAGTTCGACGTCGAGCAGAAGCCGGGCAAGGACGTCACCGCCGGCACTCGCGTCGCCCGCAAGCGCCGCCTGTCCCTCTTCGTCCTGCTGCGCGCCCTCGGCTACGACGAGGAGCAGCACCCGGGGTTCCTCGAGGCGTTCGTCCGCGAGTTCAACTTCCTCGAGGGCCAGTGGGAGAAGGACAAGGACCTCGCTCCCACCCAGGAGGAGGCGCTGATCGAGATCTACAAGCGCGCCCGCCCCGGTGAGCCGCCGACGGCCGACGCCGCCCGCAACTACTTCGAGAACGCGTTCTTCAACAACAAGCGCTACGACCTTTCGCGCGTCGGCCGCCACAAGCTGAACCGCAAGCTGGGCGCCGAGATCGACCGCGTCATCGACCAGTTCGGTCTCACCGGCGTCGAGAAGCCCGAGAGCGACCAGCCCACGTTGAGCCGCATCGAGGTGCTCGCCGCGTGCACGTACCTCCTGCGCCTGGCGGACAACACCCACGGCTACAAGCTCGACGACCAGGACCACTTCGCCAACCGCCGCATCCGCAGCGTGGGCGAGCTGATCCAGAACCAGGTCCGCATCGGCCTGTCCCGCATGGAGCGGGTCGTGCGCGAGCGGATGACGACCCAGGACGTCGAGGCCATCACGCCCCAGACGCTCATCAACATCCGACCGGTCGTCGCTGCCATCAAGGAGTTCTTCGGGACCTCCCAGCTGTCGCAGTTCATGGACCAGGTGAACCCGCTGTCGGGCCTGACCCACCGCCGTCGCCTGTCGGCGCTCGGCCCCGGTGGCCTGTCGCGTGAGCGCGCCGGCTTCGAGGTCCGCGACGTCCACTTCTCGCACTACGGCCGCATGTGCCCCATCGAGACGCCGGAGGGCCCGAACATCGGCCTCATCGGCGCGCTCAGCACGTTCGCCCGGGTGAACGAGTTCGGCTTCATCGAGTCGCCGTACCGCAAGGTCAGCAACGGCAAGGTGTCCAACGAGATCGTGTACCTCGCGGCCGACGAGGAAGAGGACTACGTCGTCGCCCAGGCCAACACGCCGCTGAACCCAGACGGCTCGTTCCGCGACGAGCGCGTCCTCTC
>DASUCO010000301.1:0-5862 GCA_036275955.1 Acidimicrobiales bacterium
ACCTGGAGCCCCACCGTGTGCTGGCCATCCTGCTGCTGGGTGCCGTCGGCACCGGCTTCGCCTATCTGCTCTACTACCGAGCGGTGGCCGACCTCGGCCCGACGACGACGTCGCTCGTGACCTACCTCGTGCCCGTGTTCGCGGTCACGCTGGGCATCGTCGTGCTCGACGAGCACTTCCACGTGCGCATGCTGCTGGGCGGGCTGATGATCGTCGTCGGCATCCTGCTGGTGCAGCGACGGCTCCGGCTGCCAGGACGACGCGCCGCGGTTCCCGCCGCGACGGGCGGGTAGGGCGGCGGCCGTGGATCCCGGGGCATGGGGCATCGAGCGCGGCTACTGGGACGCGCTCGGACACTGGCACGACGTGCCCGGGGAGACGCTGCACGCGGTCGCCAGCACCATGGGCGCCACCGACGAGCACCCCGAGCCCCCCTCCGCCCACCCGCTGTGGTGCGTGCGGGCCGGTCGCGCCGAGTTCCTCCAGTCAGCCGCCGACGTCGTGCTCGAGGAGGGCACGGTGCTGCGCAACGTCGACGTGCTGCCGCCCGATCTGCCGCTCGGCTACCACGAGCTCGTGCCGCGCGACGGCGGACCGTCGACGCGCCTCGTCGTCAGCCCCGGTCGGTGCCAGCTGCCTCCCAACCTGCGCACGTGGGGCTGGGCCCTGCAGCTGTACGCGACCCGCTCGAAGGAGTCGTGGGGCATCGGCGACCTGGGTGACCTGCGCCGTGCCGCCGAGTGGGCGCGTGACGCCGGTGCCGGTCTCCTCACCGTCAGCCCGCTGCACGCCAACGCGCCGGCGCTCCCCCAGCAGGACAGCCCGTACTACCCGACGAGCCGGCGCTTTCGGAACCCGTTGCACCTGCGCGTCGAGGACGTGGCCGGCGCCGCCGATGCCGGGGCCGACCTCGACCGCCTCGCTCGGCTCGGGCGCGCGCTGAACGACGATCGCACCATCGACCGCGACGCCGTGTGGCGCCTCAAGCGCGAGGCGCTCGAGCTCGTGTTCGCGCGGTTCAAGGGCGATCCCGCGCTCGACGCGTGGCTGAGCGAGCAGGGTGAGCCACTGCTGCAGTTCGCCACGTTCTGCGCCATCGCCGACGAGCACGGCAACGGCTGGACGGCGTGGCCCAGCGAGCTGCAGCACCCCGAGGCCGCAGCGGTGCGGCGCTATGCGGAAGCCCATGCCGAGGTCGTCGGGTTCCACGCGTGGCTGCAGTGGCTGCTCGACGTGCAGCTCGAGGCCGCGTCGGCGCTGCCGCTGGTGCACGACCTCGCCGTCGGCTTCGACGCCGGCGGCGCGGACGCGTGGGCGTGGCAGGACCTGCTGGCGCTGGACATGCGCATCGGCGCCCCGCCCGACGAGTTCAACCCCGACGGGCAGGACTGGGGCCTCCCGCCGTTCGTCCCGTGGCGACTGCGCGCCGAGGGCTACCGGCCGTTCATCGACACGGTCCGCGCCGCGCTGCGACACGGCGGCGGGCTGCGCGTCGACCACGTGATGGGGCTCTTCCGGCTGTTCTGGATCCCGACCGACGAGGGCCTGTCCGGCACCTACGTCCGCTACCCGTCCTCCGACCTGCTCGACATCCTGGCCCTCGAGAGCCACCGCGCCGGCGCGCTGGTCGTCGGCGAGGACCTCGGCACCGTCGAGGACGCCGTGCGCCACGAGCTGTGGGAGCGCAACGTCCTGTCCTACCGGCTGCTGTGGTTCGAGCCGTCACCGCCGGAGCACTGGCCCGACCAGGCGCTGGGTGCGATCACCACCCACGACCTCCCGACGGTGGCCGGGGTGTGGACCGGCACCGACCCGCAGGCGTCGGCCATGCGCGACCGGCTGCGCGAGCGAGCCGGCGTCGAGGACGACGCGTCCGTGTCCGAGGTGACGACCGCCGCGTACCGCTCGCTGGCGCGCGGGGCGAGCGCGGTCGTGGTCGGCACGCTCGACGACGCGCTCGAGGTCACCGAGCGCCCCAACATGCCGGGCACCACCGACGAGTGGCCCAACTGGAAGCTGGCGCTCCCCATCCCTCTCGAGGAGATCGAGACGGATGCGCGCGTGCAGGCCGTGGCCGACGCGCTCCGGGAGAGCCGCTAGGAGCTGATCCGGATGATGCGGTCGTCCTCGGGGACGGGGTCACCGCGGCCGTCGCGGTTGCTGGTCAGGATCCAGAGCGAGCCGTCGGGCGCCTGCTCGACGTGTCGGAGTCGTCCGTAGATCCCGGTGAAGAGCTCCTCGCCCGTGCCGATCACCGTGCCGTCGCCGGCCAGGTCGAAGCGGTAGAGGCGCTCGCCGCGGAGTGCGGCGACGAGCAGGTCGCCGTCCCACTCCTCGACGCCGCCGCGCACCACCGACGCGCCGCTCCACGACGCCACCGAGGGCTGGCGGACGACGATCGGGTCGATGAAGCGCGGGTCGTTGGCGTCGCCCGTCACCGTCGGCCAGCCGTAGTTGCCACCGGCCACGATGATGTTGATCTCGTCGTTGCGGTCGGGGCCGAACTCGCTGGCGTAGAGCCGGCCGCTGGCGTCGAACGCCAAGCCCTGCGGATCGCGCAGACCGAGTGCGTAGACGGGTGACGTCGCGGTGATGTTGCCGGCGGGGACGCTGCCGTCGCGGTTGATGCGGAGGATCTTGCCGTTCAGCGAGCTGGAGTCCTGCGCGTCGGATGCCACCGCGGCATCGCCGACGCCGATGTACAGCAGCCCGTCCGGCCCAATGCGCAGGCGGCCGGCGTCGTGGTTGCTCGCGGCGTTGATGCCGGTGAGGATCGGCGTCGGCGTCTCACCCGGACGGAAGCGGACGACGCGGTTGTCGCTGGACGTCGTGAAGTACGCGTAGAGGAGGCCGTCGCTGTCGCGCTCGAGGCCGAGCAACCCGCCCTCGCCGTTCTCCGACACGCCGGGGATGGTCTGCACCAGCGTCGGCGAACCCCCGGGCTCGAGCCGCAGCAGCCGCCCATTGCGCTCGGTGATGTACGCGGTGCCGTCCGGCTCGAACGCGACGTCCCAGGGCGTGTCGAGCCCGGTGGCGATCACCCCGATCGTCGTGGGCGCGTCCTGGTCGCACGACGCCAGCTCACCGGCCTCGTCGCTCACCGCCGCGGTCCCGCCGATGACGACGACGCGGGACGGTGCCAGACGGGTGATCTCGGCGCGCACGGTGTCGGGCACGCACGTGCGCTCCGTCAGCAGGATCGGCCCGTCGTTGGCGCCGGCGATCGGTCCCCCGGACAGCGCGTCGGCGAACGACGCGCCCGACACGAGGTACACCGCGTCGGTCGGCGCCTGGAACGCGCCAGAGGACACGATGGCCGAGGTCGCGTAGCGGTCGTCGCCCGCCTGCCGGCTGACGGGTCCATCGGTGTACTGGGCGAGACCGGCCTCGACGCTGGCGTCGATGGCGTTGGTGCCGCCGACGACGATGATCTCCTGCGGGTCGAGTCGCTGCAGCTCCTCGGCCGTGGCCTGCGGGATGCCGTTCCTGGTGACGAGGAGGACCGAGCCGCGGTCGACGGCGGCGGCGCCGGCCGCCAGCGCATCGGCGTACGACGCCCCGGTGGCGACGTAGACGTACGCGACGCCGGGCGAGAAGAACGACAGGCTGATCCGCGCCGCCGTCTCGTAGCGGTCGTTGCCGGCGATGCGGTCGACGCCGATGCTGGCGTACTGGTCGAGCTCCTGCATGACGGCGTCGCTCACCGAGGCCGTACCGCCCAGGACGTAGATGGCCTCCGGCTGCAGCCGCTCGAGCTCGGCGCGCACCGATGCGGGGATCTCGTCACGTTGCACGAGCAACACCGACGTGCGCCGGGTGCCGGCCACCGGCGCTGCCGCCAAGGCATCGGGGAAGTCGGCACCGCCGGCGACGTACACGAAGCCCCGGCCCGGCTCGATCGCGCTCTCGCTCACCTCGGCCGACGTGGCGTACCGGTCCTCGCCGGCGATGCGGGTGTGCGACGCCCGCGCCGGCGACGCGGGAACGAGGGCGAGGAGCGAGGCGATGAGCGCGACGGGGAGGAGACGACGCATGAGGTGCATTCTCACCTACCGCTTGGGCCCGATGAACGTGTCCATCTGCTCGACGCTCTGGCGGCGCGCCACGGAGAGCGAATACCGGTTGTTGTGTCGACATTCGATGCCGACGACCTCGCATGCCCAGACGAAGATGCCGCGGATGTCATCGGATCGATTCGAGAAGTGGTAGCGCGGATACCCGTGACCCTTGACGGTGTTGATCACGCGGCAGCCATCCGAGTGGACGAGCCCTCGCAGCAGCTGCTTCGGTTTGGCGGTCGCGATCTCCCGCTGCCACGGGGCGAGCTCGATCGTTCGCGAGTGCTTCGGCCCTGGACCGTGTTGCGGGAACAGGCACGCCCAGTGGTTGCCGTATGACGACACGACGGCGCAGCCATTGCGATGACGGATGCCGACCTTCGAGGTCGGCATGACCGCGAGCATGGCATCGCGAACTTCGCTCACGATCGACACGTACTTCTCGTCCCCATGGACCTCGAGGCGCCAGGTGCGCGGGAACCGCACCAACGAGCCGTCACCGAGGTACTGCCCGAGGAGATACGCGTAGCGGTCCTCCGGTAGACGATCGATGAGCGCGCACGTGCCTGCCGCACACAGTCGTGCGGGAAGTCGCCGGGCGGCGACAGTCGCCATGCCGGCGAGCTCCCACTTGCGAATCGTTCGCCATGGAATGCCTGTCCTTCGCGATGCCTCGGCCGCGGACGCACCAGCCGAGAGCTCTGCCGCGACGGCGAGCACGTCCTCAAGTGGCCTCATCGACTCACGTGTGCGGCGGGCGGGATTCGAACCCGCACGTCCCGAAGGACAGAGGCTTTTGAGGCCCCCGCGTCAGCCAATTGCGCCACCGCCGCCCGAGCGGAAGTGTACGAAGTGCCATGAAGGCATCATATCGAACACCTGTTCGTGTTACGTGCGGCTTTCTCCTCCGTCCGGCGGCTCGTCCTCGACGACGACCAACCCGCGCTCACCACGCGCCGCCGCGTCAGCGCCTCCGCGATCTCACCTGGAGACGCGACGTGTGGCGTCCCCGACGTGATCTCGCCGGCGAACGCCGTGACGGACAAGTCCGTCCAGCGGATGAGCGCGACGCCGACCACACCGGTGACGCGGATCTCACACCCGATCTCCTCGCGCGCCTCGCGCAGCGCTGCCTCGATCGGGCTCTCGCCTGCATCCACTTGACCGCCCGGGAGGCTGAAGCGACGCTCGCCGTAATCCTCTTTGATCAGGAGAAGCCGGCCATCGCCGTCGAAGAGGAACGTCCCCGCGCCGTAGATCATCGCCCGCGCACGAGGTCGATGATCGCGGGGGCCAGCCAGTCGACGAGGTCGGCCGACGCCTCTTCGCTGAAGTGCACGCCGTCGGGCCGCAGCGTGCGGTCCATCTCGTCACCCGGCAGCGAGCGCAGGTAGCCGCGCAGGTCGAGCACGACCATCTCCTCGCGGGCGGCGTCGACATCGGCGATGAGCTCGTTGAGTCGGTCCATGCGCGCCGGGTCGGAGATCGGGTGCTCGCCGTCGCCGAAGGTGATGCGCGGGCTGGTGAGCCACACGACGAGCGCGCCGTCGGAGGAGAGCACGTCGACGGCCAGCTCCATCTCGCGCCGGAGGAAGGCGTCGTACGCGGGCTCGCCGATGTGCGTCCACTCGCCGTCGACCTTGCGATCGGTCACATCCCACGGCCCGATGCCGACGACGGCGGCGTCGAGTCCCTCGGCCATCGTGCGCCACCGCGTCGGCCACTCGGCGCAGTGGGGCTCGGGCGCCTGCCGCGCCGCGACGAAGTCGACGATGCCGCCGCGCCCGAGCGGGCAGCCGACGTC
>DASUCO010000302.1:0-2052 GCA_036275955.1 Acidimicrobiales bacterium
GTGGCGGGAGAAGTGGGAGAAGCTGCCGCGCGAGAACATGGGTCCCGCCGGTGACTGTCTGTTCGAGCGGGACGACATCACCGATCGCCTGGGCGAGATCCTGTGCCCGGCGCTCGTGGTGCACGGCACCGCCGACCAGGCCATCCCGATGGAGAAGGCCGAGGCGCTGTGCGACGCGCTGTCCGACTGCCGCGGCCTGATCAAGGTGGAGGGCGCGGCGCACGCCGCCAACCTCACGCACCCCGACCAGGTCAACGGCCCCCTCCGCGACTTCCTTCGCGAGGTGACGGCATAGCGGTGTCCACCTACTGCCGGGCGACCATGCACTACGTCGGGCGCGAGGGCTTCGCTGGAGGGCCCCGCGCGCGGGAGGTCGAGATCGGCGACGGTCGCGTCGCCGAGCTGCCCGCCTGGCAGGAGTGCGGCTTCGAGCGGATGGACCACTCGTCGTCGGTGCGGGACTGGACCGACGACGCCGAGATCGCCGCCGTCCACTACCCCGAGGCGGAGGCGCTCGCCCGCTCGGTCACCGGCTTCGACCACGCGCTCGTCGCCGACCACGTGCGGCGCACGGCGACCGAGGCCAAGCGGGCGAGGGAGCAGCACCCGGTGCGCCTCGTCCACTCCGACTTCGCCGACGACTACGCCGACCACGTGCGCAAGAACTACCGCGACGTGCGCGGCCGTGGCGCCGCCGCGCTGGCGCGCGCTGGGCTGACCGCGGAGGACGTGGCCGGTGCGCGGCGGATCCTGATGCTGCAGCTCTGGCGCAACGTCGGTCCGCCGAAGATGGACCTGCCCGTGGCGTGGTGCGACTCGCGGACCGTCGGTCGCGACGAGATGGTGCCGTTCCGGTACACCGGCTACGTCGCCGGTGCCGACCCCTTCGATGCGGTCGCCATCGCCGCACCCGACGATCCCGAGCGTCACGCCTGGTACACGTTCCCGGCGCTGACGGCCGACGAGGTCGTCGTGTTCCGAACCTACGACACCGAGATGGTGCCGGCCGGCACGACGTACTTCACGCCGCACTCGGCCTTCGTCGATCCCACCGTGGGACCCGACGCGCCACCGCGTGCCAGCGTCGAGCTCCGCATCGTCTGCCTCGACCTCTGACCCCGCGTTCTGGCCTGCATCCGACGCGCCAGGGCGCGTTCGATGCAGGCCAAAACTCGGGGTTCAGCCCCAGGCGACGAGGCCGAGCTCGACCGGGGTCACCAGGTCGGGGTGGCTGGGCACCACGCGGACGGTGAAGCCGTAGCGGCCGGGGTGCTCGCACCGGAACGTCCCGGTGAAGCGTTCGCCGTCACCGGACATCACGACGACCTGGCTGTGCTCGAGCTCGTCGTTCTGCCCGACCGGTCCGTGCAGCAGCTGCACCTGCACGTCGTCGGGCGCCAGGTCGCCCAGGGCGACCTGGGCGGTGACCGTGCGCTCGGTGCCGAGGTCACCGGTGGCGACGTCGGCCTCGACGCCGTCGACGTGCACCGCCTTCCACGCCCCGCGCACGCGGTCCTTCCAGCCGGCCAGCGCCACGGCGCGCACGCCGCGGTCGGCGCCGAGCGCGTCGGCTCGCGCCGCGGTGGGCTCGTACAGCTGCTCGACGTAGTCGCGCACCATGCGGGACGCCACGACCTGCGGTCCCAGCGTGGCCAGCGACTCCTTGACGTGCCGGATCCACCGACGCGGCAGGTGGCCCTCGTGGCGCTCGTAGAACATCGGGACGATCTGGCCCTCGAGCAGCGCGAACAGGCTCTCGGCCTCGACCTGGTCACGCTTGGCCAGGTCCTCGATCGACTCGGCCGACGTGATCGACCAGCCGTTCTCGCCGTCGAACAGCTCGTCCCACCAGCCGTCCATCACCGACAGGTTGAGCGCGCCGTTGAGCGCCGCCTTCATGCCGCTGGTCCCGCAGGCCTCCTGCGGCCGACGCGGCGTGTTGAGCCACACGTCGGAGCCGTGCAGCAGCGTGCGGGCGACGCTGATGTCGTAGTCGTCGAGGAACACGAACCGGTGCCGCACGTCGGGCTGCGACGCGAACGTGACGATCTG
>DASUCO010000303.1:0-9571 GCA_036275955.1 Acidimicrobiales bacterium
TCTGAGAACCGGCGGATGACGACGACCTCGACGACGCCGCCGACGATCAGCCCGGTGACCACGCCGACGCCCATGGCCAGGAAGTAGTTCCAGTCGGCCTCGAGGTAGAGGTTCACTCCGAGGTTCCCGCCGACGAGGCCCCTGGCGCCGTAGGAGAAGTTGACGATGCTGTCGGTCCGGTACAGCAGGATCAGCCCCATCGCGAGGAGGGCGGTGACGGTGCCGAACACCGCGCCCTGCAGGGCGACGCCCACCGGAGCGCCGTCGGGGAGCAGCGCGCCGATGAGCGGGTACGCCAGCACCACCGCGGCGACGATGGCGGCGGCACGGAGCCGGCGATCGTCCTCCAGCCGCGCTCTGGTGGTGGCGATCACTGGCGGAACACGGGCGGCTGGTCGGACGCCGGCAGGTCGCCCCGCTTGAACCGGCGGCCGTCGTACGCCTCGATGTAGGCGCCCTGCTTGTTGTTCATCGCCGACGTCGCCTCGGGGTCGTACCAGATCACCCGGTAGTCCTGCGTGGGGGTGTAGCTGTCCTCGTCGAAGCCCCACGTCCCGAACGGGCCGCTGCCACCCGGGTACGCGAACATCCCTTGCTCGTACGTCTCGGGGGTGAGGTTCGGGCCCGCCATGTGGATGCCGAGCGCGAGCATGTACATCTGCGCGTAGATGGTCTCCACCGCGAACGCCGGCTCGTCGTCACGCACCGACTTGTAGGCGCTGTAGCCGATGCCGGACTCGATGGGCAGGAACGAGCTCAGGAAGCTCACGCCGAACGCGTGCGACCACTGCTCCTGGTCGTAGAGCTGGGCGACCAGGTCGATGTCGGACAGCGCCGTACCGGCGACGACCCACTCGGGTTGATAGCCCTGCTCGGTCGCCTTGGTCGAGAGAAACACCGGGATGATCGGGTCGCAGCCGCAGAGGATCGTGGTGACGCCCTCGGACTTGAGCTTGGCGATCACGTTGGCGGCCTGGTTCGACATCGAGTCGATGTCGAGCTTGTAGGTGATGCGGACGGGGTCCGGGTTGCCCGCCGCCCTGGTGATCTCGATGCCCTGATCGACGCAGTCGATGTACCAGGGGTTGTCTGGCGAGAGCGCCGCGAACTTCCTCGGCTTGTTCTTGAGGTTGCCGCCCGCCCACTTGGCCGGCTTGTTGGCCAGGGTCTGATTGGCGAACTCGCTCACCGACTCGACGATGATCGAGCAGTCGGTGGCGACGCTCCAGTTGTACGGCCGCCGGTCGACGTGCCAGTTGCGCGACAGGTACGGCGTGCCGAAGGCGATCACCTTCTTGCGGGCCAGAGCGTCGGCGAACGGAGCCGAGGAGCCGTTGATCTCGGCGAAGGCCCCGATCTCCTCGGCCGAGGTGATGGCGTCGGCCTCGGCCTCGGCCTGGCCGCCGCCCTGCAGCTCGGTGGTGCCCGAGCCCTTCCCGTCGTAGAAGACGATCTTCATCTTGCGGCCGTAGAACTGGAATGCCCGGTTGAAGTACTCGGCGAGCGTCTCGATGGTTCGCCGGACGTCCTCGGGCTCGTCGGTGATGTCGGCCCCGGCGAGCTGGGCCAGCGTCTGCTGGAAGCCCTTCTCGTTGAGGATGCGGGCGGAGACGATGATCTCCTCCGCCGTCACGCCCTTGGCGGTGGCGCCGCCGTTGTCTCCCTCGAACGCGATGCACGGCGGCGAGTAGGGGTCGCCCGGCACCTGCTCGGCGCGGTCGGGGCACCCGCCGGTCGCGGCCGGCGCGCCGGGCTGACCGCCACCGGGAGCCGCCGCATCGGTACCGGAGCCACCGGCTCCCGGCGTGCCCGGTTCACCCGCGGCGCCGGTCTCGCCCGATCCCCCGTCGTCCGCCGCATCACCGGACCCCACGCCGACCGGCCCGCCGCCCGCGGCTGTCGCGCGCTCGTCGACGTTCGTGGAAGGGACGATGGCGGCCATGAGGACGAACAGCAGCGCGAGCACCGCGACCGGGGCGTAGCCCCGCAGCACTCGGCCGGCGGCGGACGGCGCGGCCGGGTTGGAACGGATCGATTCGGTCATGCTGGCTCCGGTCTCGGCAGGCGCTTGCTCAGACGGGGATGATCCGGCGACCGGTCCTCACCTTGCGGAGGTCGGCGATCGCCGCCGCCACCGCGGCCAGGAGCCCGATGATGCCGACCGCCAGCAGCGGCCCTCCCCGCTCCTCGCTCGACGACGTCGGGGTTGCGTCCAGCTCGACGCCGCCGCTGCCCGATCCAGCGGGAACCGATGAGCCGGCCGCTGCCTGCGACGTGGCTGCCGACGGTGCGGCCAGTCCGCCACCGCCGGTGCTCGAACGACCTGTGCCGCCGAGCGAGGCCCCCCCGCCGGTCAACCCGAGGGCGAAGCCGCCGGACCGACCGAACTGAAACCCGGCGGCGGGCTCCGCCGTGAAGGCGGTCACGCCGCCGAGCTCGATGTCGAGGGTGGAGCCGCCGGTGACGACCCCCAACCCGATGTCGGCCAGGAGCAGGCCGGCGTCGACCTGGCCGTCGGACCCCTCGCGAAGGGCATCGACGGCGGGTTCGCGGACCGGCTGGACACCTTCGAGGACCGGGACGAGGGCAGGGGCGGCATCCGACGCGGTCAACCGAATTCGCAGTGGGCTGAGAGCGACGGCGCCCTTGTCGACCCGGGCCACCGGGAACGTGAGCTCGATGCCGAGGGGCGCCAGCACCGGTGCAACGGCGGCGGCCACATCCGCGAGAGGCAGGTCGCCGCCCGACGGCGCAGCGAGCGACTGCCCGGCGACCGTGGCGGCGCCGACCGAGAACGTCGCCTGCTCGACCTGTTCGCCTCCCGTGCGCTGCACGGCGAGCCAGGTGAGGTTCTCCAGCACGACGGCACCATCGGCGAGCTCGAGTCGGGGGATGACGACCCGGGCCACCGATTCGCGGACGCTTCCGTCGACGACGCCGGTGCGCGACTCGGCACGAGCTCCGGACATGGTGCCCACGCCGAGGTCCATGGCCGCGGCGGTGAACGACGACGCGCCGTGGGGCGACGGGCCCGCGTCGGCATGGAGCTCGGCACCGCCCAGCTTGAGCGGCACCTCGGGCGGCGTGCCGACCGTGACGGTCTCGCCGGTCTCGGCGTCCTCGT
This sequence comes from Acidimicrobiales bacterium, assembly GCA_036275955.1. Taxonomy (GTDB): domain Bacteria; phylum Actinomycetota; class Acidimicrobiia; order Acidimicrobiales; family CADCSY01; genus DATLFP01. The sequence continues at coordinate 3,125 of DASUCO010000303.1, forward strand.
CGGTCGACTCGACCTTGACCGTCGGCAGCTGCTCGAGGAGCTCCGGGGGCACCGAGTCGCTCAGCGCGGCGAAGTCAGCCGTGCGAGCGTCCCCGCGGCCCCGGGTGTTGAGGTAGTCGGCGAGCGCGAGCCCGAACTGCGGTGCGAGCGTGAGCGCCCCCCGCGCCGGACCCACCTTGACGAGCTTCGCCGACGCCCTGCCAGATCCAGCAGCGAAGACCTCCTCGCCGGTGGCCGCAGTCGACGAGACCTGCACGCCGATCATGGCGAGCACCCCGAGCCCCGCCGCCATCACCGTCCGGCGGAGCTGTGAACGTCTTCCGACCATGATCTTCCCCCTCGCACTTGCTGCGTCGTGATGCCGCGACGGCAAGGCCGCCGGTGTCACTCTACCGTGACACGTGTCACCCTCTTCGTCGCCGCGACGGCGACCTCCTGCGTAGATCGACGTTCCGAAGGCCGATCGATTCGCGACAGCTTCGGTTGGTTGGGCCCACCAACTATGATGAGGCGGTGGGTCCGTCGGTCGACCGGCTCGAGCACGCCCTGGTCACGCTCCTGCGGCTCGGCAACCTCCCGCGCACCCACGATCGACTGGTTCGCCGGGCGGGCGCGCGGATCGAGCGCGGGGCCTACATCGTGCTCGCCGCGATCGGCGACAGTGGCACGACGCGGCTCTCGGCGACGGCCAAGCAGCTCGGCATCGACGTCTCCACCGCCAGCCGGCACGTGAGCCGGCTGTGCGAGCTGGGCCTGCTGGAGCGCACGGTCGACGCGGCCGACCACCGCGCCGCGAAGCTCGCGCTCAACGATGCCGGACGGCGGGCGCTCGACGAGATCCGTGCCGCGCGACACGAGGCGCTCGCCGAGCTGCTCGCCGAATGGAGCCAGTCGGACCTCGACCGCCTCGCCCGCTATCTCGAGCGGCTGAACTCCGACCTCATCGACCGCGTCGACGCGGAGCAGGGAGACGAACGATGACCGACAGCACGACGGCGACCGGCCACCAGGCACTGACCCACCGGCAGATCCTGATCGTGTTCACCGGCTTGATGGCCGGGATGCTGCTCGCTGCGCTGGACCAGACGATCGTGTCGACCGCACTGCCGACCATCGTCGGCGAGCTGGGCGGCCAGGAGCGCCTGGCCTGGGTGGTCACCGCCTACCTGCTGAGCTCGACGGTCTCCACGCCGCTCTGGGGGAAGATCTCGGACCTCTACGGCCGCAAGCGGCTCTACCAGATCGCCATCGTCGTCTTCGTCGGCGGGTCGATGCTGATCGGCCTGGCACAGAACCTCACGATGCTCGTCGTGTTTCGCGCCGTGCAGGGCCTCGGCGCCGGCGGGCTCATGGCGCTGTCGCAAGCGATCATCGGCGACATCGTGTCGCCGCGGGAGCGGGGCCGGTACCAGGGCTACATGGGATCGGTCTTCGCCTTCGCGAGCATCGCCGGTCCGCTCCTCGGCGGCTTCTTCGTCGACCACCTCTCCTGGCGCTGGTGCTTCTACATCAACCTGCCCATCGGCATCGTCGCCCTGGTCGTGACCAGCGCGGTGCTGAAGGTCGACCTGAAGCGAGTGCAGCACCGAATCGACTACCTCGGGGCCGGGCTGCTCGTCGCCGGCGTCTCCCCCCTCCTCCTCGCGCTCGAGTGGGGCGGCCGGGAGCACGAGTGGGGTTCGGCCACGATCATCGGCCTCGCGCTGTTCGGTGTGGCGATGCTCGCCTTGTTCGTGCTGCAGGAGCGGCGAGCGGACGAACCGATCCTGCCGCCTCGCCTGTTCCGCAACGACGTCTTCACGGTGGCGAGCCTGACGAGCCTGGTCGTCGGGCTCGCGATGTTCGGCGCCATCATCTTCATGCCGCAGTACCTGCAGATCGTCAAGGGCAAGAGCCCAACCATCTCCGGGCTGTTCATGGTGCCGATGATGCTCGGGATGATGACCACGATGATCTCGGTCGGTCGGTTGATCGCTCGCACCGGCAGGTACCGGCGCTACCCGATCATCGGCCTCGTGATCTTGCCCGTCGGCCTGGCGCTGCTGTCGATGCTCGACACCGACACGAGCCTCCTCCAGATGGGGATGTCGATCTTCGTCGTCGGCGTCGGCATCGGTCTCGTGATGCAGGTGCTGGTGCTCGCCGCCCAGAACGCGGTCGACCACCGCGACCTCGGCGTGGCCACGTCCGCCGTGACGTTCTTCCGCTCGATGGGCGGTGCCGTCGGCGTCGCCATCTTCGGGGCGATCATGAGCAACCGCCTCGCCCACCACATCCCCCGGCTGCTCCCCGCCGGCGCCCGGGACGCGCTCGGCGGCGGCGCCGGTGACCTGTCGAGCCTCCTCGGCTCGCCCGAGCAGATCAGGAACCTGCCAGCACCGATCAGCGCCGCCATCGTCGAGGGCTTCTCGCGCAGCATCCACGTCGTGTTCCTGGCCGCCATCCCCTTCGCGCTGATCGGCCTCGTCATCGCGTGCTTCCTGCGCGAGCGCGAGCTGCGCACGACTGCGCACGTCGGCTCGGCGGCGGCGATGGGCGAGGACCTCGCCGCCGGGCTCGAGCCTGCAGTCGACCCGGATGGCCCGGTGCCGGACCTGGCCCGGGCCGACCGACGCGATGACTGACCCCCGGGGTCGCGACGTATGACAACATGTGTTCTGTGTCACGCGGACGATGGCGGGGCGGGGTGACCGACCACCCGATCACGGGCGAAGCCGCGCTCCGGGAGTCCACGACCGGCGCGCGCGTCATCGTGCTCGGGCGTCAGGGGTCCGGCAAGGGGACCCAGTGCGCCCGCCTCTCGTCCCGGCTCGGCGTGCCGCACATCTCGACCGGCGACCTCCTGCGTGCTGCGATCGCCGCCGGCGCCCCCATCGGCGCCCACGCGCGGGCCTACGTCGAACGGGGCCTGCTGGTCCCCGACGAGGTGGTGCTCGACCTGGTCGCCGCCCGCCTGGCGGCACCGGCGTCCCGCTCGGCCGGCTACCTCCTGGACGGCTTCCCGCGGACGCTGGCGCAGGCGCAGGCGTTGTTCGAGGTGCTGGGCGACCGCGCCGCCGACGTCGCCGTGGAGATCGACGTCCCGGCCGCGGCGGCGCTGCCCCGGCTGATCGCCCGTCGGGTCTGCGACGATTGCGGCGCCTTGACCGCCGCGCCGGAGGGCTGGACCCACCACCTCGCCTGCCCGGCCTGCGGGGGCATCGCGCGCCGCCGCGACGACGACACCGACGAGGCGATCGCGCGCCGCTTGGCCCTCTATGACGAGCAGTCGACGCCGCTGCTCGTCTGGCTCGACCGCCGCGGGGCCCTGGTCACCGTCGACGGCCTTGGCTCACCGGACGAGGTGTTCGACCGGCTCCTCGCGACACTCGAGCCACGACTCGCCCAGGGGCGCGACTACCAGCGAACGGGAACCTTCCGCGGCCCGCGGACCTGACCGCCCGTCCACGTGACGGCGTCAGGATCGGCGAGTGTGAACGTCGGCACCCGCCGAAGCCACTCCTCCAGCGCGACGCGCAGCTCCATGCGAGCCAGGTTCGAACCGAGGCAGCGGTGGATGCCCGACCCGAAGGCGAAGTGGCGGTTCCGGGCGCGGTCGATGACGAAGGTGTCGGGGTCCTCGAACAGCTCGGGATCGCGGTTGCCGGCCGGGAACGTGAGCAGCACCTTGTCCCCCGAACGCATCGGGCAGCCGCCGACCTCGACGTCGTCGACGACGTAGCGCGCCATGGTGACCGGGCTGTAGAAGCGCAGCAGCTCCTCGACCGCCACCGGCATCAGGTCGGGTTCGGCTCGGAGCCGCGCCTGGTCGTCGGGGTTGGCGGCGAGGTGCCAGAGGCTCGAGCCGATCGCGCTCCAGGTGGTGTCGATGCCGGCGAGGAGCAACAGGAAGCACGTGCCGATCGTGTGGCGATCGGTCAGCGGCTCACCGTCGTCGTCCACCGCGTCGACCAGCAGGGTGAGCAGGTCATCCGGACGCTCGGCGTCGGGCACGGCGCGGCGCTCGGCGAGCCGCTCGCTGAAGTAGGTGATCAGCTCCATGACGGCGCCGGCGGCGTGCTCGATGTTGGTGATCCCCTCCTGCAGGATGCGCACCGCCCAGCTGGTGAACAGCTCCTCATCGGTGGTGGGGACGCCGAGCATCTGGGCGATGACCCGCACCGGGATGTGCTGGGCGTAGTCGGTGGCGGCATCGGCGCGACCGCGGTCGGCGATCTCGTCGAGCAGCTCGTTGGCGAGGCCGCGCGTGATGTGGGTCTGCGTCTCGATCGCGCTCGGGCCGAACGCCGGGAGCAGGAGGCGGCGAGCCCAGGTGTGCACCGGCGGGTCGGAGGTGATCGGCGGCGCCTCGAGCCGGAAGAGCCCGTCCGGGTCCTCGAGGCGGCGGGTGTTGATGACGGCGATGTCGCGGGAGGAGAAGTGGTCGACATCGTGAGCGATGTCGGCGATGTCGCGGTAGCCCACCGGGACCCACGTGCGGCCCCATCGCTCGGTGAACGCGATCGGGCAGCGCTCCCGCACCTCGCCCCAGACCCTGGCCGGGTCGCGGACGTAGTCGGGATCGAGCAGATCGAAGTCGTTGGTCCAGTCGCTGGTGGTCATCAACCCATCCTGTTGTTGGTCATCGGGTGCTCGACGGCAGCGCCGAGAACGGGAGCTCCTTGTCGGTGCGCGGCTCCGCCGGCAGACCCAGCACCCGCTCGCCGATGATGTTGCGCTGCACCTGGTCGGTGCCACCGCCGATGGAGATGAGGTAGCTCGAGAACCCGACCTCGTGCACCCGGCCGCCGCGGGGCGCGTCGTCGCCCCACAACGTCGCGTACGGGCCGCAGACCCGGAACATCGTCTCCCGCAGCTCCCGCAGCAGCTGGCTGGCGGCGAGCTTGCCGACTGACACCTCGGGTCCGGGCCGGCCGCCACGGTCGACCGCGGCGCGGACGCGCAGGTCGGTGTAGCGGGCGATCTCGAGGAGCGTGTGGATGCGCGCCACCTCCTGGCGGAACACGGGGTCGCCGCCTCGGCCGTGCTCGTCGACGAGGCTGCGCAGCAGGTCGCCGGCACCCGAGGACGCCGCAGCCACTGCGGCCTGCGACTCGGCGGCGCGGGCCACGTCGCCGGCACGCTGGCCGAGATCGGCGGGGCGGATGGACAGCCCTCCGCCCGAGCTGCCGAACGAGCCGGCCCCGAGCATGGTTCGCTCGTTGGCGAGGGTCGTGAGGGCAACGCCCCAGCCGCCGCCGACCTCGCCGACCACGTTCTCGTGCGGCACGCGGGCGTCGGTGAAGAAGACCTCGTTGAAGATGGCCCGGCCCGTCATCTCCCGGATCGGCCGCACCTCGATGCCCGGCTGGCGCATGTCGATGACGAAGTAGGTGAGGCCGCGGTGCTTGGGCACGTCGGGATCGGTGCGAGCGATGAGGATCCCGTACGTGGCGATGTGCGCACCCGAGGTCCACACCTTCTGCCCGTTGACCACCCACTCGTCGCCGTCACGCACCGCACGCGTCTGCAGCCCGGCGAGGTCGGAGCCGGCGCCCGGCTCGCTGAAGAGCTGGCACCAGACCTCGCCGCCGGTGATGCCGGGGAGGAAGCGGCGTCGCTGCTCATCGGTGCCGTGGGCGATGATCGTCGGGCCGGCCAAGCCCTGGGCGATGCCGGCCGGCGGCCCGAGCGCGCCGACCGCACGGCGGACCGCAGCCAGGCCGCGGGTCTCGTGGGGCGCCAGGCCGCGGCCGTACCAGTCGGCGGGCCACGTCGGGAAGCCCCACCCCGAGTCGGCCAGCCGGCGCCACCACGCCCCGACCGACAGGTCGGGATCCCAGCTCGCCTCGAACCAGGCGCGGGCATCGCGCTCGACGGCGTCGGGCTTTGCTGCGCTCACCGCTGTGACGCTACCGGCGGACGAGCCGACAAGTCGACACCCCGCACGATCTGTCTCATGTCACGTCCTTGCCACCGGCACTCCGGCGGACGATGATGGGTGTCACTGATGAGTGTCAACCAGGGGGGGACCACATGGCTCGCAGCTACCCGGTGATCTCGGCCGACTCGCACATCACCGAGGCGCCGAACACCTACATCGACTACATCGATCCGAAGTGGCGGGACCGGGCGCCGAAGATGATCGACGGGGGCGAGGGCGTGGGCGACCTCTACACCGTCGAGGGATCGCCGGTGCCGATCCCCATGGGGCTGGTCGCCGCCGCGGGGAAGGACCCCTCGGAGATCCGCGTCAAGGGCGTGAAGTTCGAGGAGCTGCACCGCGGCGGCTGGGACCCCGAGGCCCGCATGGCCGAGCAGGAGCGTGACGGCGTGTCGGCGGAGATCATCTACCCGACGGTCGGCATGGTGCTGTGCAACCTCGACGACTTCGACCTCAAGAAGGCGTGCTTCGACGCCTACAACCGCTGGATCGCCGAGTACTGCGGCGCCCACCCCAACCGGCTC
>DASUCO010000304.1:0-9635 GCA_036275955.1 Acidimicrobiales bacterium
CCGTCCACGCGTTCATCCGTTCCGGGCGGTTCAGGGTCAGGATCCCGACGCCGTCGTCGCGGACCTCGTGCAGCACGACATCATCAGCCATGGCCGGAACCTATCGTTCCGACCCATGGCCGATCCCGTGTCCGTCACCACTCACATCAAGGCGTCCCCGCAGGCCGTCTACGACCTGGTGAGCGACCTGCCTCGGATGGGCGAGTGGAGCCCGGAGAACACGGGCGGGCGCTGGCTGGACGGTGCCACCGGCCCAGCGCCCGGCGTCAAGTTCCGGGGCAGGAACAAGGACGGCTTCCGGAGCTGGTCGACGACGGCGACGGTCGTGGAGGCGACGCCGGGCAAGGCCTTCGTGTTCGACGTGTCGGTCGGCCCGTGGAAGGTCGCCCGGTGGGGCTACCACCTGTCCCCCAGCGGCGACGGTTGCGACGTCACCGAGTCGTGGGAGGACCAGCGGAGCGGGTGGATGAAGGCGATCGCCGGTCCCGTGACCGGCGTGAAGGACCGCGCCACGCACAACGCCGAGAACATCCGCGTCACGCTCGAGCGGGTCAAGGCGGCGGCCGAAGCCGGCAGGTGACGAAGAAGCCGCGGCCCACCTGGCGCGACGTCCCGGTCAAGGAGCTGCACGGCGTCGAGAAGCTGACGTTCGCGCTGGACCGGTTCGGCGTCGACGTGCGAGGCCGCGTGGCCTTCGACTGCGGCGCCTCCACCGGCGGGTTCACACGGGCGCTGCTGGACGCCGGCGCCTCGCGGGTCTACGCGGTCGACGCCGGGTTCGGGCAGCTGCTGGGCTCGCTGCGCCAGGACGACCGGGTGGTGAACATGGAGCGCACCAACCTGGCCGACGCGCGCGTCGACGAGCCGGTTGACGTCGTGACCCTCGACCTCTCCTACCTCTCCCTGGCCGACGCGCTTCCCCAGCTGGCGATCGAGCTCGCGGCCGGCGCTGACCTGCTGGCACTGGTGAAGCCGATGTTCGAGCTCCACCTCGGCTCCCTACCGGAGGACCAGGAGACGGCGCTGGACCGCTCGCTCGAGCTGGTCCGGCGCGCCGCGACCGCCGCCGGGTGGACGGTGGTGGGAGGCTGTCGGTCACCAGTGCTCGGCCACAGCGGCGCGGTCGAGGGCTTCGTGCACGCAGAGAGGTGACGTCATGTCCTTCCTCCGACGGTGGTGGCCGGTGCCGGCTTCCATCGGCGCCTCGCTCGTCCTGCAGCAGGTCGCCTACACCGGTCGGTACGACGTGGGTGGCCACGCAAGCGAGCACCTCGGCAGTGGATCGTTCGTGTTCCTCGCCACCGCCGTGTCTGGCCTGCTGCTCTGGCTCGCGCCGGCGGCTCGCCGCTCGCCGATCGTCGTCGTCGGTCTCGCCGCTTGGCTGGCGGCCGGCGTGGCCATCGCGATCGGGAACGTCCGGGTCGTCGAAGCGCTGATCGATTCGGGTCAGGCGGCGACGTCGACCGACCTCCTACAGGAGACGACCGTCATCTCGGATGCGCACGATCTCGCCAACACGGCACCGCTCTACGCCGTCGTCGCGGCGATGGCCGCGACGTTCGGGCTCCAGCACGTCGGAGCGATCTCGCGCCGGCTGGCCGTCGTCGCGGCCGTGCTGAACGTGCTCATCCCCTACTGGCTCGTCCCCGGGTTCGGTGTGGTCGTCGCCACCGTGGCCGTCGGCATCCGCCGCGAGCGCACCGCACGAGCAGCACCGCCAGCGGTCACGACAGCATTGGCACCGTGAAGCTCCATCGGATCCTCATCCCGGTTCGGGACATCGACGCCGCCAGCCGGTTCTACGGCGAGGTGTTCGCCGCACCCGGCGAGCGCGTTGCCGTCAACCGCCACTACTTCGACGGCGGCGGGGTCGTCGTCGGCATCATCGATCCGCAGAAGGCCGAGCTCCAGCCGAACCCCGAGCACATCTACTTCTCCATGGAGGAATCGCTGGAGACGGTGCGCGACACGTGGCTCGGCGTCGGGGGCACCTTGCAGGCCGACATCCGCACCTACGACTGGGGCGAGACGTCCTTCTACGGCGTCGACCCGTGGGGCAACCAGGTCTGCTTCATCGCTGCCGGCACCGAGTTCAGCGGCGGCCGCTTCGTCCCGTAGGTCAGACGCCGAGGATCGGCTTCAGGAACTGGCCGGTGAAGGAGCCCTCGGTCTTGGCCACCAGCTCGGGCGGGCCCTCGACCACCACCGTGCCGCCGCCGTCGCCGCCCTCGGGGCCGAGGTCGATGATCCAGTCGGCGGTCTTGATGACGTCGAGGTTGTGCTCGATGACGAGCACGGTGTTGCCCTGGTCGACCAGTCGGGAGAGCACGGACAGCAGCCGGCGGATGTCCTCGAAGTGGAGGCCGGTCGTCGGCTCGTCGAGGATGTAGATGGTGTGGCCGGTCGAGCGCTTGGCCAGCTCGCTGGCCAGCTTCACCCGCTGCGCCTCACCGCCGGACAGCGTGGGCGCCGGCTGGCCGAGCCGCACGTAGCCGAGGCCGACGTCGACCAGGGTCGAGAGGTGCCGGGCGATCGGCGGCTGGTTGGCGAAGAACTCGAGCCCCTCTTCGATCGGCAGGTCGAGGATCTCGGCGATGTTCTTGCCCTTGAACGTGATGTCGAGGGTGTCCCGGTTGTAGCGGGCGCCCTTGCACACCTCGCACGGGACGTACACGTCCGGCAGGAAGTGCATCTCGATCTTGATCGTGCCGTCGCCCGCGCACGCCTCGCAGCGCCCGCCCTTGACGTTGAACGAGAAGCGACCGGGCTGGTAGCCGCGGACCTTCGCCTCCGTGGTCTGCGTCATCAGCTTGCGGATGTGGTCGAACACGCCGGTGTAGGTGGCGGGGTTCGACCGCGGCGTGCGCCCGATGGGCGACTGGTCGATGTCGATGACCTTGTCGAGCGACTCGGCACCCTCGACCTTCTTGTGCAGACCGGGCGCGGTCTTCGACTTGTAGATCTTCTGCATCAGCGACTTGAGCAGGATCTCGTTGATCAGCGTGGACTTGCCCGATCCCGACACGCCCGTCACGGTGACGAAGCAGCCGAGCGGGATCTCGACGTCGATGTCCTGCAGGTTGTGCTCACGAGCGCCGCGGATCGTGATCCAGTCGTCGCCCGGCTTGCGCCGCATCTCCGGGATCGGGATCGACTTCTTGCCGCTGAGGTACTGGCCGGTGATCGACTTCTTGTTCTTCAGCAGCTGGGCGTAGGTGCCCGAGTGCACGACCTCGCCGCCGTGCTCGCCGGCGCCGGGGCCGATGTCGACGATGTGATCGGCGACGCGCATCGTCTCCTCGTCGTGCTCGACGACGAGGACGGTGTTGCCGAGGTCGCGCAGCCGCACGAGCGTGTCGATCAGCTTCTTGTTGTCGCGCTGGTGCAGACCGATCGACGGCTCGTCCAGCACGTACAGCACGCCGACCAGCGCCGAGCCGATCTGCGATGCGAGCCGGATGCGCTGCGCCTCGCCACCGGCGAGCGTGCCGGCGTTGCGGTCGAGCGAGAGGTAGCCGAGACCGACGTCGAGCAGGAACCCGAGGCGCGCGTTGATCTCCTTCACCACGCGCTCGGCGATCATCTTGTCGCGCTCGCTGAGCTTGAGCTCGAGGAGCGCGGCCGCCGCGTTGCGGATGGCGAGCGACGACAGCTCGGAGATGTTGCGCCCGTCGATGGTGACGGCCAGCGACTCCGGCTTCAGGCGGGCCCCGCCGCACTCCGGGCACGGCACCTCACGCATGTACGACTCGACCTGCTCGCGCGTCCAGTCCGACTCGGCGTCGGCGTGGCGGCGCTGCAGGTACGGGATCACGCCCTCGAAGGTCGTGGCGTAGGACCGGCCTCGCCCGTAGCGGTTCTTGTACGAGACCTGGACCTTCTTCGTGCCCAGGCCGTAGAGGAACGCCTTCTTCTGGTTGGCCTTCAGCTTCGACCACGGCGTCGTCGTCTTGGCGCCGACCTCGGCCGCGACGGCCGCCAGGATCCGCTCGAAGTACTGCGTGCGGCTGGCCGACAGCGGGCCGATGGCGCCCTCCTCGACCGACAGGTCGGGGTTGGGGATCACCAGGTCGGGGTCGACCTCGAAGCGGGTGCCGAGGCCGTCGCAGTGGGCGCACGCGCCGTACGGCGAGTTGAACGAGAAGTTGCGGGGCGCCAGCTCCTCCATCGACCAGCCGTCGTTGGGACAGGCCAGGTGCTGGGAGAACGTCAGCACCTCTTCTTCGCCCTCGCCCTCTTTGGGGACGAGCTGCACCTCGGCCACGCCGTCGGCCAGGCGCAGCGCCGTCTCCAGCGAGTCGGTGAGGCGGCGCTCGATGCCGGGGCGGCTCACGAGGCGGTCGATGATCACCTCGATCGTGTGGTTCTCGTAGCGCTCGAGCTTGGTGTCCTTCAGGTCGGCCAGCTCGACGAGCTCGCCGTCGATGCGGGCTCGGGCGAAGCCCTGCTGCGCCAGGTCCTGCAGGAGGCTGTCGTACTCGCCCTTGCGACCCCGCACCACGGGTGCCATGACCTGGAACCGGGTGCCCTCGGGCAGCTCCAGCACGCGATCGACGATCTGCTGCGGCGTCTGCCGGGTGACCACGCTCCCGCACTGCGGGCAGTGCGGCACGCCGATGCGGGCGTAGAGCAGGCGCAGGTAGTCCCAGACCTCGGTGATGGTCCCGACCGTCGAGCGCGGGTTGCGCGACGCGGACTTCTGGTCGATGGAGATGGCCGGCGAGAGGCCCTCGATGAAGTCGACGTCCGGCTTGTCCATCTGGCCCAGGAACTGGCGGGCGTAGGACGACAGCGACTCGACGTACCGGCGCTGGCCCTCGGCGTAGATCGTGTCGAACGCGAGGGACGACTTGCCCGAGCCGGACAGCCCGGTGAGGACGATCAGCCGGTCCCGCGGGAGCTCGATCGAGACGTCCTTGAGGTTGTGCTCGCGGGCTCCGCGAACGACGAGCTTGTCGGCCACGGGACGCAGTGTACGAGCCGAACGTGTGTTCTGCCGGGACTCCAGGGGACTCGCCATCGGGTGTGGGTATGCGCCGGCCGTGACGCGACGCGACGACGCCGGCGCGAGGTCGTCGCGCCGGCGTCGCCGGGTGGGGCTGGGAGGTGTGTGGCTGCGGGATCGGCCTCGTCCCAGCACGTGGGCCGACCCCGCAGGGATCAGCCGGCGAACTTCTCCGGCATGAGCTGCACGGTGGCGGCGGCCAGCACGTCGGCGGTGCCCGACATGTGGTGCACGGCGTCACGCAGCAGCGAGGCGGCGGCGACCGGGTCACCGGCAGCCTGAGCGTCGATGGCGGCGATGAGCGTCGTGGCGTGCATCGTGATGGCCTCGGTCACCGCGTCGACCGGCAGGTTCTCGTTGACGCTGTTGAGCGTCTCGCCGACCGTCGTGGCGTAGGCGGTGAGCCGCTCGATGGCGGCGTCCTTGCCGGCCTGGTCACCGGCAGCAGCAGCCTGGGTGTAGGCGACGAACTGCGGGATGTGGTCCTCCGAGCGCCACAGACCGTCGAACGCCGTGCCGACGTCCTCGCCGTAGACGCTGGTGATGGCGTCGACGAGGTCGGAGGTGTTGCTGTCCGACGGGCCGTTCAGCGCGGCGGCTGCCGCCTCGAACTGCTCCGTGCGACCACCGATGGCGGCACCGGTCGCCGAACCGGCGAGCCACACGTGCTCACGCAGGAGGGAGTGCAGACCGGAGCGGAGCTCGGAGGCGGGAGCGGCGGCGTCGCCGTCGATCTCGTCCGGGAACTTCGCTGCCGTGCCGCCCGCCAGGGCGGCCGCCGTCATGTCCATGTGGTGGTACGCCTCGCGGAGCGAGGTGTACACGGCGGTCTGGTCACCGGCCTTCTGGGCGTCGATGACCGCGAGGAGCGTCGTGGCGTGCGACGTGATCGCGTCGGCCACGACGTCGGCCGGGAGGTTCTCGTTGACGCTGTTGATCGTCTCGCCGAAGGTGGTGGCGTACGACGTCAGCCGCTCGACGGCGGCGTCCTTGCCGGCCTGGTCATCGCTGGCGGCAGCCTGGGTGTAGGCCACGAACGCCGGGATGTGGTCCTCGGACCGCCACAGACCGTCGAACGCGGTGCCGACCTCGTCGCCGTACACGCTCGCGATGGCAGCGACGATGTCGCTGGTGTTGCTGTCCTCGGGGCCGTTGAGCTCGGCGGCGAACGCCTCGAACGCCGGGGTGTCGCCCCGCAGCGCAGCGCCGGTGGCGAGCGCGGCCAGGTAGACGTGCTCGCTCAGCAGGTCGGTGAGGCCGGCGCGCAGGGTGGCGGCACCCGTCTCGGTCGAGACCTCGGTGGCCTCGCCCATGGTGTCGTCGGTGCTCTCCTCGACGGTCGTCTCGGTGGGGTCACCGGACGCCGCCGCGTCGTCATCGTCGTCGCCGCCGCACGCGGCGCCGAAGAGCGCCAGTGCCATCACGGGCGCGATGAGCTTGATCGTTGTACGTCGCATCGTGCGATCTCTCCTTGGGGGGTTGGATTGCCTGGGTGGGTTCAGCGCACCGTGACGACGCCGCGCATCGTCGCGGGGTGGAGCTCGCAGAAGAACGAGTAGGTCCCGGGCTCGTCGAAGACGAACTCGAAGGACTCGCCGGTGGCCAGCTGGCCGGAGTCGAAGACCCCGTCCGGCTCTGCGGTGACGCTGGAGGCGCCGTCCTCGACCTCGCCGGACGTGGCGGTGTGCGCACCTGGGTCTTCGTTCACCCAGGTGACCGTCGTGCCGGCGTCGACCTCGACGCTGCCGGGCTTGAACGCGACCAGTCGCATCGTCACCGTCGTCGCGTCGGCGACGTCGGTGGCGGTCGGTGCATTGGCACGATCGTCGCCTGCGTCGTCGTTCCCGCCGCAAGCGGCGAGAGCGAGACCGAGGACGACGAGCGAGGCCAGCGTGCGGGGACGGGAGCTGCGGTGGCTGGTCACGTCCACTCTTCGGTGCCGGTGCTGCCGGCGGATGACGACTCGCTCAGGCGATGCGGCGCACGCCCCAGGCCATGGCCTCGGTGTTGAACGGCGCGGCGACGTTCCCGTCACGATCCACGGCGATGCACCCGCCCCGGCCACCGAGCACGTCGACGTCGTCCAGCACCGCCTGGCACGCCCGCTCCAGCGGCATGCCGCTGGCCACCAGCGCGTGGACGGTGTGGGCGAACGCGGCGCGGATGAAGATCTCGCCGGCGCCGGTGCCCGAGACCGCGCAGCCGCGGTCGTCGGCCCACGTGCCCGCGCCGATCAGCGGCGTGTCCCCCACTCGCCCCGGCAGCTGCCCCGAGCGCCCACCGGTGGACGTCGCCGCCGCGAGGTGGCCGTCACGGTCGAGCGCGACGGCGCCGACCGTGCCGGACGAACCGGGATCGCTGGCCACGTCGAACCACCCGGGTGGCGCCGGCTCGACGTCGAACGGGACGGCGCCGGCGAACAGCACGTGACGGCCGTCGTCGAGCACGGCGCGGGCGGCGAGCACCGGGTTCTTCACGCCCGTGATGGCGGCGACCGCGCCGGCGCGTCGCTGGTCGCCGGCCATCACCGCCGCATCGAGCTCGTGCGTCCCGTCGCTGGTCGCCACCGCGCCACGACCGGCGTTGAACGACGGGTCGTCCTCCAGGACGAGCACCGCGGCGCAGACGGCGTCGAGCGCGGAGCCGCCGGCCCGCAGCACCGACGAGCCGGCCTCGAGCGCAGCGTCGATCCCCGCCTGCCGGCGCACCGCCCGCTCCGGCGCCGGCGCGCCGCCCGCACCCCCGTGGACGACGATGACGGTCAGTTGGCGAACCCGACGGCCTCGCGCAGCTCGCGCTAGAGGTCCTTGATCTCGTCGCGCAGGCGAGCGGCGTACTCGAAGCGGAGGTCGGCCGACGCGTCGTGCATCTCGTCCTCCAGCGTGCGGATCAGCCGCTCGAGCTCCACCGCCGGCAGGTCGTGCAGGTCGGTGCGGGGCCGGTCGTGCTTGCGGTTGCGGCCGTTCTGGAAGGCCACCGGTGCCTTGTCCTCCGCCGGACGGAGGTGGGCGAGGATGTCGGTGACCGCCTTGCGGATCGTCTCCGGGTTGATCCCGTGCTCGCGGTTGTACTCCTCCTGCAGCTTGCGGCGGCGCAACGTCTCGTTGATGGCGCGCTGCATCGAGTCGGTGACCTTGTCGGCGTACATGATCACCTGGCCGTTGACGTTTCGTGCCGCACGACCGGTCGTCTGCATCAGCGACGTCTCGCTGCGGAGGAAGCCCTCCTTGTCGGCGTCGAGGATGGCGACGAGCGACACCTCGGGCAGGTCCAGGCCCTCCCGCAGCAGATTGATGCCGACAAGAACGTCGAACTCGCCGAGTCGCAGGTCGCGCAGGATCTCGATGCGCTGGATGGTGTCGATGTTCGAGTGCAGGTAGCGCACCCGCAGCCCCTGCTCGAGCAGGTAGTCGGTGAGATCCTCGGCCATCTTCTTCGTCAGCGTGGTGACGAGGACACGGTCGCCGTTCTCGGTCCGCTTGTTGATCTCCTCGATCAGGTCGTCGATCTGGCCCTTGGTCGGCTTCACCACCACCTCGGGGTCGATGAGACCGGTGGGCCGCACGATCTGCTCCACCACCTGCGTCGAGTGCTCGAGCTCCCAGCTGCTCGGCGTGGCCGAGAGCATCACGACCTGGTTGACCTTCTCGTAGACCTCCTCGAACCGCAGCGGGCGGTTGTCGGCCGCCGACGGCAGGCGGAAGCCATGCTCGATCAGCGTGTCCTTGCGGGCCTTGTCGCCCATGTACTGCCCGTGCAGCTGGGGGATCGTGACGTGGCTCTCGTCGATGATGAGCAGCCAGTCCTTCGGGAAGTAGTCCATGAGCGTGTACGGCGCCACACCCGGCGCTCGGCCGTCGAGCGGCGCGGAGTAGTTCTCGATGCCGTTGCAGAAGCCCATCTCCTGCATCATCTCGAGGTCGTACTGCGTGCGCATGCGCAGGCGCTGCGCCTCGAGCAGCTTCCCCTCCTTCTCGAACTTGGACAGCTGCTCCTGGAGCTCCTGCTCGATGCGGACGATGGCTGCCTTCATGCGCTCGTCACCGGTGACGTAGTGCGTGGCCGGGAACAGCGTGAAGTCGTCGATGATCTCGAGCTGCTCGCCGGTCAGGGGGTCGAAGGCGGTGATCTTCTCGACGTCGTCACCGAACAGCTCGATGCGCACCGCGTGCTCCTCGTACGCCGGGTGCACCTCGATGGTGTCGCCCCGCACCCGGAACTTGCCGCGCACGAGGTTCATGTCGTTGCGCTCGTAGCGCATGTCGACGAGCTTGCTCAGGATGTAGCGCTGGTCGTGGCGCGCCCCCATCTTCAGACGCAGCAGCTGCTTCTCGTACTCCTCCGGCGAGCCGAGGCCGTAGATGCACGACACCGATGCGACCACGATCACATCCTTGCGAGCGAGGAGCGCGGAGGTGGCCGAGTGGCGCAGCCGGTCGATCTCGTCGTTCACCGACGAGTCCTTCTCGATGTAGGTGTCGCTCGACGGGATGTACGCCTCGGGCTGGTAGTAGTCGTAGTAGCTGACGAAGTACTCGACCCGGTTCTCCGGGAAGAACTCGCGGAACTCGTTCGCCAGCTGGGCCGCCAACGACTTGTTCGGCGCGATCACGAGCGTCGGCTTCTGCAC
>DASUCO010000305.1:0-8874 GCA_036275955.1 Acidimicrobiales bacterium
GATCACGCAGCCGATGGCGCGCAGCTGCTCCACGATCTCGTCGTTGGCCAGCGCCACCCGTACGCCTTCGATCGACTCCAGCTTGTCGAGCGTGCCGCCGGTGTGGCCCAGGCCCCGACCGGACAGCTGCGGCACGGCCGCGCCGCAGGCGGCGACGAGTGGGACCAGCGGCAGCGAGATCTTGTCGCCCACGCCCCCGGTCGAGTGCTTGTCCACCGTGGGCCGGCCGACGCCGGACAGGTCGAGCCGCTCGCCGGACCGGATCATGGCGTCCGTCCACGTAGCCAGCTCGCGCGGCTCCATGCCGCGCCACACGATCGCCATGAGGAGCGCCGACACCTGCTCGTCGGCCACGTCGCCGCGCGTATATGCGTCGAGGAACCACCGCACCTGCTCGTCGGTGAGCGCGCCGCCGTCGCGCTTGGTGCGGATGACGTCGACCGCGCTGGTCACGGCAACGACTCAGGACCGAACGCGTGCGGCAGCAGCTCGTCCAGCGCCAGCGGCCCGTACGGGCCGTCGACGAGCAGGTCGGGACCGCCCGCCTCGTACAGCAGCTGGCGGCACCGCCCGCAGGGCATGAGGAACTCGTCGCTGTCGGGCGTCACGCACGTGACCGCGACGAGCATCCCGCCGCCCGACCGGTGCAGCTCGGACACCAGGCCGCACTCGGCGCACAGCGTCAGCCCGTACGACGCGTTCTCGACGTTGCAGCCGGTGACGATCCGCCCGTCGTCGACCAGACCGGCCGCCCCCACCCGGAAGTCGGAGTAGGGCGCGTACGCCTGCTCCGCCGCCTCGGTCGCCGCGGCGCGCAGCGCGTCCCAGTCGACGCTGTCACTCACCCGCTCTCGCCCTTGCGGTACGGCAGCCCGTCGGCCGCCGGTGGTCGCAGTCGCTGGGTGGCGAACGCCAGCACCAGCAGCGTGGTGATGTGGGGCGTGAACGCCAGGAACTGGCGCGGGATCGTGTCGCTCGTGGCGTACCAGAACCCGAAGCCGACGGCGACGGCCACCAGGAACGCGCCGCTCATGAGCTTCCGCTGGTACAGGAACCACAGCCCGGCGAGCACGGCACCGATCGTGACGAACAGCAGCAGCGCGTGCACCGCGGTCTCGTTTCGGAGTCGCAGCGCGTCGGCGAAGCCGAAGAGTCCGGCGCCCATGGCGACGCCGAACGGGCGCCAGTTGCCGAAGATCACCGATGCCATGCCGATGAAGCCGCGCCCGCCGGTCTGCCCCTCCCGGTAGATGCCCGCACCCTCGAGCACAAGGAACGCACCGGCGAGGCCGGCGAACGCACCGGAGACGATCACGCCGAGGTACTTCATCCGGTACACGTCGACCCCGAGCGACTCGGCCGCGTGCGGGCTCTCCCCCGCCGAGCGGAGCCGCAGGCCGAGCCGCGTGCGCCACAGGAACACCACGCTCAGCGGGACGAGGGCGATCGCCAGCAGCGACAGCAGCGAGATGTCGCCGGTGAGCGCCCGCAGGAGGCCGGCGACGTCGGACACCCCGAACCAGTGCCACGAGGCGAGCCGCCCGAACACGTCCGGGGTGTCCCAGCCGAACAGGCTGCCGCCGGCGAAGAACGGCAGGTCCACGTCGGTGATGCCGGCGGTGACCTTGGGCGACTGGGTGGCCCCGCCCCCGCTGTCGTTGCCGACCCAGGCGATGACCGACAGGTAGCGCGCCGCGCCGGCGCCGAGGATGTTGATGGCGACGCCCGACACCACGTGGTCGACGCCGAAGGTGACGGTGGCCACCGCGTGGACGAGCCCGCCCAGCGCGCCGCCAGCGATGCCAAGTGCGACGCCCTGCCACGCACCGAGCTCCACCGCGCCGTACGCGCCGAACCAGGTGCCGAGGATCATCATCCCCTCGAGGCCGATGTTGACGACGCCGCAGCGCTCGGCGAAGAGACCACCGAGGCCGGCCAGCAGGATCGGCACGCCGAGGCGGATGGCGGCGCCGAACGAGCCGACCGACGTGAGGTCGTCGGCGTCGGCCAGCACCCGCACCAGCGACAGCAGGATGATGCCGAGGCCGGCGAGGACCAGCGCGCGGGGCACCTTGCTCCGGGTCGGCGGCGCCACGGTGGAGACCGGCGAGTCAGCGATCACGGCTTCTCCCCCTCGAGCACGGCGGTGCGGGCCGGTTGCGTGGCCATCCCCTCGGTCGCCTCCGCCGCGGCCCGGATCTCCGACGCCGCCACCATGCGGCGCACGACCTCGTAGGAGACGACGACCGACAGCAGGATCGTCGCCTGCATGATGTCGATGATCTCCTTGGGGATGTCGTTGAGATCGAGGATCTGTGCCGACGCGCTGAGGAACCCGAACAGCAGCGCGCCGATGGCCATGCCGATCGGGTTGTTGCGCCCGAGCAGGGCAACGGCGATGCCGCCGAAGCCCAGGCCCGTCGGGAAGTCCTGGTGGTATCGACCGAAGAACCCGAGCAGCTGGGGCATGCCGACCAGGCCGGCCAGCGCGCCGCTGACGAGCATCGTGCGCAGGATCATCCCCTTGGGGCTCACGCCGCTCGCCTGCGCCGCCCACGGGTTCACACCAGATGCGCGCAGGTCGTAGCCGAAGCGCGTGCGCCACACCACGACGTAGAAGGCGAGGCCGATCAGCATCGCCACCAGCACGAAGCCCTGGAGGTCCGAACCCGGCGAGACGTCGACGCCGAGCCTGTCCAGCCAGCTGTTCAGGCTCGGCATCAGGCCCGACTCCGGGATCGGTGGCGTCTTGATGATCGACGTCTCCGACTCGTCGCGCAGGTAGCTGCTCAGCAGGTAGGCGAGCAGACCCGAGGTCACGATGGCGTTGAGCATGATCGTGGAGATCACCTCGTGCACGCCGCGATACGCCTTGAGCACGCCGGCGATGCCGGCCCACCCGGCACCAACGCCCATGGCGATGATCAGGATGAAGAGCACGTGCAGCGGTGCCGGCAGGTCGACGGCGGCACCGGCCGACGCGGCGAGGACGGCGGCCAGCTGGTACTGACCCTCCACGCCGATGTTGAACAGGTTCATCTTGAACGCGAAGCCGACGGCCAGCGCCGACAGGTAGAGCGGGACGGCGCGGTTGACGATCGAGATGACGCGCTTGGTGTCGTTGGCGTACCCGAGCATCTCGGACCACGCGGTCCACGGGTCGTTGCCGCTGGCCCACAGCGCCAGTGACGAGATGCCGACGGCGAAGATGAACGCCGCCACCGGGGCGAGGAGGGACAGGCCGATCCGGCGCAGGCGCGCCCGGTTCACGCCGCCGCCCCCGTCATGTGGGCGCCCAGCTCCTGGGGCGTGACTGCGGCCGGATCGAGCTGCGCCACGATGCGCCCGCGGTACATCACGAGCAGCGTGTCGGAGAGCCCGATCAGCTCCTCGAGGTCGGCCGACACCAGCAGCACGGCGAGGCCGTTGCCGCGCGCGGTCCGCAGCTGCTCCCACACGGCCGCCTGGGCACCGACGTCGATGCCTCGCGTGGGATGGCCGGCGACGAGCAGCTGTGGTGCCGCTGACATCTCCCGGCCGACGATGAGCTTCTGCTGGTTGCCGCCCGACAGCGCGTGGGCGGGGGTGTCGACGCCGGGCGAGCGCACGTCGTACTCGGCCATGATCGTCGCCGTCCGCTCGCGGGCGCCGTGCCGGTTGATCCAGAAGCCTCGAGCGAACGGCGCCGTGTCCTGGTGCCCCAGCATCGAGTTCTCCCACAGCGGCGACGGCAGCAGGAGGCCGTAGCGCTGGCGATCGGCCGGGATGTAGCCGATGCCGTCGTGGCGTCGCTCGCGCGTCGGCTCGTCCGTGATGTCGTGTCCGGCCAGCGCCAGCGTTCCCGAGGTCGGGCGCGTGAGCCCGAGGATGATGTCGACCAGCTCGGTCTGGCCGTTGCCCTCGACGCCGGCGATGCCGACGACCTCGCCGCGCCGCACGCGGAACGACACGTCGTCGATGACGGTCCGGCCGGCGTCGATCAGCGACACCCCCGACAGCTCGAGCTCGACGACGTCGGTGACGGTCGAGCCACGCGTCTCCGGCGTCGGCAGCTCGCTCCCCACCATCATCTCGGCCAGCTGGCGAGCGGTCGTCTCGGCCGGCACCGCCGTCCCCACCGTGCGGCCGGCGCGGATCACGGTGATGGAGTCGGCGATGCGCAGCACCTCGTCGAGCTTGTGGCTGATGAAGATGACCGTCACGCCCTGGGCCTTGAGGTCGGCCAGGCTGGTGAACAGGTCCTCGACCTCGTGGGGCACGAGCACGGCGGTGGGCTCGTCGAGGATCAGGATCCGGGCCCCGCGGTAGAGGACCTTGAGGATCTCGACCCGCTGGCGCTCACCCACTGACAGCGTCTCGACGAGCTCGTCGGGGTCGATGTCCATGCCGTAGGTGTCGGCCAGCTCGACGATGCGACGACGAGCGGCTCCGGTGTCGAGCAGCAGGCCCCGCCGTGGCTCGGAGCCGAGGACCACGTTCTCGAGCACGGTGAGGTTGTCGGCCAGCATGAAGTGCTGGTGCACCATGCCGATGCCCACCGCGATCGCGTCGCGCGGTGACTTGAACCGCACGTCGGCGCCGTCGACGAGGATCGTCCCCTCATCCGGCGGCTGCATGCCGTAGAGGATCTTCATGAGCGTCGACTTGCCGGCGCCGTTCTCGCCGACGATGGCGTGGACCTCGCCGCGGCGTACGACGAGATCGATGTGGTCGTTGGCGACGACGCCCGGGAACCGCTTGGCGATGGCCCGGAGCTCTACGACAGGTGCGTCCACGTCCCTCTCAGTCTTCATCGACCCGGTGCGCGAACGGGGCCCGGAGTTCCCCCCGGGCCCCGTTCGACACGACTGGTGTCCCTACTTCTCGGGGACCTCGATCTCCCCGTCGATGATCTGCTGCTTGAGCTCGTCGAGCTGGTCGGCGATGTCGTCCACGAACCCACCGCTGGTGGCGTAGTCCACGCCGCCCGATGCGAGGTCGTACGTCGTGGCACCGGCGACGTCCTCGCCGTTCACGGCGCGCTCGATGGTGTCGTACACCGCCACCTCGACCTTCTTCAGCATCGAGGTGAGGATGTAGGGCTGCAGCGACGCGTCGACCAGGTTGTACTGGTCGGAGTCCACGCCGATGGCCCACACCTGCGAGCCGCCCGACTCCGAGGCCTCCTTCGCCGCCTCGAACAGACCGCCGCCCGAGCCGCCCGCCGCGTGGTACACGACGTCGGCGCCAGCGCCGTACATGCCGGTGGCGATCTCCTTGGCACGAGCCGGGTCGTTGAAGCCGGCGAAGTCCGGCGGCTGGGTGATGTACGTGACGTCGACGGTGATGTCGGGGTTGATGTGTGCGGCGCCCGCCTTGTAGCCGGCCTCGAACTTCTTGATGAGGTCGACCTCGACGCCACCGATGAAGCCGATGTGGCCGGTCTCCGACTTGAGCGCGGCGGCCGCGCCCATCAGGAACGAGCCCTCGTGCTCGGCGAAGCCGAGGCTGGCGACGTTCGGAGCGTCGACGAAGCTGTCGATGATCGCGAAGGTGGTCTCCGGGTAGTCCGGTGCCGCCGCGGTGATCGAATCGGTGAAGAGGAAGCCGACGCCGAAGATCAGGTTCGTGCCCTCGTCGCCGAGCAGGCGCATGAGCTCCTCGCGGTTCTCGCCGCCCTCGTCGGGCTCGAGCTCCTCGGCCTCGACGCCGAAGTCCTCCTTGGCGCGGTCGAGACCGGCCGCCGCGGAGTCGTTGAAGGACTGGTCACCACGACCACCGAGGTCGTAGACGAGCCCGACCTTGACGTCGGAGGACTCGCCGTCGCCTTCGTCGGCTGCAGTCGTCTCGGTGGTGTCGTCGCCGGCAGTCGCCTCGTCGTCGTCATCGTCGTCGCCGCAGGCGGCAGCGAAGAGGACCAACGGGAGCAACAGGGCAAGGACTCTGAACCAGCGGTTGTGGCGCAAGGGCCTCTCCTCGTTCGACTTCGTGGCGCGTGAGCGACACGAAGGTGTCTGGGTGTGCCTGACGGTACGGTCGGCGCTCGGACCGTACAAGGGTCGAACGGCCCTCGTGCGACATCCCTCGGGCAGGACGGTGACAGCAATGACTCCCTACGAGCAGGCTCTCGTCGCGGCTG
The DNA here is from genome assembly GCA_036275955.1 of Acidimicrobiales bacterium. GTDB lineage: Bacteria > Actinomycetota > Acidimicrobiia > Acidimicrobiales > CADCSY01 > DATLFP01. The sequence continues at coordinate 6,119 of DASUCO010000305.1, forward strand.
CGGAGATCCGCGCGCGAACGGGGCAGGCTGTGCACGACGTGGCCCTCGTGCTCGGCTCCGGCTGGGGCCCGGCGGCCGAGCGCCTCGGGGCGGCCGCCGTCGAGGTCCCCATGGACGAGCTGCCCGGGTTCACGCCGCCGTCGGTGGCCGGCCATCGCGGCACCGTGCGATCCGTGCCCGTCGGGCGCGGACGAGCGCTCGTGCTCGTGGGCCGCACCCACCTCTACGAGGGACACGGCGCACCGGCGGTGGTGCATGGCGTGCGCAGCGCGGTCCTGGCCGGCTGTCGCGTCGTCGTCCTCACGAACGCCGCCGGTGGTGTCGATCCCACGCTGGACGTCGGCACGCCGGTGCTGCTGCGCGACCACCTGAACCTCACCGGCCAGAACCCCCTGGTGGGCCCCCCGCCGCCCGAGGAGCTCGGTCCCCGCTTCGTCGACGTGTCCGACGTGTACGCAGCCCGCCTGCGGGACCTGGCGCACGAGGTGGACCCGACGCTGCGCGAGGGCGTCTACGCCATGTTCCTCGGACCGTCCTACGAGACGAAGGCCGAGGTGCGCATGGCGCGCACGCTTGGCGCCGACCTCGTCGGCATGTCGACCGCGCTCGAGGCCATCGCCGCCGCGCAGCTGGGCGCCGAGGTGCTGGGGATCTCGCTCGTCACCAACCCGGCCGCCGGCGTCGTGGCCCAGCCCATCGATCACCACGAGGTGCTGGCCGCCGGGCGCGACGCGGCGGAGCCGCTCGGCGACCTCCTCCGAGCGATCATCGAGCGCATCGTCGCGTGAGGCTGCTGCTGACGGCGCGAGCGCTGGAGCTCGTCGGCGATCGCCTGGCCGAGCTCGACGTGGAGCCGGTCGTGCTCGACGCCTTACCCGCCACCAGAGGCGCAAGCGGCACCGTCGAGGACATCGACGTCGCCTGGGCCACCGGCGACCTCTACATGGACCGTGATCTGGCCCGGCACTTCTTCGGGGCCGTGCTCTCGTCCGACACGCTGCGGTGGATGCAGGTGACGAACGCCGGCGTCGACCACCCGGTGTTCGCCGAGCTGGTGCGCAAGGGCGTGCTGCTCACCACGTCCCACGTCACCGGCGCGCCGATCGCCGAGTACGTGCTGCGGGCCGTGCTCGACCACTTCCAGCGGGCCGGCGAGTGGCGGGCGTCGATCGCGGACCGCCGGTGGGAGCCGCACGAGCTCCGCGAGGTCGCCGGGAGCACGTGGCTGATCGTCGGCCTGGGCGCCATCGGCGCCGCCGTGGCGCGCCGGGCGAAGGCGTTCGACGCCACCGTGCTCGGCGTGCGCCGCACGCCGCGGGGCGACGAGCCGGTGGATGAGCTCGTCACGCTCGATGCCGTCGATCGGGCCGACGTCGTGGTGCTGGCGGCACCAGCGACACCGGCGACGGTGGGGATGGTGGACGACGCGTTCCTCGGCCGCATGCGTTCGGGCTCCGTGCTGGTCAACGTCGGCCGCGGCTCACTGGTCGACGAGGCGGCGCTCCTGCGGGCGCTCGATCGCGGCATCCCCGAGGTGGCACTGCTCGACGTGACCGCCACCGAGCCACTGCCCGACGACTCGCCGCTGTGGTCGCACCCGTCGGTGGTGCTGACGCCGCACTCCTCGGCACTCGGACACGGACGCCACGCACGTGCTGCAGACGTGTTCGTCGACAACCTGCGGTCCTACCTGCGCGGCGAGCCGCTGACGTACCTCGTGTCGCCCGAGGAGCTCAGTAGCTGACGGTCCGGCAGCGGGGGCGAGGGATGGCCTTGTACGCCGCGCCCTGGCCGCGGTTCCACAGGACGTTGTCGAGCGCGGCCGGCGTCGCACCGGTCGCGGCCGCCAGCAGCTCGACGGCGTGCACCGCGCACGCGCGCAGCTCGACCTCCTCCTCGCTCCCCTCCTGGAGCAGACGACCATCGTCGATGTGCGCGGCCAGCGCCGGGTCGAGCACCAGCACGCCGTCGACGCGCAGCACGTGGGGCACGAGGTTGTCGGCGAAGATCGTGAGCCGGTCGAGGTCGTCGAAGCGCCCGGGGCCCTTCCCGTCCAGCGCGAGGTCGAGATCGGCAGCCACGATCTGGGCCCGCTTGTAGAAGGCGACGTCGATGCCTCGGTAGCTGCGGCGGTCCTCGAAGTAGGGCGCCGCCCGGAGGAGCTCGACGAGTCGGTCCGCAGAGTGCGACGCGTCCTCGACCAGCGCGACGGCGGAGCCGTCGTACCGATCGAGCAGCAGCCGCCCCAGCTGGTTCCACGCCTCGGCGAAGTGCGCCATGAGCTCGACGGCCTCGCCGTTCGGATCCTGGTCGAACAGCGCGACGCAGTCGCCGGTCGTCACCTCGGCCAGCCACGCCGCCGTCGGCGCGCCGTGCTCGCGGAAGATCGACGCCACCGTGTGGTAGCCCGACATGCCGGCCCGCTTGTGCAGCACCGGGAACCAGCCGGAGCCGAAGTTGATGGCGTCGAGGGCGACGACGAACGCCACGGTGTCCTCCACGGTGGCCAACCGCATGCGGCCGGGGTCGTCGTCTGGCACGCGCGGTGCGGCGAGCAGCGCCGGGCCGTAGTCGTTCAGCGCATCGGTCTCGATGCGCACGCGCGACGCCTGCGTCGCGACCGCGGCACACGTCGACCGCACCTCCTCCAGCACGAGCGCAGTCCACCACGTGGTTTTGGTGATGTCAGCGGGTCGTGTACGACCCGCTGGCATCACCGAAACGCCACGTACCCTCCGGGCATGGCCCTCACCGTC
>DASUCO010000306.1:0-2707 GCA_036275955.1 Acidimicrobiales bacterium
GCGCTCCGCCGACGGCGCTGCGAGCGGAGCGCGTCGGGGCGTCCGTCGTGCGCGTGTGGCTCGGCGCTGCGGCCCACGTCGAGGTCATCGACGGCACGGCGCGCTCAGTGGGCGTCCTCGACGCCGGTCCCCACGACCTCCCGGTGGCCGACGTCGAGCGGGTCGTGGTCGTGGCCGACGCCGGCGGCGGCCGCGTCGAGCGCGCCGAGGTCGGCCCCGTCGCCCGGGCCCACGTCGCCTCTGCCGGCGCCGCCGCCATCGCGACGCAACCGCCCCCGACAACACCGCGGGTGCCGAGCCGCACGGTGCCGGCCCTCATCGCCGCCTGCGCAGCCGCCACCGTCGCCCGCGCCGCCGTCAACGAGCGACGGCGTCAGGCCCGCTGACTCGTTCGGCGCCGCGTTCTGCGGCCGGCGGCCGGAACCTACGGTGCGGCCCGTGACCCGCCTCATCGACCTGTCGCACACCGTCGCCGATGGCGTCGTGACCTATCCAGGTCTGCCCGCACCTGTGATCACCGACCACCTCAGCCGCGCCGCCTCACGCGAGCGCTATGCGCCCGGCGTCGAGTTCCAGATCGGACGCATCGACATGGTGGCCAACACCGGGACGTACCTCGACACGCCGTTCCACCGCTTCTCCGACGGCCACGACCTCGCGGAGCTCGCCCTGGAGCGCGTGGCCGGCGTCCCGGGGATCGTGCTCGGCGTCGATGACCCCGTCCCCGACGACATCGCCGGCCACGCCGTCCTGTTCCGAACCGGATGGGACGCGCACTGGGGCACCGATCGCTACGGCGACCCCGACCACCCGCATCTCCCCACCGTGCAGGCGGAGCGATGCGTCGCGGGCGGCGCTGCCATCGTCGGCATCGACTCGGTGAACATCGACACGACGACCGGGGGCGAGCGCCCCGTGCACACCGCCCTCCTCGCCGCCGGCATCCCGATCGTCGAGCACCTCACGAACCTCGGCGCTCTCCCGCCGCGGGGGTTCGACTTCTACGCCGTGCCGGTGAAGGTGCGGGGCATGGGCACGTTCCCGGTTCGCGCGTTCGCCCGGCTGGAGTGACGAAGTGGAGGTGAGCGGATTCGAACCGCCGACTTCTACGTTGCGAACGTAGCGCTCTGCCAACTGAGCTACACCCCCCGAAGGGAGCCGCCATCCTAGCGGTGGGTCACCGCGTCGAACTTTGTCGCGTTGACCTCTCTGTGAGGGGTCAGCGCGACAACGTTCGGGGTGTCAGCGGGCGAAGCTGCGGAGCGCGGGCTCCGGCGCGTGCATCGGCATCGGGCCGGGGAGGTAGCGCACCTTCATCTCCCGCTCGGCGGCGATGGTGCGGGCACGCACGAGCAGGGTGACGTAGCCGGCGAGGGCGACGTCGGCGACGAGGTTCAGCGCGAAGAAGGGCTTGAACACCAGGCCCATGGCCAGCGTCAGCACGACGGCGGCGAGCAGGCCGAGCAGCACGTCGCGGCGACGGCGCTGCAGCTCCGAGCGGGACGGCGGGCGGTAGCCGGCGGTGGGCTGGTAGCCGCCGTAGGCGGGCATGGCCGGCTGGGCACGGCGGGCGGCGTTCAGGTGCGTGATGCGTGCGGATCCCTCGGGGAGGGAACGCTCGATCATCGAGAGCTGGTTGCGGAAGGACCCGATCGAATCGGCGGGTCCACGATCAGCCCGAGCCCGCAGGACCTGCGGGATCAGGAACACGCCCCATACGACAGCCAGGATCAGCAGAACCACAAGCGACACGCTCCGTCCGAGCCTTTCGTGTCAGGGAACCGTAAAGATCGGTCCGCGGCGGATGGTGGATGCTGTTCGGCGTAACGACGTGTCGTTCCTGCGACGAACATTGCGGTTGTACTACGGCGCGTGCGCGACGAACAAGTCACCCCCTCTGAACAGGGCTTTCGTCGCGGCTCCGGAGGCTCAGGCGGTGAGGTCGGGCGCCCGGCGGTAGGTCCCGGACCGCCCGCCGGTCTTCTCCCAGAGCGTCAGCTCGCCGATCGTCATGGAGCGGTCAGCCGACTTGCACATGTCGTAGATCGTCAGCGCCGCCACCGACGCCGCCGTCATGGCCTCCATCTCGACGCCCGTGCGGTCCACGGTCTCGACCTGGGCCTCGACCTCGACGTGGCTGTCCTCGATGGTGAAGTTGACGTACACCGACCCGATCGTGAGCTGGTGGCACAGCGGGATCAGCGACGGCGTCATCTTCGACGCCTGGATGCCCGCCACGCGAGCGACCGACAGCACGTCGCCCTTGGTGATCGCCCCGCGGGCGATCAGCGACGCCGTCTCCGGCTGCATGTGCACCTTGCACTTGGCGATGGCCCGGCGGTGGCTGGGCTCCTTCTGGGTGACGTCGACCATGCGGGCCCGGCCCAGCGGATCGAGGTGGGTCAGGCGCTCCGGCATCGGACGGAGAGACTACCTAACCACCGATCTGCGACATGCTCCGTGGTGGCTGCACGAAGGTGACCTGGCCGATCTGGTGGCCGGCCCACTTGGCGGCGACGCACGACGTGATGGCGGCGGCGACGTCGTCGTCGGTGCCGCCCGAGCGGATGACGGCGCGCAGGTCGGTCTCCTCGAGGGAGAACAGGCACGAGCGCAGCTTGCCCTCGGCGGTGAGCCGCACCCGGTCGCACGACGCGCAGAACGGCGCCGTCACCGACGGGATGGCCCCGACGCGCCCGGCGCCGTC
>DASUCO010000307.1:0-6812 GCA_036275955.1 Acidimicrobiales bacterium
CGGCGACGAGGAGCAGGCGCCGCATCAGTACGCCGATCGCACGAGCCCGCTGGGGCGCACGAGCAGGAGCACGATCACGAACCCGGCGAGCAGCACCTCGACGATGCCGGTGACCGGGCTCAGGTAGCCGATCACGCCCTCGGCGATGCCGAAGCCGACGCCGGCGATGAACGCACCCGGGAGGCTGGTCAGCCCGCCGACCAGCGCGGCGGCCACGCTGCGCAGGAGCAGCGTCGTCATGAAGAACACGCCGAAGGCGACGGACGGCGCGATCACGATGGCCGACAGCCCCGCGAGGCCCCCGGCGAGCGCCCACGTGGCGAGCGACGTGCGGTCGGTGTCCACGCCCACGAGACCGGCGGCCAGCGGGTCGACGGCGGTGGCGCGGAGCCGGAGGCCGAACGACGTGTAGCGGTAGAGGGCGGCGAGCCCGGCGAGGACGACCAGCACCGCGCCCAGCACCACGAGCTGGCCGGGACGGATCGACTGGCCGATCACGCGGATGCCGTCGCCCTCGGCCAGCGGCGGCAGGAACCGGGGGTTCACCCCGTAGCGGCGCGACGCGAACGTGAGGATCAGCGAGGCGACGGCCAGCGTCCCGACCATGGCGGTGAGCGGGGGCTGGCCGCGCAGCGGCCGCACGAGCACCACCTCGGTGAGCGCGCCGACGCCGGCCGACGCCGCCACGCCGGCCAGCAGGGCCACGCCGAGCACGAGCCCGCCGTCGACCCACAGCTCGCTGAACACGAACGCGCCGATCATCCCCGTCTCGCCGTAGGCGAAGTTCACGATGCGGGTGCCGCGGTAGACGACGACGAGCCCGACGGCGAGCAGGCCGTAGACGAGCCCGGTGAACGCACCGTTGACGATGACCGTGGTCATGCGTGGTTCGTCGACGCCGGACCGGCGGTCTTCCACGTGTAGTCGTCGTTGCAGCACACGATCGGGAACGTGCCGTGCGCACCGACGTGGTCCTCCGGTGACCAGCTGAACGGGGCCATCACGCCGTTGTCGAAGTCGCGGATCGACTCGGACCCGGCAACGACCGACGCCCGCGTCGGGTTCTGGCCGGCAGCCTCCAGCACGGCGCCGATGGTGAGGCCGTGGCCGTAGGCGGTGAATCCCTCGAGATCGTCGACGCGGTCCCGCCCACGACCACGGGCGGCCATGCGCTCGGCGTACTGCTGGAACGCGGCGCTGTCCGTGGCAGCGAAGCTGCGGAGCCCGGTGACGCCGCTGAACATGTCGCGGGCGGCGGCAGTGATGAAGTCGAACTGGAAGCCCCAGCCGGTGAGGGCGGCGTCGTAGCCGAGGCTGCGGGCGTCGCGCACGATGCCGATGGCCTCGGCGGTGGCCGAGATCACCACCGTCTTCACGCCAGCCTCCTGCATGCGCAGCAGGGGGGCGGTGAAGGACGCCTGGTTGGGCTCGACCGCCTCGACGACGGCGACGTCGACGCCCAGGCGCCTCGCCTCGGGCACGAACGCGTCGGCGGCTGCCTTGTACGACGCCTGGTTGACGTAGACGATGCCGACCTTCGAGCCGCGACCACCGAGCGGGCCGGCCACGTAGCTGGCGAGCTGGTGCCCGCCCTGCTGGCTCGTGGGCGTGTTGGAGAAGGCGTGGCGCCAGCTCGGGTCGACGGTCGGCGCGTAGTAGTAGGTCGGCATCCCCGCGGCGTCCAGGCAGCTGACGGCGGTGAGCGTCGCCTCCACGCCCTCGGGGACCATGGCGATGAACGAGCCGTTGCTCAGCGCCTCCTTGCACGCCGCCACGCCACCGTCGGCCGTCTCCTTGTGGTCGACCTTCTTCAGGACGACCTGTCGGCCGTGGATGCCGCCGCGCTCGTTCACGTCGTCCATCCAGGTGGCGAGGCCGTCGTAGGCCCGGGTCACCATGGCGGCGAGCGGGCCGCTGAAGCCGGCGATCACGCTGACGGTGACCGAGTCCTCCGAGACGCCCGGCGCCGACGCCTGGTTCGCGACCGCGCCCGGTTGCGTGGCCGCCGCACCGCCGGACGACGGGGTGGCGGCGACTGCGCCGCCGGCCGCGGCGACGCGTGCGGTGCTGGTCCCCCCGGCGGCCGCACTCGCCGGCACCGGCTGGCCGGTCTCCGTGTCGATGACCATGCCGACCGCCCTGTCATCGCCTGCCGCGACCCCTGCGGCGACCGTCGCGCCGTTGCGCGGCGTCGACACCGAACACGCTGCCAGCAGCGGCAGCAGCGCCACGGCGATGGCCGATCGATTGAGTGCCCCCATGGGACGAATCGGACCGCGAACCGGGTCGCAGCGGTAGTAGGGCGCGCCCTACTGCCAGTCTCCGTGCGCGACCTTTGGCCGGGCCCGGACGTCGGAGGGGTGTGAGGACAGAGGTGTCAGCGCCCCTAGAGGACGAGCCTGCGTGGGCGCCTTCGTTCGTGGACCTCTATCGGGCCGAGCACCAGCCGATGGTCCGTCTCGCGTTCCTCCTCACCGGTGGTGACCCGGCCGCAGAAGAGCTCGTGCACGATGCGTTCCTGGCGGTCCACCGCCGATGGGACAGCATCAGCAACCCGGGCGCCTACCTCCGGATGTCGGTGGTGAACGCCTGCCGCTCGCATCATCGAATGGGCGCGGTTCGCGCCCGCTTCCAGCTGCGACCTTCGTCCACGATCGTGGTCGACGCGCCCGACGAGATCAGTGACGCGATCGCCCGGCTTCCGGAACGACAGCGGGCTGCGATCGTGCTCCGGTACTTCGCCGATCTCCCTGAGGCCGAGATCGCCGAGACGCTCGGCTGCGGCGTCAGCGCGGTCAAGTCACTCCTGCATCGTGCCCTCGGCACCCTTCGTGAGGTGATCGAACGATGAGCCCCCTCCTCGACGACGACATCCGCAGCTCGCTCCATGCCTGGGCAGCTCAGGCGCCGGTCCCGACCGACCGCCTGCACGAGCTCGCTGACGCACCTGTTCGACGGTCCAGGCCGACTCGGTTGCTGGCGGCGGCCGTCCTGATCGTCGTCACCCTCATCGCCGTGGCGTTGAACGTGCCACGGCGTGACGACACCGACGCCGTGGCTGGGCGTCCGGGCGTCGAGGCGCGGATCGCCGTCGGCCGTGCGCCGGGCATCCGCTCGCTTGCCGCCGACGACACCTGGTTGTGGGCGACGTCGGCCAACGACGGCGTCCTGGAGCGCATCGATCCTCGGACCAACGATGTGACCGCGTCCTACGACGTCGGACGTGGCTTCGAGGGGATCGCCGTCGGCGACGGTCTCGTGTGGCTCACCGGCTACGGCTCGCCCAACCGCATCGTCGCCATCGACGCTGACACCGGCGCGATCGTCCACGACATCCCCGTCGAGTTCGACCCGTGGGGCATCGAGCTCGCCTTCGGCGCGGCATGGGCCGGCGGCGACGGGGAGCTCCACCGCATCGACACCGCGACCGGAGGCACCACGTCGTACCGGGTTGGTCGGTCCGCCGGCTTCGTCACCGCCACCGCAACCTCGCTCTGGGTCGCCAACCCCGACGACACGTCGATCACGGAGCTCGACCCCGACACCGGGCGGGTGCTGCAGGTCGCCCGGCTCGGCGAGCATCCCCGATCGATCGCGGTCGACCCGTCGGGCCACCTCTGGGTCACCAGCTTCGAGCGCGACGCGCTGCTGCACGTCGATGCCGAGTCCGGCGACGTCATCGGCCGGATCGTCGTGGGGCAGGCGCCGATGTCACTCGCGGTCGTGGGCGACGACGTCTGGACGACGACCTTCCGACAGGGGACCGTGGTGCGGGTGGACACGAGGACCGAGGAGGTCGTCGGTCGCTACCCGGTCGGCAACCGGCCGTCGTCGATCGAATCCGCCTTCGGCTCGGTCTGGGTCGCGCTCAACCAGGAGTCCGCGGTGCTGCGCCTCGATCCCGGCGGCGCGCTGCGGACGGCAGCAGCTCCGTGGTTCGACGACCGGGTCGCCGTCGAGGGCGACGCTGACGGCGCCGTCTACGTCCGCTGCTCGGGCCGCGGCACACCGACGCTCGTGCTGGTGCAGGACGTGTGGCACGACACCGGGGCCCTCTCGGTGCTCGAGGCGAAGCTGGCCGAGCACGCCAGCGTCTGCATCGCCGAGCACGCAGACGTCTCCGGTCCAGACCAGGACGACGCGCTTCGTGCCACCCTCCGCGGAGCCGGTGTCACGGGCCCGGTGGTGGTCGTCGCCCACGGCGCGGCCGGGGTGATCGGTCGCCATCTCGCGGCGTCGTGGCCGGACGTCGCCGGCCTCGTCTTGCTCGACACGAACACCGAGAGCCCGATGACCCGCGACGAGATCCGAGACAGTCGCTACCTGGCATCCATCCACGGGATGTTCGCCGCCATCGACGACCTCGCGATCACGGTGCCCGTGCTGGTCGCCACTGCCGACCCCGACGCTCCGGCTGATCCCAGGAACGGCGATGCCAGCACCCGGGCACGGTTCCACGAGAACCAGCTCGCCCTGGCGGAGCGGCTCGATGCCGAGCTGGTCGTCATCGATGGCGACCCGTGGCCGCCGACCCACCGACCCAACGAGCTCGTCGAGGTGCTGCTCGCCTTCGCCGCGCGCGTCACCGCGCCATGAAGTCGTGACTCGACGGCGTCTCGTGGTCGGCGCGCAGCGAGTCGAGGGCGGACACGACCTCCGGGTCGCCGCTGCGGACGAGGTCTCGCAGCATGTCGATCGTGCGGCGAGACTCGGCGATGACGGTGTCCAGCAGCTCGACGCTGGTCGCTCCTTCCCCGTCTCGCACGCGCTGCCGCAGATCGGTCGTCGCTTGGACGATCGACGCCATCGGGGTGAGCAGCGACTCGGCCAACGCGGCCATCGGGTCCTTCACGGCGACGACTGTCGCGCCGGGGATCGCCTCGCCGGGGATGAATCAGCGGCGTCGAGGTGCAACGAACGAGAGCTCGGACGCCTCGAGCGCTCGCAGCTTCGCGGCGGGCAGCGCGGCGGATAGTCATGATTGGGCGTGCACCCGGTGATGGTCGTGTGTCTGGTGGCGCTGCTGCTCGGCATGATGCTGGCCGTGAGGTGGGGGCACCTGAAGTTTGAGCCGCCCCACCCCCGCCGAGACGGTGACCTTCGGGGAGCAGGCGAGGCGTGTCATCTGGTACCTCGACATCCTGATGATCGGTGGGGTCGTCGCCGGGCTCCTCGCCGCGGGTGCCGGAGGCCGGCTCGCCATGCGGCTGCTCGCCGTCACCGCGGGAGATGACGCCCAGGGGCGGATCACCGAAGCCGACGAGGTCGTCGGGGAGATATCGGTCGGGGGGACGATCGGCTTCGTCGTCTTCGGTGGGCTCTTCGCGGGACTGGTCGCGGCCGTGATCTATCTGGCCTTCCGGAGGTGGTTGCCGTCGGGGCGCCTGGGCGCGTTGGCCTTGGCCGGGCTGCTGCTGGTGAGCCTGGGGACGCAGGTGGAGCCGCTTCGATCGGACAACCCCGACTTCGACCTGGTTGGCCCGGACTGGCTCGCCGAGTCGGTCTTCACCGCGCTGGCCGTCCTCCACACGTTCGTGCTCTTCGCGGTGATGGCTCGGGTCAGTCGCTCGCTGCCGCTCTTCGACGGCACCCGTCGGATCGCCCTCGCCTATCTGCCGCTGGTGCTCCTGCTGCCCACCGCGGTGATCGGAACAGCGGTCGTGGTCGTGCTCATGGTCGGCGCGGCGGTGTCGACCCGTCCTGCCGTTCGAGGAGTCTGGGCCGATCCCCGGCTGCTGGTCGCCGGCCGCGGCGTGATCGCCCTTGCCGCGCTGGTCGCGTTGCCGAGCTTCGTCACCACGATCGCCGACATCCTCTGACCACCGCGACCAGGTCGCGGTGACGGCATTCCCGAATGCAGTGCGTCCCCTGGGGCTCGCACCAAGAAGTGTCAGTCGAGCACCGCGACTGGGTGCTGGCTGCGCTGAGCTGCGCGGCGGGTCCCGATCCCTAGTTGAAGGGGCAGGTCGCCAGGGGATACACGATCCCCGTGTCGAAGACGCTTGGACTCCCCTGGTAGTCGCTGATGGCGTATGCCAGGACCGGCGACCAGCAACCAACCGCGACCGAGTACTGGAAGGTGCCGTCGACAGCGGCGGTCCCCACCGCCCAGCCCGGGAACGTCCCGGAATCCGAGAAGTACACGACATCGCCCTCGTGCAACCCAACGCATCCGACGGTGACGTTGTCCAGCCACGCCGGCTCCGTAGCCAGGTCGAGCTCACGTGTGATGGTGCACCAAGGGGCGGTCGAACCGAAGGACGCACCGCTGTTGGCGTATCGGATGCAGTCACCCTGGTTTCGGAATGGCGATCCATCGGACCGCACCGCTGTCCGCCAGCCTCCGCCGTGGCACTGCCGGGCAGGCTCGCCAGTGGGCTTGGCCGCCTGCGCCGCGCCCTGGAACACGAGAGAGATCGCCAGGGTGAAGACAAGTGGCGCGAGGAAGCGACGCATCGAACGGCTCCGATCCATGAGATCCGCCGTTGACGAACCCATCCTCCGCGGCGTCACTCGACGACGTCTAGACCCACACCTCAGAGATTCCGGACGAATCACCACGTCCGGGCGTCCCGCGGGTCTCACGCTGTGGGGTCGGTCCTGCGCAAGAACGCGCCGGCCATTCCGAAGAGCGCGGATCGAATCGCTCGAGGCAGGCGACGATCGCAGTGCGGCCGCGCTCGAACGGCGGGCGCTCCCGATCGGGATTTTTTCTGACAGCGTTCGTGCTCGTCACTGTCGTGGCGATGGTCCACAAGTGGGGAGCCGGCTGATCTGCGGAGAAGTGCGCCCCCTGGGATTCGAACCCAGAA
>DASUCO010000308.1:0-5359 GCA_036275955.1 Acidimicrobiales bacterium
CCTGGCCGACCTCGGTCGACCTGCCGGGCTACCGGCCGGTGACCAGGCCGCACGCCAAGCAGGTCCGGGAGGCGGCGCGGCTGATGGTCGAGTCCCGGCGGCCGGTGCTCTACGTCGGCGGCGGCGTGCTCAAGGCGCGCGCGTGGTCGGAGCTGCGGACCCTGGCCGAGCTCACCGGCATCCCCGTGGTCACCACGCTGATGGCGCGTGGCGCCTTCCCCGACAGCCACCCGCAGCACCTCGGCATGCCCGGGATGCACGGCACCGTCGCCGCGGTGACCGCGCTGCAGAAGTCGGACCTCATCGTCAGCCTCGGCGCGCGCTTCGACGACCGGGTCACCGGCAAGCTGTCGAGCTTCGCGCCGGAGGCGAAGGTCGTGCACGCCGACATCGACCCTGCCGAGATCTCGAAGAACCGCACCGCGGACGTGCCGATCGTGGGCGACTGCCGGGAGGTGATCGCCGAGCTCGTGCTCGCCATCAAGGCTGAGCACGACGCCGGCCGCCGCGGGGACTACGAGGCGTGGTGGGCGCTGGTCGACCGGTGGCGTGACACGTTCCCCCTCGGCTACGACCAGCCCGCCGACGGCTCGCTGGCCCCCCAGTTCGTCATCGAGCGGCTCGGCAAGATCGCCGGGCCGGACGCGCTCTACGTCGCGGGCGTCGGCCAGCACCAGATGTGGGCGGCCCAGTTCGTGGCGTACGAGAACCCGGGCACCTGGCTGAACTCCGGCGGTCTCGGGACGATGGGGTACGCCGTGCCCGCCGCCATGGGCGCGAAGGTGGGGCGTCCCGACGCGACGGTGTGGGCCATCGACGGCGACGGCTGCTTCCAGATGACCAACCAGGAGCTCGCGACCTGCGCCATCAACGACATCCCCATCAAGGTCGCCATCATCAACAACGGCAGCCTGGGCATGGTGCGTCAGTGGCAGACGCTGTTCTACAACGAGCGCTACTCCAACACCGACCTGGACTCGCGTCGCATCCCCGACTTCGTCAAGCTGGCCGAGGCCTACGGCTGCGTCGGCCTGCGCTGCGAGAAGGCCGACGAGGTCGACGCGACGATCGAGGCGGCGATGGCGATCGACGACCAGCCGGTCGTGGTGGACTTCACCGTGCACCAGGACGCGATGGTGTGGCCGATGGTGCCGGCCGGCACGAGCAACGACGAGATCCAGGTCGCCCGCGACCTGGCCCCGCAGTGGGACACCGAGGCAGGGGAGGTGCGCCAGTAATGAGCAGGCACACGCTGTCCGTGCTCGTCGAGAACAAGCCCGGTGTGCTCGCCCGCATCGCCGGGCTGTTCTCCCGGCGCGGCTTCAACATCGACTCCCTCGCGGTGGGGCCGACCGAGCACGACGACATCTCGCGGATGACGATCGTCGTCAACGTCGAGGACCTCCCCCTGGAGCAGGTCACCAAGCAGCTGAACAAGCTCGTCGAGGTCATCAAGGTCGTCGAGCTCGACCCGGCCGTGTCGGTCCAGCGTGAGCTGCTGCTGGTCAAGGTCGCCGCGGACCGCACCACCCGCTCGCACATCCTGGAGACCGTGCAGCTGTTCAGGGCCAAGGTCGTCGACGTCGCCCCCGACGCGGTGACGATCGAGGCCACCGGCAACGTCGACAAGCTCGACGCGTTGCTGCGGGTCCTCGAGCCCTACGGCGTTCGCGAGCTGGTGCAGTCCGGCATGGTCGCGGTCGGCCGCGGGTCCCGCTCGATAACCGACCGCTCCAACCGTTCCTCCACCGTGACCCCGATCGCCCGCTGACCGACCCGCTCGACGACGTACGAGGAGAACCTGCTGTGGCTGAGATGTACTACGACGACGACGCCGACCTGTCGGTGATCCAGGGCCGCAACGTGGCCGTCTTGGGCTACGGCAGCCAGGGGCACGCGCACGCGCTGAGCCTGCGGGACTCGGGCGTCGACGTGCGCGTGGGCCTGCCCGAGGACTCCAAGAGCCGCGAGCGCGCCGAGGCCGAGGGGCTTCGGGTCGTCACGGCGTACGAGGCCTGCGAGGAGGCCGACCTGGTCATGGTCCTCGCACCGGACCCGGTGCAGCGTGCGCTCTACGCCGAGGCGATCGCGCCGAACCTCGTCGACGGCGACGCGCTGTTCTTCGGCCACGGTCTCAACATCCGCTACGACCTGATCAAGCCGCCGGCCGGCGTCGACGTGTGCATGGTCGCGCCGAAGGGTCCCGGGCACCTGGTGCGCCGCCAGTTCGTCGACGGGCGCGGCGTCCCGGTGCTCGTCGCGGTCGAGCAGGACGCGAGCGGGTCGGCGTGGGACCTGGTGAAGTCCTACGCCAAGGCGATCGGCGGCACCCGCGCCGGGGCGATCCGCACGACGTTCACCGAGGAGACCGAGACCGACCTGTTCGGGGAGCAGGTCGTGCTCTGCGGCGGGCTCTCCGAGCTCATCAAGTCCGGGTTCGACACGCTGGTCGCTGCGGGCTACCAGCCGGAGGTCGCCTACTTCGAGTGCCTGCACGAGGTGAAGCTCATCGTCGACCTCATGTACGAGGGCGGCATCTCGAAGATGTACTGGTCGGTGTCGGAGACCGCGGAGTACGGCGGCTACACCCGCGGCCCGCGACTGGTCACCGACCAGACCCGCGCCGAGATGCAGAAGATCCTCGGCGAGATCACCGACGGGTCCTTCGCCCGGGAGTGGATGGCGGAGTACGACAGCGGCCTGGCCAACCACAAGCGGCTGTTCCAGGAGAACACCGAGCACCCGATCGAGCAGACCGGCCGCAAGCTGCGCCCCCTGATGTCCTGGATCTCCGAGGACGAATGACCTCCGCCGGCGCGTGACCGCCCACGCTGCGAGACGTTCGTGAACGCGTTCACAAGGCGTCACTAGCATGACGGCGTGACCACACCTGTCGTCCTCATCGCCGAGGAGCTCTCGCCCGCCACCGTCGCCGCCCTCGGGCCGGACTTCGAGGTCCGCCAGTGCGACGGCACGGACCGGGCGGCGCTGCTCGCCGCGGTCGCCGATGCCGACGCGCTGCTGGTGCGCAGTGCGACGACCGTCGACGCCGAGGTGTTCGCGGCGGCACGGCGGCTGCGCGTCGTCGCGCGTGCCGGGGTCGGTCTCGACAACGTCGACGTCAAGGCCGCCACCCAGGCCGGCGTCATGGTCGTCAACGCGCCGCAGTCCAACATCGTCAGCGCCGCCGAGCTCGCGGTCGGGCTGCTGCTCGCGGCAGCCCGCCACATCGTGCCGGCCAACGAGGCGTTGCGCCGTGGCGAGTGGAAGCGCAGCAGGTACACCGGCGTCGAGCTGTACGAGAAGACCGCCGGCATCGTCGGCCTCGGCCGCATCGGCGCCTTGGTCGCCCAGCGGCTCTCGGCGTTCGGGATGCACGTCATCGCCTTCGACCCGTTCGTCGCCGCCGGCCGGGCCGCGCAGATGGGCGTACGCCTGGTCTCCCTCGACGAGCTGCTGCGGACCAGCGACGTCATCTCGGTCCACCTGCCGAAGACGGCCGAGACGGTCGGACTCATCGGCGACGAGGAGCTCGCCACGGTCAAGCCGACCGCCATCCTCGTCAACGCCGCGCGCGGCGGGATCGTCGACGAGCAGGCGCTGTACTCCGCGCTCAAGGAGGGTCGCCTCGCCGCGGCCGGGGTGGACGTCTACGCCAAGGAGCCGTGCACCGACTCGCCGTTGTTCGAGCTCGAGCAGGTCGTCGCCACCCCGCACCTCGGGGCGAGCACCGACGAGGCGCAGGAGAAGGCCGGGGTCGCCGTGGCGCGCTCGGTGCGCCTTGCGCTGGCCGGCGAGCTGGTGCCCGACGCCGTCAACGTGCAGGGCGGTGCCATCGCCGAGGACGTACGCCCGGGCCTCCCGCTCGCGGAGAAGCTGGGCCGCTTCTTCACCGCCCTCGCCGGTACGGTCCCCAGCCAGCTCGACGTCGAGGTACGCGGTGAGATCGCCGCCCACGACGTGCGCGTGCTCGAGCTCGCGGCGCTGAAGGGGCTGTTCACCGACGTCGTCGAGGACGCCGTGTCCTACGTCAACGCGCCTGTGCTCGCGTCCGACCGCGGGGTGGGGGTGCGCCTGACCACCGACGCGGAGTCCCCGGACTACCGCAACCTCCTCACGCTGCGCGGCACCCTCGCCGACGGCACCCAGGTCGCCGTCTCGGGGACGCTGACCGGCCCGCGCCAGACGGAGAAGCTCGTCGGCGTCGACGGGTTCGACCTCGAGGTCGCCCTCTCCGAGCACATGGCCGTGTTCCGCTACGAGGACCGTCCCGGCATCGTCGGCACCGTGGGGCGGATCCTCGGCGAGGCGGCGGTCAACATCGCCGGCATGCAGGTCGCCCGTGACCACAAGGGCGGGCACGCGCTGCTCGTGATGACCGTCGACGGGGCCATCCCCGGCGCGGTGCTCGAGGAGATCGTGCACGACATCGGCGCGGAGACCGCCCGCCAGATCGACCTCACCGAGTAGACCGCGTCCCACCATCCGGGACGGGTTGTGCAGCCGGCGAGACAGCCGGCGCGTTCCCGGCGTACCGTCGACGCCATGATGCGGCGCATCCTCGTACTTCGCTGCCGCGGCGGGGCCCGCTAGCAAGGGCCGGCTCCCCGTCGCGGAGTCCGGCGCTGGCCCGCCACCGGAAGCGACCGTAGGGAAGCCGTCATGAAGACCCACCACCGCATGAGCCACGCCGAGCGGGAGGCGCGAGCCGCCGCGACCGAGCAGGTGCAGCAGGCCGTCCAGGCCGCGATGGACCGCCGCGACAACGGCGGCGAGACCGGCCACAGCGCGTGACGGCCACCAGCCTCCGGGTCGCGCTCGTCCCTGGTGACGGCATCGGCCCGGAGGTGGTGGCCCAGGGACTGCGCGTCCTCGAGGCGGCGTGCACCGCGGACGGCGTGAAGCTCGACACCACGGAGTACGACCTCGGTGCCCGCCGCTGGCACGCCACCGGTGAGGCGCTGCCGGACCCGGTGCTCGACGAGCTGCGCGGCCACGACGCGATCCTGCTCGGGGCCGTGGGCGACCCGTCGGTGCCCAGCGGCGTGCTCGAGCGTGGTCTGCTGCTGCGGCTGCGCTTCGAGCTCGACCATCACGTCAACCTGCGCCCGGCTCGTCTCTACCCGGGCGTGCGCTCGCCGCTGCGGGGGCCGGACGGCAGCGAGCCCGTCATCGACTTCGTGGTCGTGCGCGAGGGCACCGAGGGCCCGTACGTCGGCAACGGCGGCGTCGTACGCCGGGGCGGGCCGCACGAGATCGCCACCGAGGTGAGCGTCAACACCGCCTACGGCGTCCAGCGCGTGGTGCGTGACGCGTTCCGGCGAGCCGCCGCGCGACCGCGCCGGCAGCTCACGCTCGT
>DASUCO010000309.1:0-5921 GCA_036275955.1 Acidimicrobiales bacterium
GTGGTGAAGTCGTCGGCCTCCTCGCACGCCTCGGCCGGGAGGATCACGCCGCTGTCGACGATCTGGCGGAGCGTGGTGTCCTCCAGGTACACGATGGCCGGCAGCTGGCGGCTGGGGATGGCGGCTACGAACTTGCGCAGCACCTCGTCGTAGGCGACGCCCTGGTTGCGCACCTGCACCCGCACCGCGTCCTGGCTCTCGTTGAAGCGGACGGCCAGCTGCTCGAGGTTGTTCTCCGACTCCGAGCCCAGCGCGTGCCACAGCTCGACCTCGACCACGCCCTCGGCGTCGTCGAGCGCGTCGACCGGGCAGTCGGGCAGCACCGGACCCTCGCCCTCGACGGCCGGCGGGGCCGTCGTCTTCGACCCCGTGCTCTCGTCGCGCACGCCGCACGCCGCGGTGACGACAAGGACGACGAGCAGCAGGGCGCGCCTCATCCCTTGACCGCGCCCGCGGTCAACCCTCGCACGATGTGGCGCTGGAACAGGATGAGCACGATCACGATGGGCACGGCCGCGATGACGGCGCCGGCCACCGGGACGTTCGACTGCTCGATGCGGCTGGTGAGCCCGCGCAGTGCGATCTGGACCGTGCCCCAGCTGTCGGTGTCGGTGATCACCGCACGCGGCCACAGGTACTGGTTGAACGCGCCCATGAACGAGATGACGGAGAACGAGGCGATGACCGGTCGTGTGAGCGGCACCGCGAACCGCACGAGGAACTGCAGGTGGCTCCACCCCTCGAGCCGGGCCGCGTCACGGATCTCGCTGGGGATGCCGAGGAAGCCCTGGCGCACCAGGAACGTGCCGAACGCGGCAGCGGCGAACGGGATGATGAGCCCCTGGTAGCTGTCGAACCAGCCCAGGTCGCGCATCGTGTGGAGGTTGGGGAGCAGCGTCACCTCGAGCGGCAGCAGCAGCGTGGCCATGAACACCGCGAACAGCAGCCGCTTGAGCGGGAAGTGCAGGAACGCGAAGGCGTACGCGGCCAGTACCGACGTCGCGACCTGCAGCGTCGTGATGCCGACGGTGACGACCAGGCTGCGGGCCAGCGCGCCACCGAGGTTGCCGCGCTCCCAGGCCTGGCTGAACCCGTCGAAGCGCACGCCGCGCGGCGTCAGCACCGACGACGTGAACGCCTGCGTCGGATCCGAGATGGCGCGCACCAGCAGGAAGTAGACGGGCGTCAGCACGATCAGCGACAGCGCGGTGAGCACCACGTACCAGCCGATGGCGCGCCCGCGCGACAGGCGCTGGCCGCTGACGTCAGCTGCCATAGTGCACCCGCCGTTCGAGCAGCAGGAACTGCCCGAGCGTGACGAGGAACGTCACGCCGAACAGTCCGACCGACAGCACCGCGCCCTCGCCCATCTGGTCGGGCGTCTGCCGCTGGAAGATCTTGTAGACGAGCGTCTCCGTCGACCGCGCCGGGCCGCCACTCGTGAGGAACTCGATCGGTGCGAACGCCTGTAGGGCGAAGATCACGAGCACGACGACGAGGAACAGCAGCACGGGGCTGATCATCGGCAGCGTGATGCGCACGAACCGGCGCAGCGGGCCATAGCCGTCGAGCGTGGCCGCCTCGTCGACCTCCTGCGGGATCGCCTGCAGGCCGGCCAGCACGATCACGAACGACAGGCCCAGGTTCTGCCAGATCGCCGAGAGCGCGACGCCGAACATCGCGGTCGACGGGTTCTCGAGGATCGCCTGCTCGCCGAATCCGGGCACGCCGCCCTGGTACACGCCGATCTGCTGGTTGATGAGCACCAGGAACACGACGCTCGCCACCGCCGTCGACGTCGCGATCGTGGAGGAGAAGATCGTCTGGAACACCTTGATGCCGCGCAGGCGACGGTTGGCCGCCACCGCGAGCACGGTGCCGAGCAGCAGGCCGGCCGGCACCGTGAACAGCACGAACTGCACGCTGTGCCACAGGCCGTCGCGGAACTCGCTGCCGCCGAGCACGTCGCCGTACTGGCTCCACCCGACCCACCGGAGGTTCGTGCCGGCCGAGTTGTTGCGGTACAGCCCGCGCAGCACCAGCTGCTCGAACGGATAGAAGAAGAACGCCCAGAAGACCACCAGCGACGGCAGGATGAACGCCAGCGCGGTCAGGGTCTCTCGCAGCCGACCGGTGTCGGAGACGCGAGCGTCTTCGCGGGCGATCACGTGCTCCGCCGCAGTCCGGTGTCGGCGTCGAAGCGGTGGACGCGCTCGGCGTGCAACCGCACCGGCGCGCCAGGTTCCGGCGTGTCGAAGCCACTCGGCAGCCGCACCATCCAGTCGGCGGTGGCGCCGTCGACCCGCACGCGCAGCAGCGCCTCGTGGCCCAGCCACTCGGCCTGGTGCACGGTCGCCGCGATCTCGCCGTCCGCGGCGACGCGCAGGTGCTCCGGTCGCACGCCGATGACCGTGGTGGGGTCGTTGGGATCGGGCGCGGTGTTCATCGGCGGCGTGCCGATGAAGCCGGCCACGAACAGGTCGGCCGGCGCCTCGTACACCTCCCGCGGCGTGCCCACCTGGCGCAGCCGGCCCTCGCTCATGATCGCGATGCGGTCGGCCATCGTCATCGCCTCCACCTGATCGTGGGTGACGTAGACGAACGTCGTCCCCAGCCGCCGGTGGAGGTCGACGATCTCGGCGCGCGTCTGGGTCCGCAGCTTGGCGTCGAGGTTGGACAGCGGCTCGTCCATGAGAAAGACCGACGGCCTCGACACGATGGCGCGGGCGAGCGCGACGCGCTGGCGCTGTCCGCCGGACAGCTCGCCCGGCTTGCGCTCGAGGTAGGGCTCGAGACCGAGCATGCGGGCGGCGTCGGCCAGGCGCTCCCTGCGCTCCGCCACCGGCACCTTGCGGGTGAGCAGTGGTGACTCGATGTTCCTGGCCACCGTCATGTGCGGGTAGAGGGCATAGCTCTGGAACACGAGCGACACGTCGCGCTTGGCCGGGATCACGTCGTTCACCACGCGGTCGCCGATGCGCAGCGTGCCGTCCGAGATGCTCTCGAGGCCGGCGATCATGCGCAGCGCCGTGCTCTTGCCGCAGCCCGACGGACCGAGCAGCACCATGAACTCGCCATCCGCGATGTCGATGCTGAGGTCGTCCACCGCGGTGACGTCGCCGTAGCGCTTGGTCACGCCGGCGAACGTCACGCTGGCCACCCTCGGCACGTTAGGTGCAGGCGCCCGCGCCGCTGTGCTCAACTGAGCGAGCGTTCAGGAGTCAGGGGGGAACTGCCATGGCGAAGCAGATGCACGAGACCGAGCGGCTCAGCTACGAGGGCGCGGTCGACGCCGACGGCCACATCCTCGAGCCGGCGACGATGTGGGAGGACTACATCGATCCCGAGTTCCGCGACCGCGCGCTGCGCATCGTGGTCGACGACGACGGGCTCGAGGAGCTGGAGATCGGGGGCAAGCGCTCGCAGATGAGCGTGAAGGGGTTCCCGTCGACGCTCGGCGCGATGGGCGACCCCGAGATCGCGCAGATCCAGAAGGACCCGACCCGGACGTACATGGGCGAGGCGCCGTTCGGGAGCATGGATCCGCAGGAGCGGCTGAAGGTGCTCGACGCCGAGGGCCTCGACGCCGTCGTGCTCTACACGACGATCGGCCTGCTGTGGGAGGCCGAGCTGGAGGACCCGGCCCTGAGCCAGGCGTACACGAAGGCGTACAACCGGTGGCTGTGCGAGTTCTGCTCGGACAGCCCGCGCCTGGTCGCCGCCGCGCACCTGTCGCTCACGGACCCGGCCGCCGCGGCCAAGGAGCTGGAGCGGGCGGTGAGCGAGGGCGCCCGCGGCGGGTACGTGGCGCCCTTCATCCACGGGCAGAAGCCGCTCGGCCACCCCGACAACGATCCGGTCTTCGCGGCGGCGCAGGACCTCGACGTGCCGTTCGCCATCCACCCGACCTTCCAGCCGGCGTGGTGCAACCCCAAGCGGTTCGCGCCCGAGCACGCTCGCCAGCTGCGCCTGCTCGGCTCGGTCACCGCCGCTGACGGCGTGCGCCACCAGTTCACGACGCTGTTCGACTACGGCGTGTTCGACCGCTTCCCCAAGCTCAAGGTGATCGTGCTCGAGAGCGGCGGCGGGTGGATCGGCTACTGGCTCGACCGCATCGACGCCGTGTTCGGGCACACGTTCATCGGCACCCGGGTGCCACTGAAGGACAAGCCCAGTGACTACTTCCGGGAGCGGTGCTGGATCAGCTGCGACCCCGACGAGCGCAGCATCCCGCCGCTGGCCGAGCGCTTCGGCGACCGGTTCCTGTGGGCGTCGGACTTCCCCCACGCCGACCACACGCCCGACTACATCCCCGACCTGGAGGAGATGGCGGCCTCGTTCCCCGAGTCGCGGCGGCGCGCCTTCCTGGGCGACCAGGTGCGTGAGCTGTTCAAGATCGGCCCCGAGGCGCGCGTCGGTGGATGAGCTGACGTACGAGGTCGACGACCCGGTCGCCACGATCACCCTCAATCGGCCGGCGACGCTCAACGCGCTGACGTACCCGATGCTGGCGGCGTTCCGGGAGGCGGTCGACGCCGCCACCGCCGACCCGCGCATCGTCGGCATCGTCGTGACCGGCGCCGGGCGCGGGTTCTGCTCCGGGCTCGACGCCTCCGTGCTGCAGGCGACCACGACCACCGGCTCGTCGTCGAGACCGAAGACCGACGACGTGCCCGGCCTGTTCACGTGGCTGCTGCGGGTGCCCAAGCCCGTGATCAGCGCGGTGAACGGCGTCGCCGCCGGCGGCGGGTTCGTGCTGACGGCGATGAGCGACCTGCGCATCGCGTCGACGGCCGGCTCGTTCACCTCCATCTTCTCCAAGCGCGGCCTCATCGCCGAGCACGGCATGACGTGGCTCGTGCCGCGCCTGATCGGGACCGGTGCGGCACTCGACCTGCTGTGGTCGTCGCGCAAGATCGACGCCGCCGAGGCGCACCGCATCGGACTCGTGCAGCAGGTGGTCGAGCCCGACGACCTGCTCCCCGCGTGCCGGCGCTACGTCGTCGACCTGGCGGAGAACGTGTCGCCGGCGTCGCTGGCCGACACCAAGCGCCTCGTCTACGAGGGCTACGGCATCCAGTACCCGGACGCGCTCCGCGAGATCGACGAGGTGCAGTACGCCGCCCTCGACCGCGTCGACGCCAAGGAAGGAGCAGCGGCGCTGATCGAGAAGCGCCCCCCTTCGTTCCCGAGGCTGGGCGCATGACGTCGTTCGACACGCTGCGCTACGAGGTGGCGGGCGGCCTGGCCCGGCTGACGCTGAACCGGCCCGAGCAGATGAACGGCATGACGAACCAGATGGTGCGAGAGGCGCACGACGCGCTCGAGCTAGCCGCGTCCGACGCTTCCATACGGGTGCTGGTGCTGACCGGTGCCGGCAAGGCGTTCTGCCCGGGCGCCGACCTCAAGCACTTCTCAGGTGGCGGCAAGGACGAGGTGCTGACGTCGCGCCAGTTCAAGGTCACGACGCTGCTGCACGAGATCCCGGCCGTGACCGTGGCCGCGATCAACGGCGCGTGCGCCGGTGCCGGCATGGGTTGGGCGCTGGCGTGCGACCTGCGGGTGATGAAGGCAGGGGCCCGGCTCAACACTGCGTTCCTCGATGTCGCCGTGGCCGGTGACATGGCCATCCCGTGGTCGCTGCCCCGCATGGTCGGCGCGGCGCGGGCACGCGACCTGTCGTTCCTCCCGCGCCGCATCGAGGCCGACGAAGCCGAGCGCATCGGCATCGTGGCGCGGGTGTTTCCCGAGGAGACCTTCGACGAGGACGTCGAGGCACTGCTCACGACGCTGCTGGAGAAGTCGCCGACCGCGCTCGTGGGCTTGAAGCAGAACTACCTGGCCGCCGAGCGCATGACCTTCGCCGACTTCGTCGACTACGAGGCCGAGCGCCACCTGAAGATCGCGTCGAGTGCGGACAC
>DASUCO010000310.1:0-20146 GCA_036275955.1 Acidimicrobiales bacterium
AGAACGGTCAGGGGTGACGATCGCCCTACAGGCCCGAGCCACCCAGATCCGGGACGAGGCGGCCTACATGGTCTGCGGTCTCTGGATGATCATCGGTCTCTACATCGACGGGTGGTCGCACCAGGTCGACAAGCCCGAGACGTTCTTCACGCCGTGGCACTTCGTCCTCTACTCGGGGTTCGGCGCGGCGATGCTCTACTCGGGCTACATGGCGGTGCGCGACTCGCGCCTCGGCGTGAAGCCGGCGATCGGTGATGACCGCATCACGACGCTCGGCATCGTCATCTTCGTGCTCGGCGCCGTCGGTGACGGGATCTGGCACGAGCTGATCGGCATCGAGGTCGACATCGAGGGCCTCATCAGCCCCACCCACCTGGCGCTGATGGTCGGCGGGCTCCTCATGGTCACGCTCCCGGTGCGGTCGGCGCGGCGCAGCACCGAGCCGCTCGAGCGTGGCGCGCTGCTCACGGTGCTGGCGTCCGTCGGCCTCGCCCTGGCCGTCGTGTCGTTCTTCCTGATGTACCTGTCCCCGTGGACCCAGGTGGACGCGTTCGGCGAGCCGTACGTGCCCGACAGCGATCGGGCGGACCTCCTCGTGCAGCGCGCGATGGCGATGGTGCTCGTGACCACGGCGCTGTTCACGGGCGCGGTCCTGTGGGCGGCGCGGCACTGGCGGCTGCCGGCGGGCACGGCCACGGTGATGTTCACCGCCGTCGCCATCGCGCTGTCGGGCCTCGACGGGTTCGACGTCCGCCTGCCGGTCCTCGCCGCCACCGCGGCCGGGCTCGTGGCCGACGCGCTGCTGGGTCAGGGACGATCGTTCCGCGTCGTGGGCATGGTCACCGGCGGCGTGCTGTGGGCGGCGCACTTCGGCCTCAACCACCTGGAGCGGGGCGTGGAGTGGAGCCCCAGCCTGTGGTCGGGAGCCATCCTCTTCTCGGTGATGACCGGTCTGGCCGTCGGGCTGGCCACGAGCGCCGGCACGCCGGCGCGTGACGCCTAGCCTCAGCGCGTGCAGCCGATCGGGCCCAAGCTCGCCGAGGGCCGCGACTCGGTCATCTACGAGCATGGCCCCGGCCGGGTGCTGCGGGTGCCGGCCGACGGTCGGTCGCTCGAGCACGAAGCCGAGATCATGCGGTACGTGCACTCGAAGGGCTATCCGATCCCTGCGGTCCACGACGCCGGCGACGGCTACCTCGTCATGGATCGCGTCGACGGGCCGACGATGATCGACGCTGCGCTGAAGCAGCCACACAAGCTCCGCTCCTGGGGTCGGCGCCTGGCCGCCCTCCACGAGCAGCTGCACGCCATCGAGGCGCCCGAGTGGATGCGCATGGCGCCGCTGCCCGGCGACCGGATCGTCCACCGCGACCTCCACCCGCTCAACGTCCTGATGAGCGCGGACGGACCGATCGTCATCGACTGGTCGAACGCGTCGCGCGGCGATCCTGCGTTCGACGTCGCGGACACCTGGGTCCTGCTCTCCACCGCGTCGCCCGACCTGCACGGCATCGAGAAGCTGCTGGCGCCTCTCGCCCGCCGCCTGTTCCTCCGGGGCTTCCTCGGCGCGCTGGACAGGGGCGCCGCCCGGCGGGCGATCCCTGCCGCCGTCGAGCACCGGCTCACCGATCGCAACCACCGGCCCGAGGAGCACGAGCGCATGCGGGCTCTGGCGGCCTGGGCTTCTAACGTCTGACCCCATCATGAGCGCACCGGACCTCACTGCTGCCGCCGCCGCCATCGACGCCGCCCAGTCGGTGGTCGATCGGTGTGCAGCCCAGATCGCCGCCAACGGCGGCATCGACGCCAACCAGCAGGTCGCCTACGACCTGGCCCACGCCGCGTCCGCCGTCGACTGCGGCCGGACGATGCTCGACTACGGCGCCAAGGGCGACCTCGAGGCGCGCATGACGTGCGCGTTCGTGGCCGACGCGGTCGCCGACCTCGCGGCGAAGATGATCGGCCGCGGCAAGCAGTGGGGCGTCGACCCGTCCGAGCTCTCGTCGGCTGCCGACTTCGTCGCCACCTACCGCGACCCGGAGTTCCTCGCCTCGCTCGCCGGCGAGGAGGGCCCTCGACACCTCGACGGCGACTTCGAGATGGTGCAGGACACCTTCCGTCGCTTCGCCGAGGACAAGGTCCGCCCGGTGGCCGAGCACATCCATCGCACGAACGGCGACATCCCCGAGGACCTCATCCAGGGCCTGGCCGAGATCGGGACGTTCGGGCTGTCGGTGCCGGAGGAGTACGACGGCTTCGCCGCCGGCGGCGAGTCCGACTACATGGCGATGATCGTCGCCACCGAGGAGCTCTCACGCGGCTCGCTGGGCGCCGCCGGCTCGCTCATCACGCGCCCCGAGATCCTCACCCGCGCCCTCGTCGGCGGCGGCACCGAGGAGCAGAAGAAGGAGTGGCTGCCGAAGCTGGCGTCGGCCGAGGTCATGGCCGCCGTCGCCGTGACCGAACCCGACTACGGGTCCGAGGCCGCCAACGTCAAGGTCAGCGCCACGCGCGACGGTGACGAGTGGGTCATCAACGGCGTGAAGACCTGGTGCACCTTCGCCGGTCGCGCCGACGCGCTCATGTTGCTCGCCCGCACCGACCCCGACCGGTCGCTGCGCCACAAGGGCCTGTCGCTGTTCATCGTGCCGAAGGAGCAGGCCGAGGGCCACCACTTCGAGTTCACCCAGGAGGGCGGCGGGAAGATGGAGGGTCGGGCGATCGACACCATCGGCTACCGCGGCATGCACTCCTTCGAGGTGAGCTTCGACGCGTGGCGGGTGCCACACGCCAACCTCATCGGCGGAGACGAGGGCATCAACCGCGGCTACTACATGACGATGGGCGGCTTCGAGAACGGCCGCATCCAGACCGCGGCGCGCGCCATCGGCGTCATGCAGGCGGCGTACGAGGCGGGGCGCGACTACTCGCGCGACCGCGTCGTGTTCGGGCAGCCGATCTTCGACTTCCAGCTCTCCAAGGTGAAGCTGGCCCGCATGGCGTTCCTCATCCAGGCCGCACGCCAGTACGCGTACGCCGTCGCCAAGCTCATGGCCAACGGCGAGGGCTCGCTCGAGGCCTCGATGTGCAAGGCATACGTCTGCAAGGCGGCCGAGTGGGTGTCACGCGAAGCCATGCAGCTGCACGGCGGCATGGGTTACGCCGAGGAGTTCCCGGTGTCGCGCTACTTCGTCGACGCCCGCGTGCTGTCGATCTTCGAGGGCGCCGACGAGACGCTCTGCCTGCAGCTCATCGCCCGCCGCCTCCTGGAGCGCTCCGCCGCCTGATTCGGAGCCGTTTGTGCGGTGATTCTGCCGAGGAACTCGGCGCGATCACCGCACAAACGAGCAGAAGTCGTCGATGCGGCGGCGGATGACGTCGAGGCTGGCGGTCCAGAAGGCGGTGTCGGCGACGTCGATGCCGAAGCGGGCGGCCAGGTCGCGCGCCGAGCCGAGGCCGCACGACGACAGCAGGTCGTCGTAGCTGCCGCGGAAGCGGTCCGGGTCCTCGCGATACCTGGCGTAGAGGCCGAGGCCGAACAGCAGGCCGTACGTGTACGGCCAGTTGTAGAAGGTGCTCGTGTAGTAGTGCGGTTTGGCCGCCCACATGTACGGGTGTCGCAGCTGCGGGTCGAGGCCGTCGCCGTACGTCGCCTCCTGGGCCTCGAGCATCAGCTCGCACGTGGCCGCGGCCGACAGCGTGCGCTTCGTGCGGGCCTCGAAGAACGCCGACTCGAACAGGAAGCGCGAGTGGATGTCGACCACGACCTGGCATGCCGAGCTGAGGTCGCCCTCGATCACGGCCAGGCGGTCGTCGCCCTCGGCCTGACGCAGGCCCTCCTCGATCATGATCGTCTCGCAGAAGATGCTGGCCGTCTCGGCCAGCGCCATCGGCAGCTGGCGCTGCAGCGGCGTGCGATCGGCCAGCGTCACGTTGTGGTAGGCGTGGCCCAGCTCGTGCGCGAGCGTCTGCACCGAGCGGAACGACCCGTCGTAGTTCAGGAGCACGACCGAGCGGTCGTGCTGCAGCGGCATGCAGAACGCGCCGTCGCGCTTGCCGCTGCGGGGCTCGGCGTCGATCCACCGCTCGCGGGTGGCCCGTGCGACGACGTCCGCCAGCATCGGTGAGTACGAGGAGAACGCGCTGGTGACGTCGGCCGTCGCCGCCTCCCACGGGCGCGGCTCACCGGCGCCGATCGGGGCGAACAGGTCGGCGAAGGGCAGCCCGGCGCCCTCGGGGTGGCCGAGCAGACGGGCCTTGGCCTGCAGGTAGCGGCGGAAGTCGGGCAGCGACGCCCGCACGGCCTCGTGCATGGCGTCGAGCGTCGGCCGGTCGACGCCGTTGGCCGCCAGTGCCGGCTCGAGGTCGTCGGCCCAACCGCGCCGCCGGTTGACGGTCTGCGTCTCGCCCTTGATGGCGTTCAGTGCGGCGATGATCGGCTCGGCGTTCGCCTCCCACGCCGCCAGCTCCGACTCATACGCCACGCGCCGCACGTCGGCGTCCGGGTGGTAGGCGAGGTTGCGGACCTGGCTCATCGACAGCCGCTCGCCCTGCCCGGGCACGTCGACGGCCAGCTGGCTGGTGAACACGCCCCACAGCCGCTGCCACGCGGTGCTGCCCGTGAGGCTGAGATCGGCCAGGAGCCCCTCCTCGGCCTCGCTCATCTGGTGCCGTGCGCGCTCCTCGCTGCGCTGCAGCGGATAGGCGTGGTCAGCAGCGACGCCCGATCGCGCGGCCAGCTCGTCGGCGCCGAGGCTGCCGACCCAGGCATCGAACCGACTGCGCAGTCGCGACAGCTGGGCCAGCTCGGCCTGCAGCTCGGACTGCTCGCCCGACGCGGTGGCGTCCCGCGAGTCGGTTGAAACGAACGTCGAGACGTACCCGCCGACCAGGCGGGCCTCGTCCATGACCTCGTTCGTCGCGGCCACGACCTCGTCGAACGCGGCGACGGTCTCGTCGTCGACCTTCTTGTCGTCGCCACCGCGGACGTCGTGCTCGTCGTACAGCGCGGTGAGCCTCGCCAGACCGGCGCCCAGCTGCTCGCGGGCGGCGGCGTACTCACGGGAGCCGATGGCCGGGAACACGTCGGAGACGTCCCAGCGCGGGAGCTCAGTGGCAGTCATGGCCCGAGAGGATCACAGATGTCGCGCCGTGCCGCTCCACGATGCGTGGGCGGCGAGCGTGAACCGCTCGTGCGCCGGCGGCTCGCCCAGCGCCAGGTCGGCGGCCAGCCGCCCGATCTCCGGCGCGAACTTGAAGCCGTGCCCGGAGCACGGGCTCACGATCACCACGTCGCCCACGCGGTCGAGCAGGAAGTCCTCGTTGGGCGTGTTCGTGTACAGGCACGTCGTCGGGAACACCGGCGTCGGCTCGAGCCCCGGGAACCACCGCTCGACGTAGGCCACCATGCGGGCGACGTAGTCGGGATCGAGGTCGAACCCACGCTCGTCGGGGTCCACCTCGGCACCGATGTGGTGCTCGGCAACCTTCACGCCCTCGCCCGGCGTCTCCAGCCCGGAGATGCCGACGCCGTTGGCCTGGCGGTGGATGAACGACGGCCAGGCGACGTCCGTGCGCGACGGGAAGTGCACCACCTGCTCGCACGTCACCTCCAGATCGGGCAGACCGATGTCGGGCAGCAGCTTCGGCAGCCACGCGCCGGCGGTGACCACGACCACGTCGGCATCGAGGTCCTCGACCGAAGCCACCCGCGACTCGTAGCGGGTGTCCACCAGCGACTGCAGCGCCGCCACCGCGTCGTCGGCCCGGCACCGGCCGCCATCGGGGTGCACCAGCGCCAGCTCGTCGAAGCGCATGCCCGGGAACCGCGACGCTGCCTCATCACCGGCCAGCACATCGTGCTCGGCGCCGGCACTTGTCATCGACGCGGACAGCCGCTCGATCTCGCCGGCCGGCCCGTGGTCGACGCCGCCGGTGATGTCGAGCACCGTGCGGCCGGACTCCGCCTCCAGCCGGCGCCAGCCGTCGAGGGCGCGCTTGGCCATCTCGACGTACTCCACGTCGTCGTAGGCGAACCGGAAGATGCGCGACCCGCCGTGACTGCTCCCCCGCACGTGCCGCGGCCCGAACTGCTCGTGCAGGACGACCTCGACGCCGCGCGCGGCCAGCTGCCACGCGGTGGCGCCACCCATCACGCCACCGCCGACCACGGCAACGCGCATCTAGAGCGCTTCGTCGGCGAAGCCGAGGAGGACCGTCTCCTCGGCGTCGAGCCACCAGTCGCGGCGCGACCACTTGCGCTGGATCTGGGCGACGGTGAGCGTCGAGCGATCAGCGAGGATCGCGAGCAGCCGCTTCTGCAGCCGCTTCGACAGCTCCACGCTCTCCTCGATCTCGCTCACCTTGCCGCTGGCGCCGTTCGACACCTCGTGCAGCATGAGGAACGCGTTCGACCCGATGACGCGACGGTCGCCCGCCTGCAGCAGCACGGCGCCCATCGACGCGGCGCGGCCGAGCGCGATCGTCGTCAGGTGGTGACCGGCGACGCGCAGGTGCCGCAGGAAGTCGAACAGCGCCAGCCCGTCGTGCACGGCACCGCCGGGCGAGTTGAAGATGATCGTCAGCGGCGCGCCCGGGGCCTTGGACGACCACGACGTGAGGGTGGCCATGCACGCCCGCACCGACTCCTCGTCGACCCGGGCGTAGAACGTGTAGGTCCGCCGGGCCTCCTCGGCCGTGGTGTCGGCCTCGCGCTTGCGGTAGGCGTCGAGCTCGGCCGCCGCTCGCTCGGTGTCGACCTGCAGCTTGCGCACCTCGGCCCACTGGCGCTGGTCGGCCAGGTTCTCGGGCAGCGGCGCCGTCGGCAGGACGATGTCGAGCGGGTCGGTGAGCATCGAGTCGAGCGTGTCCACGGGCGCAATTGTCGGCAATGGATCGACCCAGGTGGTGGCATGGCCCGTGTCACCGTCCGAACGCGGCCTCCGAGATCGCCTTGCTGAACGGTCGCGCGAGGCTGCGGAGCCGGTCGCAGCCGTCCTCGCCGATGGCGTCGTACGGCGCCACCGACCGCTCGTCGGTGAGCCGCTCGACCTCGTCGCGTGCCTGCCGCCCGGCGTCGGTGAACGAGCCGTCGGCGTTGACGATGCCCCGACGGGCCAGCGACTCGACGCCGGCCGCCCACTCGTCCTCGGAGTACGCCCGGGTCGTGCGCAGCGTGTCCGCCGGGACGTCGCCGCTGGCCGCGTGGCACACCAGCGCGTCCAGCCCCGACATGCCCTGCAGGGTCAGCGCAGCGACATGGGCGTCGCCCCGGAACTCCCGCAGGAGCGTCTGGGCGTGCCACAGCACCAGGTGCGGCTCGTCCGGCCACGGAAGGGCGGCGTGCCCGGCGAACAGCGGCCGCCCCTCGGGCCGCTCGCAGGCGACCTCGGCCGCCGTGCGCGCCAGCGTCGCCGCCTCGGCCAGCTCGGGCGAGCCGACGCCGTCGCCGAGCATCCGCCGCAGGCCCTGGTCGGCCACCGACAGCCGCGCCTCGAGCACCCGCTCGGGCGTCGAGAGCGTCCATGCCTCGGGGATGACGCTGCGCACCAGCCCGTGGTGGAAGTTGAAGAACGTGGCGATCACCACCTCGGCCGGCACCGCACCCATCGGCGCCGAGCGCGACGCGAAGTAGCCCATGCGACCGGGCTTCAGGCCGGCGGCCACGTACGCCGGCTCGGCGTCGGGCGAGAAGTACACGAAGCCGTGGATGGGCTCAAGGGTGCGCCACGTCTTGCGGGCGACGACGGGATCGATCATCCCGATTGGCTACTACGTCAGTCGCGCTCGACGGTGAGGTTGCGGAGATAGAACCAGTACGTCCGCCAGCGCACGTCGCCCACGGGACGCAACATGCGCAGCAGCTCGCGGTACATCCAGTACGTGCGCCGGTAGCCCTCCACCGTCCCGTGCTTGTCCCGCTTGGTGCGGTGGGAGACGCCCTTCATCGTGCGCACCGTCGTCGGGTGGTGGCCCTCGGCGATCACCTCGTTGATGCGGACCTCGATCGTGTAGCCGTCGAGCTTCTCGGCCGGGATGGCGTCGAACACCCACCGGGGGATGATCCGCTCGCCCGAGAGCGGCGGCCACCGCACGACCATCGGGTTCCAGAACCAGCCGTAGTCGAACGCGCCGATCGACATCGTGGCGGTGCCGTCGACGAAAGGCTGGACGATGGCGTCGAGGTGCGCCGAGGTCAGCCCGGTGCAGTCGGCGTCGACGAAGAGGATGGCGGCGGCATCCGTGGCGTCCACGCCGGCGCGCATGGCGTGCGCCTTGGAACCAGACGACCCATCACGCCGGATGACCTTGGCACCGGCCGCGGCCGCGAGCTCGGCGGTGCCGTCGCTCGAGCCGTCGTCCACCACGACGACCTCGCGCACGTGCCGGCACCCGCGCGCGGCGGCCACGTTCGCGGCGACCGTCGGCGCCTCGTCACGCGCCGGCATGACGACGTCGATCGTCATGCCCGAGATGTCAGCTCCCGGAGCGGGACAGGCCGGCGCGCTCGCCGCGCATGACGATCTTCCTGGCCACCTTGCGAGAGGCCTCGTCGATCATCTCGTCGCCGAACATGACCGCGCCCTTGCGGTCACCCTCGGTCGTGGCCTTCTCGTAGGCGTCGAGCACGTCCCACGCCTTGTCGAACTGCTCCTGCGAGCAGGAGAAGACCTCGTTGAGGATCGTGACCTGGTCGGGGTGCAGCGCCCACTTGCCGTCGTATCCCAGGATCTGGGTGCGGGTGGCGAAGTCGCGGAAGCCCTCGGGATCGCGCACCTTCACGTAGGGGCCGTCGATGACCTGGAGGTTGTTGGCGCGCCCGGCCATGAGGATCCGCATGAACACGTAGTGGAAGTAGTCGCCCGGGTACTCGGGGATCTGCAGGCCACCGGCGAGCGACGGCATCTGCATGTCGGCCGAGAAGTCGACCGGTCCGAGGATGATCGTCTCGAGACGGGGCGACGCCGCGCAGATGTCGTCGACGTTGATCAGGCCGCGCGCGGTCTCGATCTGGGCCTCGATGCCGATGTGACCGAT
Source organism: Acidimicrobiales bacterium (assembly GCA_036275955.1). Classification (GTDB taxonomy): domain Bacteria; phylum Actinomycetota; class Acidimicrobiia; order Acidimicrobiales; family CADCSY01; genus DATLFP01. The sequence goes on from DASUCO010000310.1 coordinate 9,037, forward strand.
GGGGAGACCGGCCTTCTTCTCGACCTGGGTGAGGAGCATGTCCAGCGCCTGCACCTGACCGGCGTCCTGCACCTTCGGGAGCATGATCTCGTCGAGGCGCTCACCGGCCTGGCCGACGACCTCGATCACGTCGAACGCGGTCCACTCCGTCGACCAGTCGTTCACGCGCACGCACAGCACGCGGTCGCCCCAGTCGAGGTTCTTGATGGCGTCGACGACCTTGGGCCGCGCCGCCTCCTTCTCCAGCGGCGAGACGGCGTCCTCGAGGTCGAGGAACGTCATGTCGGCGGGGATGGTCGGGCCCTTGGCCAGGAACTTCTCGCTGCTGCCGGGGACCGACAGGCAGGACCGACGGGGCAGGTCGCGGGAGCGTGCGGACATGCCTCGGAACGCTACCGACGCTCTCCGCGACCTTCCGAATCCGGTGCTAGCCGCGCGGGTCGACGGTGGCGGCGAGCTCGTCCTTCTTCATCTTCGACCGGCCCGGGATCTCCTGGGCCTTGGCCAGCTCGTCGAGCTCGGCCTTCGAGAGATCGAGGGCCATCTCCATCGGCGGGGCGCCCAGCTCGACCTTGCGCTTCTCGAGGCGCACGCCGAGCTTCTCGCGCTGTTCGGCCGTCGTGTTCTCGCGCACGGGCGGGAACATGTCCTTCTCCTCTTCGTCGGCGTGGTGCTCGACCGACTCCATGAGGACCTTGACCTTGGCCTTCCACTCCTCGCCCTCCGGCTCCATGCCGGCCAGCTCCTCGACGAGGACCTTGGCGACGTGGTGCTCCTCGACGCCCTCGTAGACCGTGTCGGAGATCTCCTCGGACTCTCCGCGGATGGCGGGATAGAAGATCTCCTCCTCGATCGTCATGTGGATCTGCAGCTCCTCGACGATCTTCGTCGTGAGCAGCCTCATCGACTCCACGTCGTCGCGCTCCTCGGCGTCCTTGCAACGCTTGAAGAGCCCTCGGACCCGGTTGTGATCAGCAGTGAGCAGCTCGAGACAATCCATGTCCCGGCACTACCCCGCGCGACGCCGGGTTTACGCCGCCGGCGCCAGCCGGTCCGGGGTGAGCTGCTCGGTGATGAGCCGCTCGAAGCGGGCCGGGTCGCCGTTCACGTAGCTGCGGCACAGCGGCAGGCCCTCGACGTAGCACGTCATGTACGCCCGCCACGTCGGATCGGTGAGGAACTCCACCGCCTTCTCGGCCCGCTTCCGCGGCAGCAGCGACCAGCGCTCCATGTACGCGATCGCGTCTTCGACGTCGGCGCCGTCCTCGTGCAGCAGCAGCGCCACGTTGCCGCGCACGTAACCCAGGCCGTCGCTCGCCTTGGCAACCGTGGCGACCACCTCGGTGTCATAGGGGATGCCCAGGGGCTTCAGATGCGCGGCGCCGAACTCGGCGCGCGCGTCGGGATCGGTTGAGACGACCACCTCGAGCCCGAGATCGGCCAGGCCCTCGGCGATCAGGCACTGCGGCGTGCCCACCAGGAAGATCGTCTCCTCCAGCTGCTTGCGCCGCCGGACGAGGCCGACCTCCTTCCGCGTGTGCTCGGTGTGATGGCCGGGATAGGACTCGTGGGCCACGAGGTGCGGCAGCGTGTTGCTGAGCACCGGCAGGTCGGTGTTGATCGCGACTCGACTCTTGAGGTCGCCGAGGAAGTAGTTGAAGCCCGACCACGGCTGGTTGGTGACCAGCTCGAAGTCGACGCGCTCGCCCTCCGGCAGCCCGAAGAGCGTCTTCGTGCGCTCGCGCAGGTCGTCCGCCAGCGACTCGATGGCGCCCCGCAGCTTGTCGGGCGGGACGACCTGCGACTCCCGCCAGGCGATGAGCCGCTCAGCGAGCGGGCCACTGCCCGGGAGCGTCGCGTCCATGCGGGCGTGCGCCTCGGCGAACACGTCCTCGGGGACGCGCTGCGGGCGCACGCCGTAGCTGGTCTCGACCTCGTCGCTGTAGGCGATGGGCTCGCCGGCCAGCTTCATGGCCGTCGTGCGCAGGCCGCGCACCTGGCCCTCGAGGAAGTGGCGTCGACCGGGTTCGAGGTCCGACGCCTCGATGTCGGCCAGCAGCCGTCGCGCGTCCGCGGCGAGGCGGTCGGGTGCCAGCACGGGCGCGGCGTCGACGCGCTCCTTGATCTCGGGTGGGCCGAAGTACGCGTCGACGAACCCGTCGATGTGGCGACCGAGCTGCAGCCCCAGCTCCAGGTACCGCTCCACCACCACCTAGTACACGCCTCCGAGCTTGGTGTGATCCCAGGTGACCATCTTCTCGACCTCGATCTTCACCGCGACGCGCTTGGCGCCCATCTGGGCGACGCCACCCTCGGCGGCGTCGGTCCACGGCCCGGTGTAGCGCTCGAACACGCTGCGGCCGACGGCCATGACCGACTCACGGTCGTCGAGGATCACGCCGGTGCCGACGATCTCGACGCCGCGCAGCTGGTCGTAGGTGTCCCCCGTCTCGACCAGGCACGTGATCCGCGGGTCGCGCTGGAGGTTGAGCACCTTCTGGCTCTTGCCGTACGTCCACCACGCGAGCGCGCCGTCGGGCGTGAAGCCGTACCACATGGCGACGAGGTGGGGCCGACCGTCCTTGCCGATGGTCGCCACGTTCATCGTGTGGCGGCCGTGGAGGAACTCGTCCACCTCGTCGTCGGTCATCTTGATCAGGTCACGCCTGCTCATGAGTGGTCCTCACCTTGCAGCTCGGGGGCGGGCGGGCAGTCTGGCGCGCCGAGCGCGTCGGCGACGTCGAGCAGTCCGCTCGGCCGCACCACGGCGTCGACCAGCTCGATTGGCACGTGCTCGTCGGCCGCACCCCACGCATCGACGTCGGGCAGGTGGGCGACCATGGCATCCCACAGGCGCGCTGGCAGGACTCGACCCTCACCCGCCACCACCCACACCGGGATGTCGAAGGTCCGGGCCACGGCCGCGGCGGCGAGGGAGCCGGGCACGGCGAAGAAGCCGCTCGGCCCCAGCGCCGACGCCTCGAGCACGACGACGCTGCTCCGGGCGGCGGCGGCACCGAGTCCGGACTCCTCGACCTCGATGGCGTCGACCTCGGCCGCCTGCAGCCGGCGGGCGAAGGACGTGCCCTCGCCCCGGGCGTCGACCACGAGCACCTCGACGTCACCCCGGCGCCGGAGGGCGTCGCCGATCAGGTCGGGCCAGCCGAGGACGGTGATGCGGGCGTCGTCGGGCAGCGACCGGGCGAGCACCTGGGAAGTCGGGTCGTCCTCGACGAGCGCCGAGTAGCGGTAGCCCTCGGCCGCGCAGTCCGCCGCCGTGAGCATGCGAGCGCACAGGACCCACAGCGGCCCCGTCGCCGGGTGGCGCGCGAGGAGGCGCCGCGCCGAGAGGAGCAAACCGCCCGGATCGTCGCCCAGGCCGGCCAGCGCCGTGGCCGATTCCTGCACCAACAGCGACGCGTCGGCGTCGCCGGCCCGGGCCACGTAGCGCAGGCGCTCGATCGGGTGCACCGCGCGCACGCTACCCCTGAGCAGGGGAAGTTCGGCCGGGCGCGGCTCTGTTGGTACCTTGCCCGCCCGATGGTGACCGACGCCGCTCCGGCAGATCTCGAGCTCAAGCCGCTCAGCGGCGACGAGTCGCACACGCTGCGCGAGTGGCTGACGACGTTCCACCTCGTCACCGTCGTCCTCGACCCGTTCACGGCCGAGAGCGCCTGGCTGCTCCCGACCGTCGGTCGCATCCTCCGGGTGTACGACGAGTCGGACGCCCGGGTGTCGATCACCGTCACGTGCGACGAGCTGGGCGCTCGGCAGTTCCTCGGTCCCTACGCCCGCGAGTTCCTCACGTTCGCCGACCCGGACCGCAAGACGGTCGACGCGTTCGGCCTGTCGACGCTGCCGGCGATCGTGCACGTCCGCCAGGACCTGAGCATCGCCGGTGCCGCCGAGGGCTGGGACCCGGACGGGTGGCGCGAGGTGTGCGACGGCCTGTCGCTCGCGCTCAGCTGGAAGGGCCCGACCATCCCCGGCCTGCGCGACCCCGCGCCCTACCCCGGCACCCCCGCCAAGGGCTGACGGCTAGAAGGTCCCTGGCTTCCAGACCATCAGGACGATCAGCGCCACGGCGATCAGGTCGTTGATCGTGCCGGCGATGCCGAGCTTCTTGCCGACCGCCTCCACCTCCGGCGTGGGCGGACCCTGAGTCAGCTCGATCATGCGACGAGCGCTCGGCTTCAGGTTCATGTGGGAGTTCCCGACCGCGATCACGTAGAGCACGATCGACAGCCACACCCACGTGTCGCTGAAGTCCCACGGGTAGTCGTCGTCGAGCACCATGAGGATGCCGGTGACCGGGATGGCGTAGATGAACCACTCGGCGATCCCGCTGACGGCGTAGTTGGCGCGCACGATGGCGTTGCCGCCGTTGGGTCCCGCCTGCTTCGCCTGGGCGCCGTAGACGCCGTTGAGCACGACGCCGCCGATGCCCACGACGACGGTGATGAGGTGGATGACGAGCAAGAGCTCGTACGAGCCGAAGTCCATGCCGGCAAGTGGTACCCAGCGCGTCCCCGTCGGGCAAGCACCCGAATGGGGTAGGTGGGACACATGGGACGGAGCAGCGAGCGAAACCAGTCCTGGTGGATGCAGAGCGAGCCCCCGACCCCCCGCCCACCGCTCGACGGCGACGTCGGCGCCGACGTCGCCGTGGTCGGCGCCGGGCTGACCGGCCTGGCCACCGCGCACGAGCTGCAGCGTCGAGGACTCGACGTCGTGGTGATCGAGGCGGACCGTGTGGCGTCCGGCTCCACCGGCTTCACCACGGCCAAGGTGACCGCGCTGCACGGGATGCCGTATCGCGATCTGCTCGAACGTCACGGCGAGACCCGCGCCCGCCAGTACGCAGAAGCCAACCAGTGGGCCGTGAACCGCATCGCGTCCCTGGTCCACGTCGAGCGGCGTCCGGCCTGCACGTACACGACGGACAGCGCGAAGGTGATCGATGTCGAGGCCGAGGTCGACGCGGCGCGGTTGCTCGACCTCCCGGTCTCGCTCGTCACGAAGACGGACCTCCCGTTCGAGATCGCGGCCGGCATCCGCATGGAGGACCAGGCGGCGGTGCACCCCCGACGCCTGGCCGCGGTGCTCTCCGAGGGGCTGCGCATCCACGAGCAGTCCCGGGTGCGCGAGCTCGACGAGAGCGGCGACGGCGTCGAGCTCGAGACGGCGTCGGGGACGGTGCGCGCATCGCACGCGGTGCTGGCAACGCTGCTGCCCTTCGACGACACCGCCGCGTTCTTCGCCAAGACCGAACCGGTGCGCTCGTACGCGATGGCGGTGCGGGTGCGGGGCCCGGTGCCGGAGGGGATGTACCTGAGCATCGACAGCCCGACCCGCTCGGTGCGGCCGCTCACCTTCGACGACGGCGATGTCGGGCTCGTCATCGGTGGCAACGGTCACCGCGTCGGTGGCGAGCCGGACACCGAGGGCCGCTACGCCGACCTCGAGCGCTGGGCGCGTGAGACGTTCGACGTCATCAGCGTGGAAGCCCGGTGGTCGGCGCAGGACTACGCACCCGTCGACCACGTCCCCTACATCGGTCGCTCGCCCCGCCGGTCGCGCACCTACGTGGCCACCGGCTACCGCAAGTGGGGCATGACGACGGCGCTCGTCGCCTCGTCGATCATCGCCGACGCCATCACCGATCGCGACAACCCGTGGGCCGAGGTGTTCGACGCCACACGACTCGACGTGGCGGGCTCGGCCAAGGACTTCGTCAAGAACAACGCCCACGTGGTGAAGCCGTTCGTGCAGGGCCACCTCGGTCCCAAGACGAAGCGGTGCACCCACCTCGGTTGCATCGTCCACTGGAACGAGGCCGAGCGGTCGTGGGACTGCCCGTGCCACGGCTCGCGGTTCGACGAGGCGGGCGAGGTGCTCGAGGGACCGGCGGTCGAGCCGCTCCCGCCCGTTTCGGTGGACGTCCGCACGGACAGGTAGGCGGCATGCCCACGCGTGACGAGAACGATCTGGTCGAGAGCCCGGAGCCGGGCCAGGGTCAGTTCCAGGAGGCGTACGACCTGGCCGACGACGAGGTGGCCGCCGTCGGCTCCATCAAGCACGACGACGAGCCCGAACCCGCCCCGACGGCGGAGGAACCGCCTACTTCGTGATCCCGCCCTTGGTGAGGGCGAGCACGTCGAGGGCCTTGTCGAGCTCGGCCTCGGTCATCCACTTCCGCTTCAGCACCAGCTCGCGGATCGACTTGCCGGTCTTGATCGACTCCTTGATGACCTCGGCCGCCTTCTCGTAGCCGATGTAGGGGTTGAGCGACGTGCCGATGGAAGGCGACGACTCGGCGTACGCCTTGAGGACCTCGACGTTGGCCTCGATGCCGTCGATGCACTTGTCGGCGAACTGCACCGACACGTTGGCCAGCAGGCGGATCGACTCCAGCAGGTTGCGGGCGATCACCGGCAGCATCACGTTCAGCTCGAAGTTGCCGGCTGCACCACCGAACGCGACGCCGGCGTCGTTGCCGATGACCTGCGCCACGACCTGGCTGACGGCCTCGGGCAGGACCGGGTTCACCTTGCCCGGCATGATCGAGCTGCCCGGCTGCAGGTCGGGGATGCGGATCTCGCGCAGGCCGGTGCGCGGGCCGGAGCCCATCCAGCGGATGTCGGTGGCGATCTTGTAGAGCGACACCGCGATCACTCGCAGCATGCCCGACGCCTCGACGAGCGCGTCGCGCGACGCCTGGGCCTCGAAGTGGTCGCGGGCCTCGGTGAACGTCACGCCGGTGACCTCGCTGATGGTCGCGATGGCCTGGGGCGCGAACTTCTTCGGCGCGTTGATGCCCGTGCCGACGGCGGTGCCGCCGAGCGGCAGCTCGCACACGCGTGGCAGGGTCGACTCGAGCCGCTCGATGCCGATCTCGATCGCCTGGGCGTAGCCGCCGAACTCCTGGCCCAGCGTCACCGGCGTGGCATCCATGAGGTGGGTGCGACCCGACTTCACGACGTTCTTCCACTCTCGCTGCTTCTTGCGCAGCGACTTGGCCAGGTGTTGCAGCGCCGGGATCAGGTCGTTCGTGATCGTCACCGCGGCGGCGACGTGGATGGCGGACGGGAACACGTCGTTCGAGGACTGCGACGCGTTGACGTGGTCGTTCGGGTGCACCTTGTCACCGAGGCGCTCGCTGGCCAGGTTGGCGAGCACCTCGTTGATGTTCGTGTTCGAGGAGGTGCCGGAGCCCGTCTGGTACACGTCGACCGGGAAGTGGTCGTCCCACTGGCCGGCGGCGACCTCGTCGGCGGCGTCGCGGATGGCCTCGGCGATGCGCTTGTCGACCAGCTTCAGCTTGGCGTTCGACATGGCCGCCGCGCCCTTGATCTGCGCCAGCGCGGCGATGAGGGCGCGGTCGATCCGGAGGCCGGAGATCGGGAAGTTGTCGACGGCGCGCTGCGCGCTGGCACCCCACCTTGCGTCCCTGGGGACCCGCACGTCGCCCATGGTGTCGTGCTCGATCCGGTAGTCGCCCTCGTCGCTCTTGGCCATGCCCGAACGGTAGGCCCGACTCGTTTGTGCGGTGGAATCGCCGAGGGGCTCGGCGATTCCACCGCCCAAACGGGCGCGTTCAGTTGACCTGCCGCTCGCGGCCCTCCCAGTAGGGGGCCCGCAGCTTGAACTTCTGCAGCTTGCCGGTCGCCGTCCGGGCCAGCTCGTCCCGGAACTCGACCGACGTCGGGCACTTGTAGTGCGCCAGTCGCTCGCGGCAGTGGTCGATGAGCTCCTGCTCCGTCGCCGACTCGCCGGGCGCCAGCACGACGAGCGCCTTGATGGTCTCGCCCCACTTGTCGCTGGGCACGCCGATCACGCACACCTCGGCCACCGCCGGATGGGAGAACAGCGCGTCCTCGACCTCGATCGACGACACGTTCTCGCCGCCAGAGATGATCACGTCCTTCTTGCGGTCCGAGATCGTGAGGTGGTGCTCGTCGTCGAGCGTGCCGCCGTCGCCGGTGTGGAACCACCCGTCGACGATGGCGTCGGCCGTGGCCTCGGGCTGGTTCCAGTAGCCCTCGAGCACGACGTTGCTGCGAGCCAGCACCTCGCCCTGCTTGTCGATCTGCAGCTTCACGCCGATCGCCGGCGCACCGGCCCGACCCAGCTTCTGCGCCCGCTCCGACGGCGACAGCGCGTCGTACTCCTGGCGCCCGCGGTTCATCGTGAGCAGCGGCGACGTCTCGGTCAGGCCGTAGATCTGGATGAACTCCCAGCCCAGCTCGGTCTCGACGCGCTCGATGGTGCGGGTGGGCGGGGGCGCGCCGGCGACGACGATCCGCGTGGTGCCGGCACCCGGGATGGCCCCCTCCCACGTGGCGGCGGCATCCAGCACCATGTTCACGACCGCGGGCGCGCCGCACATGAGCGTCACGCCGTGCTGCTCGACGCGTCGGAGGATGTCGGTGCCGTCGACCTTGCGCAGCACGACCTGCGGCACGCCCATGCCGGTGGTGCAGAACGGCATCCCCCAGCCGTTCGCGTGGAACATCGGCAGCGTGTGCAGGTAGACGTCACGCTCGCTCACCGTCGCGTGCCAGCCGAAGGTCACCGCGTTGGTCCAGATGTTGCGGTGCGTGATCTGCACGCCCTTCGGTCGCGCCGTGGTGCCCGACGTGTAGTTGATGGTCGCCGTGGCGTCCTCGTCCGGCTCCCACGGCAACGGCTGCACGCCCTCGCGGTACAGCTCGGTGTCGGTGTCGGCGCCGAGCACCAGCTTCCGGATGCCGACGCCCTTCGTCGCGTCCTCGAGCTCGGGATCGAGCAGCAGGATGGACGCACCCGAGTGCTCGACGATGTACTCGATCTCGGCCGGGCTGAGGCGGAAGTTGATCGGCACCAGCACCCGCCCGTAGCCGCACACGCCGAAGAACGACGTCAGCAGGCGAGCGCTGTTCTGGCTCACGATCGCCACTCGCTCGCCGGCGCCGATCCCCATCTCGTCGAGGGCCGACGCCTGGGCCCGCGCCAGCTCGCCGACCCGCTTGTACGTCAGGTTCCCGAGGCCACCGCCCGGCGGGTCGGGCTCGTCGATGAGACCGACCCGCGCGCCGTGCACGAGCTCGGCGCGGTCGATGAAGTCGGTCACCGTCATGGGGACTCGCATGCGGCCTCCTCAGCGCGCGATCCAGCCGCCGTCGACGGCGAGGATCGCTCCGGTCGTGTAGGTGCTGGCGTCCGACGCCAGGTACAGGAGGGCACCGTCGAGCTCGGCCAGCTCGCCCGGACGGCCCATGGGGGTGTTCCTCCGTATGAAGGAGCGTCCGCCCTCGTCGTCGAACATCTCTTGCGTCATCTCGCTCAAGAACCAGCCGGGCGCGATGGCGTTGACACGGATACCCCGCCGGGCCCACTGCACCGCCAGCTCCCTGGTCATGTTCACGACGGCGCCCTTCGACGCCGCGTAGCTGACCTGCGGGATCTGGCCACTCGCCACCAACCCGAGGATCGACGCCACGTTGACCACCACCCCCGAGCCCTGCTCGAGCATCTGTCGGCCACACAGCTGGCTGAGGTGGAACACCGCCGTCTGGTTCACCTCGACGACTCGCGACCAGTGGTCGAGTGGTTCGTCCTGCGCTGGGTACGTGTCGCCTATGCCGGCGTTGTTCACCAAGACGTCGACACGCCCGAAATGTCCGATCACGGTCTCCACGAGTCGCTCGCGGTCGTCGCTGAGCGCGAGGTCGACCGACACCGGCAGCAGCCCGTCGCACTCCTTGGAGAGCACCTCCAAGCGGTCAGCGCGCCGGGCGGCGGCCACGACCTGGGCGCCAGCAGCATGAAGGACACGGGCGAAGCGCTCACCGATGCCGGACGACGCACCGGTGACGATCACGACGCGGCCGTCCAGGCGGAACGGGGCGAGCGGGTCGATCGGCACGAGCGCGCATCGTACGGGGGTCGCAGTCGTCGTCGCTCCGACGAGCTGCTGCTCGGCATCTTCTTCGTCGTGATCCTGGCGTGGGTCATCACGCTGGTCGCGGCCGGCGGCGTCACCCCCTTCGACATCGTCGGCGGCACGCTCGTCGTCGGCGGTGCCACCACCGCCGTCCGCGCCCTGCTGCGCATGGACCAGCGACGGGTCCAGGGCCTCGCCGGTGAGCTGCGGGACAGCCGCTCGCGCACCGACATCCTGTTCGACGTCTCGCCCGACCCCATGTGGGTCTGGGATCCGGAGACGCTCCGCGTGCTCGACGTGAACGAGGCGGCCACGCGGCTCCTGGGCTGGTCGCGTGACGAGCTGCTGCGCATGACGCGGGCCGCGCTGCAGATGGACGCCAGCCCCCGCCAGCTGCGGACCATCCCGTACGCCGGCGAGTGGCGCCACCGCCGCCAGGACGGCAGCTCGCTCGTCGCCTTCGTGACCACCAGCCCGGTCGTGCACGAAGGCCGGCCGGCGCGCCTGTCCCTGGTGCACGACCTGACGAAGGAGCGAGACGACGACGCCCGCACGCGCGCCATCGTCGACGGCGCCGCCGACGCCATCCTCACGATCGACCTCGACGGCATCGTCGAGTCGGTCAACCCGGGGGCCGAGCGCATGTTCGGACGTCCCGCCCACCAGCTGATCGGGAGGTCGGTCTCCGCGCTCATGCAAGGCGCTGACGGTGCGCCACTCGACGGCCCCGTGCCCGCGTATGGGCGCGAGGTGGTCGGCATCCGAGCCGACGAGAGCACCTTCCCGCTCGAGCTGTCGGTGCAGGACGTCCAGCTCGGCGATCGCACGGTGTCGACGGTCATCGCTCGCGACATCACCGATCGCAAGGCGCTCGAGCGCCGGCTCACATCGCAGGCGACGCACGACCCGCTCACCGGCTTGCCCAACCGCCTGCTGCTGATCGACCGCCTCACCCACGCGCTCTCACGCGCCGAGCGCACCGGCAAGTCCCTGGCCGTGCTGTTCTGCGACCTCGACCGGTTCAAGGTCGTGAACGACAGCCTGGGCCACACCGCCGGCGACGCGCTGCTGTTCACCGCGGCCAGCCGGTTCCGCACCGCGGTGCGCACGGCCGACACCGTCGCCCGCTTCGGCGGCGACGAGTTCGTGATCCTGGTCGAGAACCTGGCCGACGAGACCGACGCC
>DASUCO010000311.1:0-5447 GCA_036275955.1 Acidimicrobiales bacterium
GTCGTCCGACTCGATGCCCTGGGCGACGACGGTGGCCCCGGAGTGCTGGCACTCCCGCACGACGCCGCCGAGCGAGCGCGTCCCCGCCGGCGACGGCAGGGCGCGGACCAGGGACCGGTCGAGCTTCACGTAGTCGGGCACCAGGTCGATGGCGTCGAGGTCTCGCTGGCTGCGCACGTTGTCGAGGCCGACCAGGAACCCGGCGGCGCGCATGGCCCGGAACACGGCGTCGACCTGGCGACGAAGCGCGCCGGGCGGTCCGACCGGCGCCTCCAGCACGATGTGACCGCGGACGAGCCCCAGCGCGTCGACCTCGGCGCTGAACGGGGCCAGCTGCTCGACCGGCACCGGCAGCGACGCCGGCAGGACGTTCAGCATCAGCATCCGGTCGCCGAGCAGCGGCGCGGCCTCACGCAGCGCCACCGACCGGGCCACGCCGTCGATCTCGACCAGGCGGCCGGCGTCCTCCGCGGCGGACAGGACGTCGCTCGGCGGCACGTCGCTGCTGCCCAGTCGCACCCGGAGCATCCCCTCGAACCCGATCGTCGCCATGGTGGCGAGGTCCACGACGGGCTGGAAGCCGATGCTCACGCCTTGGCGGGAGTGGATGGCATCGAGCAGCCGTCGGTGCTTGCGACGGGCAGCCAGCTGGGCGATCGTCGGCGATGAGGACGCCACTGCCAGCAGCGACTCGGGCGAGCCGGTGGCGGTGTCGGTGCGCACGACGTGCACGAGCGAGGCCTCGAGCGGCGCCAGGACCTTGAGGGCGCCGTCGACGAGCGGACCGGCCGCGTCCACCGGCACACGCAGCACCCCGGACGTCACCTCGTGGGCGACGCCCAGCTCGGCGGCGAGCACCGTGAGGCGCCGCACCGCGGGAGGCGGACCGGTGAGGTGGAGCGACTCCACCGGTGCCCATCGGCATGCCGAGGGTCGAACTTGAGGTGTCGTCGTCGGTCGTACCCTTCTGCCGCGGCCCGGAGGGACCGACACACGGGGAGGATCGTCCTGACGCACGGCAAGACCAACCGCCTGCTGGCCGTGGCCGGCGCGGCCGGCGTGGCACTGGCGATCCTGCTCGGCTGCTCCGGCCCGGCGGGAGCGCAGATCATCCCCACCACGACGACGACCCAGCCGCCGCCGCCGCCTGACAGCACGACGACGACCACCGAGCCCGACGCCACGACCACCACGGCGCCATCGGAGACGACGACGACGGCCACCACCCTGACCCCGGCGACGACCGCGGCCCCGCGCGCGACCACGACCACGGCCCGATCCGGTCCGACGACGACGGCGTTCGTCCCGCCCACGGGCGTGCCCGCCACCACCCAGGCACCGCCGGCCGAAGAGGTGCTCGACGCCGATCTCGGCAAGCTGCCGTGGTTCGTGGCGCTGTCCCTCGCCGGGTTCTTCGTCGCCATCGCCATCGTCTCCGTGCAGTGGGTGCGCACCCGGCCGTGAGGGTCGTCCTCGACACCGACATCGGCACCGACATCGACGACACCTGGGCCCTCGCGATGGCCGCCCGCAGCCCCGAGCTCGACATCAGCCTGATCACGACCGTGTCGGGCGACCCGATGTACCGGGCCCGCGTCGCCCGCGGGCTGCTCGGACCGGGCATCCCGATCGCCGCCGGCCTCGGCGGGGGCCGCGACGTGCACCCCGGCACGCCGCAGCGGACGCTGGCCGCCGAGGCCGACGGTCCCATCGACGACGATGGTGTCGCCGCGCTGGTGGCGGCGTGCGCCGAGCCGACCACGGTCATCGCCCTCGGTCCCCTCACCAACCTGGCGGCCGCGCTCGACCGCGATCCGTCGATCGCGTCGCGAACCCGGGTGGTGGCCATGCTCGGCTCGGTGCGCGTCGGGTACCACGGCCACGTCGAGCCGGTGCCGGAGTACAACGTCAAGGTCGACGTCGAGGCGGTCCGCACCGTCTTCGCCGCCCCCTGGTCGGTCACGATCACGCCGGTCGACACGTGCGGCACGATCCTGCTGCGCGGCGACGCGTACCAGCGTGTGCTGGCCACGCCCGACCCGATGGTGCAGCGACTGCTGGCGTCCTACCGCGAGTGGCTGGGCGACTCGGTCGAGCTGTTCGACCGGCGGTCGACCACCCTCTTCGACTGCGTGGCCATCCATCTCGCCCACGACGAGTCGCTGGTGGAGATCGAGGAGCTGCCGCTGGCGATCGACGACGACGGGATGATGCGGATCAACGCCGGCTCGCCCGTGGTCCGGGTCGCCACCCGGTGGCGGGACGAGGCCGCGTTCGTCGAGCACCTCGTGCAGCGGCTGACCGCTTGAAGGAGGATGGGGCGGTGCTCGATCACCTCTCCATCCAGTGCGCCGACCCGGATGCCAGCAAGGCGTTCTACGAGGCCGTCCTCTCGCCCATCGGCGGCGGCGTCATCATGTCCTTCGGTCCCGTCACCGGCTTCGGCCGAGACGGGAAGCCCGACTTCTGGATCGGTCCGATCGGTGACGCGGGTGGCGCCCACACCGACGTGCACATCTGCTTCGGCGCGCGAGCGCAGGCCGACGTCGACGCCTTCGTCGAAGCCGCACGCGCCCGCGGGGCCGAGGTGCTGCACGAGCCGCGCCTGTGGCCCGAGTACCACCCGACGTACTACGGCGGGTTCGTGCGCGACCCCGACGGCAACAACGTGGAGGCCGTCCACCACGGCTAGCGACAGGTGAAGAGGCCGTGGTTCTCGCTCATCACGAACGCGCCCTCCCGATCGATCACGGCCTGCGCGCCTGATCGCACGTCGGCAACGAACCCGTCCCAGCTCCGCTCGACGCTGGGCTCGAGCGCGTAGCGGAGCCGCACCACCTCGTCCACGATGCACTCGGCGTCCGTGACGACCAGGCGGGTGCTGGTGTCCTCGACGAGCACCACGTCGGCGAACGCGGTGGCCAAGAGCGCGCCACCCGTCTCGTTCGAGAACCGCGCATCGCCGAAGGCGGCAGCGTCGCCGCCGCACTGGGTCACGAGGTCCAGCAGCTCGTGCTGCGCTCGCTCGCTGTTCGTGAACGCGTAGAGCACGCCGCTGTCGCGCAGCACGCGGCGCAGCTCGGCCGCCGCCAACGGGATGTCGGGCACGTGGTACAGCATGTGCATCGCCATGACGACGTCGAACGAGGTGTCCGGGAACGGCAGCGCCTGCACGTCGCCGCACACCCGCCGCGGATGGTCGACGTCGCCGAGCCGCCCGTGGGCGATGTCGAGCGCCACGAGCTCTCGGGCGCGCTGACGAGTGGCCGGGACGTACATGCCCGGTCCGCACCCGGCGTCCAGGACACGCGCGCCGCGCAGCGCCGGCAGCGCGGCGTCCAGCCACGCGCCCAGATCGACAGGCGGCTCGCGCAGCTCGTAGATGCTGGGGCGGGGACCATCGGGGACGGGCGCCACCTTGTGGTACTCGCGGTCGTCGATCCCGGGCATGCCCGATGCTCCACCGGTTCGCTGCCGCCATGCACGGCAATACTCACCGGCCATGGCCGAGGAGACCGAGAAGCAGCGCATCGACCGCGAGCTCATCGAGCTGCTGAACGAGCTGCGCGTCGCGCTGCCCGGCGTGCAGGTCCTGTTCGCCTTCCTGCTCACGCTCCCGTTCACCCCCGGCTTCGACCAGATCAGTGGCACCGACCGGCGCTGGTACTTCGTGTCGGTGGTGCTCACCGCCCTGTCGTCGACGTTCCTGATCGCGCCGTCGGCCCATCACCGGCTCCGGTTCCGATCGAAGGCGAAGGAGCAGCTGCTCAAGGCGGCGACGGTCTACGCCGTCGTCGGGCTCGTGCTGCTCGCCGCCGCCATGTCGACCACGTTGTTCCTCGTCACCGACGTCCTGTACTCGTCGGCGGCGGCATCGCTGACCGCCGGCGCGCTCGGGCTCGTCACCGCGGTGTTCTGGTTCGTGGTGCCGTTCCTCTACCGAGCCGACTGAGGCCGATCGAGGTCGCGGGTGGCGTACCAGTGGTGCGCCCACTCCTCGTCGAGCACCACCCGCAGGCACTCGAGGTCGATGCCCTCGAGATGCGCGCGGACGAACGCCACCCGCTCGTCGCGCACGGGCACGATCTCGTCCCACGCCGGACGCGCCCGGGTGTCGATGCCGGGAAGTCCGGTCATGAACGAGGGCGGCACGCCCCACGGGTGGAACGGGTCGTCACGGCCGAGGGCGCGGCGCGCGATCCACGCGTCGGTGACCATGACGAGGTGCCGGAAGTTCTCGGCCCACGACCACTCGCCCTCGCGGAGCGGCGCCTGCAGCACCGACTCCGGCAACGTGGCCGCGATCGCCTTGTCGGCGGCCCACAGCTCCTCGACGGTCGCCCAGGCGCGATCGACGTCGGCCTCGGTCTCCACTTGCAGCCGCAGCCGCTCGGGGAAGCGCCGATCGAGCTCGGCCTCGATCAGCGGCGCGACCTCGATGTCGTTGATGACCAAACCGTCGATCCGTCCCGAGAACCGGGCGTTGACCAGGTCGGTCTCCTTCCAGACGGTGTCGGTCAGGTTGACCAGCTCGAACGTCCGCCCCGACCAGTCCTCGAAGCCCGGCACGCGGAAAACGTAGAACGGCCCGCCCCTCGCGGGACGGGCCGTTCTGCAACCAGGAGATGTCTGCTTAGGACGATCGTTCCGGGCGCTCGTTCCTCGCGCCCATGAACATCACGCCTCGGCGCTGCAGCAGGTGTTGGTGATGAGGCGGGTGACGACGTACGGGTCGCAGTTGGCGTTCGGGCGACGATCCTCGAGGTAGCCCTTGCCGTCCTTCTCGACCTGCCACGGGATGCGCACCGACGCACCGCGGTTCGAGACGCCGTAGGAGAACTCGTTCCACGGAGCCGTCTCGTGCAGACCGGTGAGGCGGTGCTCCACGCCGAAGCCGTAGTTGTGGATGTGCTCCTCCCAGTTCTTGCCGAGCGCCTCGGCGGCGCTGATCACCGCGTCGTAGCTCTCGCGCATCTTCTTGGTGGAGAAGTTCGTGTGGGCGCCGGCGCCGTTCCAGTCGCCGCGGACCGGCTTCGGGTCGAGCGTGACGGACACACCGTGCTCCTCACCGATGCGGTGCAGCAGCCAGCGCGCCACCCACAGGTGGTCGGACACGTCGAGCGGCGAGCCGGGGCCGATCTGGAACTCCCACTGGCCGGGCATGACCTCGGCGTTGATGCCGGAGAGGAGCAGGCCGGCGTCGAGGCAGGCCTGCATGTTCTCCTCGACGAGGGGGCGGCCGTAGATGTCGTCCTGGCCGACGCCGCAGTAGTACGGGCCCTGCGGGCCGGGGTAACCACCGCCGACCGGGAAGCCGAGCGGGGTCCCGTCCTTGCGCAGCATCGTGTACTCCTGCTCGATGCCGAAGATCATCTCGTGCTTGGCGTACTTCTTCGCCGTGCGCACCGTCGCCGCGCGGGTGTTGGTCGCGTGCGGCTTCAGGTCCG
>DASUCO010000312.1:0-5484 GCA_036275955.1 Acidimicrobiales bacterium
AGGTACTCGAGGCGCAGCAGCGGTGACGGCGCCCGCCGCTCCCACACGACGAACGCGGTGAGCATCACCGGCGACAGCGCGAAGCTGCCGACCACCGCGGCGTGCTCCCAGCCCAGCACCGGTCCCCGGTTCAGCGCGAACAGGACGCTGGTCACGCCGACGCCGAGCAGCACCGTGCCGAGCACGTCGAAGCGGACGCGCTCGCCTCGTTCGGTCTCGGGCAGCACGAGCGCCGCCAGCAGCATGCAGAACAGGGCCAACGGCGCCTGAACCATGAAGATGATGCGCCAGCTCAGCGCCTCGACGATCGGCCCACCGAGCACGACGCCCAGCACCGGGGCACCGGCACCCACCATCGACCAGTAGCCCATCGCCTGCACACGCCGCTGCTGCGGGAACACCGAGTAGATGAGCGCCATCGACGCCGGGCCGGTGGCGGCACCGAAGCCCGAGGCGAGCACGCGGAACGCGATCAGTGATGCCGCGCTCCACGAGAGGGCGATGCCGATCGCGAAGAGCGCGGAGCCGGCCATGCCGAGGAGGTAGATGCGCTTCTGCCCGAAGAGGTCACCGGCCTTGCCGAACGCGGGGCCGACGATCCCGAACGCGAGCAGCGGGCCGGTGATGACCCACGTGAGCGTCGTCTTGGTGGACCCGACGTCGTCGGCGATGGTCGACAGCGAGACGGCCAGGATCGTGATCGTGAAGCCCACCGAGAAGAGGCCGAGCAGCACCGTCCCGAGCACCAGCCACGGGAAGCGCGAGCTCTGCTCGACGCGCGCCGCCACGCGTCGCTGCAGCAGGAGCGCCCACGGGACGACCTGCACCTCCTCGGTGCCGGGAGCATCGAGGGAGACGTCGGCGTACGCGTGATCGCGCGCGTCGTCCGTCTCGTGGCGTGGCACCAGCGGAGGGTACCGAGCGGTCTCGCCGACGCCGATCTACGCACAGCGGACAGATCGGAAGCGATGCATCCGCGCCAGGCGGCGTTGGTACGTTCGGTCGGCGAGGTCCGGTCCGGGTTCGTCGTTCGCAGTGATCCCCAGCCACTGCGAGCGTCAGCGAACCCGACCGGCCCCGCTCTCAGCTCCGGCAGGCGGGCGCTTCGCCCTTCAGCAGGTCATCGAACAGCTCGAGCGTCTCGTTGGTGACGACGTCGAGGCCGCCGGCCACGATGCCGGCCGCCGGGAACCGGCACACGTACGCCTGCGCCTCCGACGCGATCTGGTCGCCGGCCGTTCCCTCGACGGGGGCGAACACCCCGGCCAGCGCGCCGACCAGCGCCGAGGCCGACAGCACGTGCGCGAAGCCGTCGGCGCGGCGCAGGTTCACGGCGGCGACCACGTTGGGCACTGCCGGCTGACCGAACGCGGCCTCGAACTGGGCGGAGTAGAGGCGCTCGAACTCGGCGCTCACGGCCACCGTCGTCCCGC
Organism: Acidimicrobiales bacterium; assembly: GCA_036275955.1. Lineage (GTDB taxonomy): Bacteria > Actinomycetota > Acidimicrobiia > Acidimicrobiales > CADCSY01 > DATLFP01. The sequence goes on from DASUCO010000312.1 coordinate 1,434, forward strand.
TGCGATCGGCGCCGGCCAGGCGCACCGCGCTGCTCGACGTCACACCGGCTGCGTCCCGAGCCGCGCGACGCACGTCCTCGCTCACGGCCGCGGTGCCGCCGACGACGTAGATGCCGGCCCACTCCCTCGCCGACAGGTAGTCGCGCACCGACGAGTGGAGGGTGGTCGGCGACGTGACCAGGATCGGCATGCCGAACCAGGCGCCGAGGGCGCCGGCGCTGACCGCGTCGGGCCAGTTGCGCGCCGTCGCCACGATCGCCACCGGTGGTCGGGCAAAGTCCAGGTCGCCGAGGAACCGCTCGAGCTCGGTGGCGATGGCGACCGCGGTGAGCTCGCGGGTGGTGCCCGCCAGGCGCAGCGGCCGCAAGCCGAGGGCGCGGATGTCGCCCTCCATCGTCGCCGGCAGCGCGGCGGTGCCGCCCAGCAGGTACACGGTGCTGCCCGAGGGCAGTACCCGTTGGAGCTCGGTGGCGGTGGTGTTGCTCAGGGAGCCGGTCGAGCGGGCGAACAGCAGCGGCCCCACACCGAAGCCGAGCGAGCTGCCGGCCAGCGCGTCGGCGTAGTCGTCGCTGCGGGCGACGACGGCGTGGATGGCCTGGTCGTCCTGGAACGTGTGCTCCGAAACGGCGACCGCCTGCGGCACCGCATCGGTGACCGAGCTCGAGCTCTTCAGGCGCACCACGTCGAGGCTCCGGGTGGACACCGGGAAGTCGGGATCGGCCTGGGGGGCGCCGAGCCCGTCGTCGACCGCGGCCAGCGCCAGGCCGGCGTCGATCAGCCCCCACCCGACCTCGTCGTCACGGAAGGCACCCCGGTGGCTGGCCGTGCGCTCCAGGATCGACTCGAGCTCATCGGGTGTCAGCGTGGCGTCGACCGAGCGCAGCAGGGCGGCCACGCCGGCGACGTAGGGCGACGCGAAGGACGTGCCCTCCTCCTCGCCGTAGCCACCGCCGGCCGCGGTGGACACGATCCCGTCGCCCACGGTCGTGTCGCCGCCGGGTGCGGCGACGTCGACCCACTGGTTGGCGTTGCTGTAGGGAGCCACCCTTCCCGTCTCACCCACGGCGGCCACGGACAGCACGCCGTTGCACGACGCCGGGATCGAGGCCGCACCCTCGATGCGCAGCTGGTCGTTGCCGGCGGCGGCGACCACCAGGGTCCCGGCGTCGCGAGCGGCGTCGAGCTCGGTCTGCAGCGCGACCGGGCACGCGCCGGTGACGGCGCCGAGGCTGAGGTTGATCACGTCGACGGGTCCACCGGTGCGGTCGGGATCGGAGACGTAGGCGATCGCAGCCACGATGGCGCTGTCGAGGATGCCGCATCGCGCCGACGGTGAGGTGAGGGCGACGTCGACGAGCGACACGTCCCAGGCCACGCCGGCCACGCCGCGGCCGTTGTCGCCCACCGCGCCCACCACGCCGGCAACGAACGTGCCGTGGCCGACGTCGCACGCGTCGTTGTCGCTGGGAACGTCGCGCGTCACCGGACGACCCGACGAGAGATCGACCTGTTCGGAGAGGTTGGCCAGCAGGTCGGCGTGGTCACCGTCGATGCCGGTGTCGAGGATGGCCACCTCGACGGCGTCGTCGCCGGTCGTGGTGTTCCACGCTGCCTCGACGTTCACCAGCTGGTGGGACCACTGGTCGGCGTAGTCGGGGTCGTCCGGCAGCGCCGCCGGCTCCCGCGCCCTGTCGGGCTCCACGCCGAGCACGCCGCTCACGGCCGCCACCCGGCCGGCGACCTGCGCCTCGGAGCCGGGCTCGACGCGGAGGAGCACCACCCGGTCGCTCAACAGCAGGCCGCCCTCGTCGGCGGCGACATCGCCGGCGACGGCCGGCGTCGTGGTGGTGACGAGGATCGAGCCGGGCACGCCGTCGTCGGGCCACGAGCGGTGCAGCAGCGCCTGCCGGTGCTCGCTGTTGCGCACGGCCCACGGCGCGCCGCCGTCGTCGGCGGCCGCGCTCGCCGCCGTGAGCGGGAGCACGAGCACGACGGCGACGAGGGCACGAAGCGTGCGAGGCACGCGGAGACGGTACAGATCGCCCCGCGTGTTGCGGGCTCACCTAGTCGGCGATCCAGCTCCCGTGGAAGCCGTAGGGCACGCGGGTCGGCAGGTGCACCGCAGCCACCTGGGTCATGTCCGAGGCGTCGAGCAGGACCAGGTCGCTGCGGTCGGTGGCGGCGTCGTACACGAAGGTGACCAGGTAGCCGTCGTCCTCGCCGGCGCCGGCCGGGACGAACGACGCCTCCCCGGGTGACCGGCCCGGGCCCGCATCGAAGCGGCTCGACGCGCCGGTGACCAGGTCGTGCTTGATGATGCCGTCGCTCAGCATCCCGTCGTCGTGCGAGGCGCTCATCGAGTAGCCGATGCGGTGACGGCGGCCGACCACGCGCGGGTCGACCTGGGGGAACTCCTGCTCACGGTCGTCGAGCCGGTCCTGGGCGACCTTGCCCGACGTGAGATCGATCGTCCACCGGTCGAGGGCCTGGCCGCTCTCGGTCAGGCCGCCCTTGACCTCCTCGCGACGGAACATGTCGTCGTAGCGGACGACGTCGAGCACGATCTGGTCGCCGTCCTCGTACGCGTTCATCGGGTGGAACACGTAGCAGGGGTCGATGTCGAACCAGCGCACGGCGTCCTCGCCGTCGGCGCGGGACAGCACGCCCAGCCGGGCCGGGTACTCGTCGTCCCACGCAAAGGGGAACGGCACGTTCGGGTCCATGGCGAGGTCGATGCGGAACGTCACCGGCAGGTCGTAGAAGACGGCGAAGTGCTCGGTGACGGAGAAGTCGTGCATCATCACCGATCCGGTGGTGTCGATCGGGACCTTGCGGGTGAGCAGGCCGTCGGCGCCGATGGCGAAGAACTCGGCGAAGGGCTGGTCGAACCAGTAGCGGAAGCCGAGCAGCTCACCGGTCACGGGATCGATCTTGGGGTGGGCGGTGAAGCCGCTGACGCCGCCGAGGTCGGTCCGGCCCACGGTGTCGAGCTCCTTGGTCAGCTCGTAGGGCATGGCGCCTTCGGTCATGGCCAGGATGCGGCCGGCGTGGCCGAGCACGTTGGTGTTGGCGCCGTCGTACATGAGCGGCAGCGGGCCGGTGGGTGCCGGCTCGCCGAGGCGCTCGGCCTGCTCCGGCGTGCGGATCCAGCGGTTGCGGTACCACTGCGCCTTGCCGTCGCGCAGCTCGACGCCGTGCACCATGCCGGTGCCGGTGAACCAGTGGTACGCGCCCTCCGGGACCGGCCACGGGTTGGGACCGATGCGCACGTAGCGACCGGCGATGTCGGCCGGGATGGAACCGGTGACCTCGAGGTCGGTGACGGTCCGCTCCTCCCCCACGGGGGCGAAGTTCTGCTCCAGGTACTGCCGGCCCTCAGCTTCGATCACTGCCATCCCGCAACTGAACACCGATAACCCACGACCCCGCAAGGGGGCCGTGCGTCACACGGCTACTTCGACGGCGGGCGCAGCTTGGGCATCTCGGCCGCCAGCTCGCTGACGTCCCACCGGCCCTGCTTCTCGATCGTCTCCTCCATCTTCCAGCCCTGGAAGCGGCGGACCTGACCGCCCTGCACGAAGTACACCTGGCCCGTCTCCGGCGCGCCCTCGGTGGCGAGGTACGCGATGAGCGGCGAGATGTTGGCCGGATCCCACATGTCGAAGGTGCCCGGGTCGTCCGGCGCCTTGATCACGTCACCCAGACCGGGCGTCGCCTCGGTCAGCCGGGTGCGGGCGGCCGGCGCGATGCAGTTCACGCGCACGCCGTAGCGCGACAGCTCCTGTGCCGCGATCTGGCTGAAGGTGGCGATGCCCGACTTGGCGGCGCCGTAGTTCGTCTGGCCCGGGTTGCCCAGCAGGCCCGAGGTCGACGACGTGTTGATGACCGACGCCTTGACCTCCTTGCCCGCCTTGGTCTGCTCCCGCCAGTACGCGGCGGCCCAGCGGGTGGGCACGAAGTGGCCCTTGAGGTGGACGTGGATGACGGCGTCCCACTCCTCCTCGGTCATGTTCACGAGCACGCGGTCGCGCAGGATGCCGGCGTTGTTCAC
>DASUCO010000313.1:0-4149 GCA_036275955.1 Acidimicrobiales bacterium
CCGGTGCTCGGTGGCACCGTCGAGGTGCGGGGCGACGTCTCCAGCCAGTTCCTGTCGGGCCTGCTGCTGGCGGGCGCGGTGATGCCTCGTGGCCTGAAGATCGAGCTGACCACGCCGCTGGTGTCGAAGCCGTACGTGGATCTCACCGTGGCGGTGATGGAGGCGTTCGGGTCCCGCGTCCACGGTCTCCACGTGCCGTTCAGCGGCTACGTCGGCCAGGCCGGCTACGAGATCGAGCCCGACGCGTCGGCGGCGTCGTACTTCTTCGCCGCCGCCGCCATCACCGGCGGGCGCGTCACGGTCGAGGGGCTGCACGCCGACTCGGCCCAGGGCGACGTGGCGTTCGTCCGCATCCTCGAACGGATGGGCGCGCACGTGACGTGGGAGCCGAACGCCATCACCGTGCGCGGCACCGGCACCCTGCGAGGCGTCGACGCCGACCTGCGCGACATCTCGGACACGGCGCAGACGCTGGCCGTCGTCGCCGCCTTCGCCGAGTCACCGGTGGGGCTGACCGGCATCGGCTTCATCCGGCACAAGGAGACGGACCGCATCGGCAACACCGTGCGCGAGCTGCAGCGGGCCGGCATCGCCGCCGAGGAGCGGCCCGACGGGTTCGTCGTCCATCCAGGCACGCCGACGGCCGCCCGCATCGAGACCTACGACGACCACCGCATGGCGATGAGCTTCGCCCTGCTCGGCCTCAAGGTGCCCGGCATCGAGATCGCCGACCCCGACTGCGTGGGCAAGACGTTCCCCGAGTTCTGGTCGGCGTTCGAATCCTTGCGATCATGAGCGAGATGCGTGACCTTCAAGTCGTGGCGATCGACGGGCCGTCAGGCTCGGGCAAGTCCACCGTGGCCCGGCACCTGGCCGAGCGGCTCGGACTGGACTACCTCGACACCGGTGCCATGTACCGCGGGGTGGCGTTCGCGTGCCTGCGGCGCAGCATCGACCCCGACGACGTCGAGCCCGTCGGCCGCGTGGCCGAGCAGGTGGAGCTGTCGGTGGCCGACGGCGTTGTGACGGTGGACGGCGTCGACGCCAGCATCGAGATCCGCGGACCCGAGGTCACGCGCGCGGTGAGCGCGGTCGCCGCCAACCCGGTGGTCCGCAAGGAGATGGTGCGCCGCCAGCGCGAGTGGATCGAGAAGCACGGCGGCGGCGTGGTCGAGGGACGTGACATCGGCGCCGTGGTGTGGCCCGATGCGAACCCGAAGGTGTACCTGACGGCGCGCCTGGCGGTGCGGGCCGATCGGCGCCACAAGGAGGTCGAGGACCTCGAGTACGAGCGGGTGGCGGCCGACATGGCGGCGCGCGACACCGTCGACTCGACGCGGGAGGCATCGCCCATGCAGCTGGCCGATGGCGCCATCGTCATCGACACCACCGACCACTCGATCGACGAGGTCGTGGCGCTGGTCATGGAGCACGTCCAGTGATCCAGCGACTCTGGTACGGGCTGATCCGGGGGATCGTGGCCGGGTTCTGCCGGCTGTTCTGGCGGGTGTCGATCAGCGGGCGCGAGAACATCCCCAAGACGGGTCCGTACATCCTCGCCCCGGTGCACCGCAGCAACGTCGACTTCGCCATCGCCGCCGCCATCACGCCGCGCTGGATGCGCTACCTGGCCAAGGACTCGATATGGAAGTTCGGCCTCGGTCGCATCTGGGAGAGCCTCGGCGCCATCCCGGTGGCGCGCGGCACGGCCGACCGGCCGGCCATGCGGGCGCTGGAGGAGGCCATCGAGCGGGGCGAGCCCGTCGTCCTGTTCCCCGAGGGCACGCGGCAGTCGGGGCCCGAGGTGCAGCCGCTGTTCGACGGTGCCGCCTACATCGCGTCCCGCACGCGGGTGCCGATCATCCCCGTCGGCATCGGGGGCTCCGAGCGGGCGATGCCCAAGGGCTCGAAGCTGATCCGGCCGGTGAAGATCGTGGCCATCGTCGGACCGCCGATCCACCCCGAAGCACGCGAGGAGGGCGCTCGCGTTCCGCGCCGCGCCGTGACCGAGCTGACGGCCGCGCTCAAGGTCGAGGTGCAGCGCCTGTTCGACGAGGCGCAGAAGAAGGCCGGCGCCTGAGTCCCTAGCCGGGGATGAGCTTCGCTGCGCCGAAGACCTTGCGAACGCGGTCCTCGAAGTGCTCGAGCGGGAGGGTGTCGTAGGCGGGGTCGAACGCCTGCTGGTCCCAGTCGTCGGCGAACTGCTCGGCGAGCGCGAACGTCTCCGGGTCGAGCGTCTCGCGGTGCTTCTCGCGGGCGTCGGGGTCGCCGCCGAAGTGGGCGTAGTAGTGCCGACCCTGGAAGTCCTGGTGCACGCGGATCATGTCGTAGACGGCCGGGCGCACGTATGGCTTCAGGATCTCCGCCGCGATGGCCGGGTGGTTGGGGACGCTGATGGCCTTGCCGATGTCGTGGCACAGCGACGCCACGATCACCTCGTCGTCGGCGCCGGCCCGCTCGGCCATGGTGGCCGTCTGCAGGCAGTGCGTCAGCTGGTCGGTCGAGAAGCCGTCGACGATCGAGTCGAGCGAGCGCAGCAGGGCGAGGATGCCCTCGGCCACGCGGCCCTGGTTCTTCGCCGTCTCGGCACCGATCACCGCCCACTGCTCGGCGGTGGACTCGTCCATGCGGGTGAAGGTGTCGGCCATGGCCGCCATCGTACGACGAGGCGGCGTTGGGCTACTTCTTGCAGGCGGTGCCGGGCTTGTCGCTGCTCGTCGGCGGCAGCTTGCCGTCGGTCGCTGCCGGGAACGGGTTGCCCGCTGCCATCTGGCCACCGGTCGACTCCACCGTGACCTTGTCCTTCGCCAGGAGGGCCGTGGTGCAGACGCCCTTGAAGGCCTTGTCCGTGTAGACGATGGTCTTCGTGCCGCGGACGATCGTGATCTTCCAGCCGGAGCTGCTGCCCGCGTAGCCACCGTTGCGTGTCGCCTTGAGGACGCACTTGTCACCGGCCTTCTGGACCGTGCACCCCTCAGCCCCACCGGGATACGTGTCCGCGCTGCCGATCGGCGCGAGCAGCAGGAGGGAAGCGACCGCCAGGACCCCAGAGATGATCGTTCGGCGCATGCACGGGACTTCGACGGCCCCGGCGTCGAGTCCTACCGGGCCAGGTCGGCCAGCACGTCGGATGCGGCGACCTCGCGGTCACCGGCGATCTTGTCGGGGCCCAGCAGCTCCCGCAGCTCGCGGGGGAGCGGGAAGTACTCGTCCTCGCTCGTGATGCGCACCTCCTCGACGCCGTCCCTCGGCGCCAGCTTGGCGATCACGGCGTTGACGAGCTCCTCGGGCGCCGACGCGCCGGCGGTGACGCCGATGGTGCCGGCCAGGTCGTCGGGCAGCTCGTCGACGCCGTTGACGCGCAGCACGCGCGCCGCCCCCGCGGCGCGGGCGACCTTCTCCAGCGCCACGGTGTTGGACGAGTTGGCGCTGCCGAGGACGACGAGCGCGTCGCACCGAGGCGCGATCTCCTGCAGCGCCGACTGGCGGTTGGTGGTGGCGAAGCACAGGTCGCTGCGCCCCGGCATCCAGAGGTCGGGCCAGCGATCGCGTGCCGCGTCGAGCACGCCACGCCAGTCGTGGTGGCTCAGCGTCGTCTGCGCCAGCAGGGCCACCGGCGTGCCCGGGTCCGGCAGGGCAGCGACGTCGGCCTCGGTCTCGACCAGCGCCGTCGCCTGCGGGGCGACGGCCATGGTGCCGACCGCCTCGTCGTGACCCTCGTGGCCGACGTAGACGACCGTGTAGCCCTTCCCGGCGCGGACCTTCACCTCGTGGTGGACCTTGGTCACGAGCGGGCACACGGCGTTGACGACGAAGCCGCCGCGGGCCTGCGCGGCGCGGACGACCTCGGGCGCGGAGCCGTGGGCCGACAGCATGAGCGGCGCACCCTCGGGCACCTCGTCGACGTCGTCGACGAAGACGACGCCCAGGGCCCGGAAGCGGTCGACCACGACCTGGTTGTGGACGATCTCGTGGTAGCAGTAGATCGGTGGCTCGAAGCTGCGCACCATCCACGCCAGGGCCTTGATCGCCATCTCGACGCCGGCGCAGAAACCCCGGGGGCGGGCCAGCAGAACCTTCTCCACATCCATCTCTTACGAGGGTACCGGCTCGGACCCTTACACTCGCCTGCGAGCGCCGAGCCGGAAC
>DASUCO010000314.1:0-5426 GCA_036275955.1 Acidimicrobiales bacterium
CGCCGCTGGGCGGCGACGACCACCGGTGCGTACTCGACGAAGGAGCCATCGTCGACGAGGTCGGCCACGTTCTCGCGCGCCGTGCGCTGGCCACGCGCCCGCCGCTTCGCCACCGCATCGGGCCGGCGGTGATCGAGCCCGACCTCGTGGCGCTCCAGCACCTCCGCCAGGTCGGCGCGCACGTGGTCGAGATCCATCGCGACGGCCGCCACCTCGTCGGCGGCGTCGATGCCCTCGCGCGCCTCGACGCCGACCAGCGCGTCACCCGGCATCACCGTGTCTCCGACGGCGACGGTGATGGACGTCACGACGCCGGCCGCCTCGGACGCGACGACGTGCTCCATCTTCATCGACTCGAGCACGACGAGCTGCTGGCCGACCTTCACGGTGTCGCCCTCGGCCACGTCGATGGACACGACCGTGCCCTGCATCGGAGCGGCGACGTGCATCGCTCCTGTCTAGTTGCTACGGCGCGGGGCGGACGTCGAAGGACGGCTGCACCAGGAAGCGCTCGGCGGCCTGCATCGGCACCGGGCGGCCGAAGAAGAACCCCTGCGCGCGGTGACATCCGAGCCGCAGCAGCAGGGCGACGTGCGACGGCGTCTCCACGCCCTCGGCCACCACCGCGAGGCCGAGGCTGCGACCGAGGGCGAGGGCGGCCTCCACCACCGGGGCCCGGTCGTCGGCCGTCAGCACCGGCAGCAGGAAGGCACGGTCGATCTTCACGACGTCGACCGGCAGGCGGTCGAGGTAGCTCAGCGAGCTGTACCCGGTACCGAAGTCGTCGACGGCGACGTGCACGCCCATGCGCTGCAGCTCCGACAGCACCTCCGGCACGACGGCGTCGACGAGGACGCTCTCCGTGATCTCGAGTCGCAGGCGAGCCGGTTCGAGCGAGTGCCGCTCGAGGATGGCGCTGACGTCGCCGATGAAGCCGGGATCGTGCAGCTGTCGCGGAGAGACGTTGACGCTCATCTGGGGCGCGTCTGGCCCGAAGCGCCGCTCCCAGTCGGCTGCCGTCTCGCACGCGCGGTCGAGCACGAGCCGACCGAGGCCGAGGATCATGTCGCTCTCCTCGGCGACGTCGATGAACTCACCCGGCAGCAGGAGCCCGCGCACCGGGTGACGCCAGCGCACCAGCGCCTCCATGCCGACGACGCGATCGAGGCTGATGTCGATCTCGGGCTGGTAGTGCAGATCGAGCTGCCCCTCCTCGATCGCGACGCGCAGCTCGGCCTCGATGTCGAGCCGCCGGCGGGCGCGCCGGGCGAGGCCCTGGTCGAACACCTCGTAGCGACCGCGCCCCAGCTCCTTGGCGCGGTACATGGCGAGGTCGGCCTGGCGCAGGAGGTCGATGGGGTCACGGTCGCCCGGCTTCGTCACCGCGATGCCGATGCTGGCCGTGACGACGTGGCGCCGGTCGGCGATCTCGAGCGGCTCCCGCAGTGCCTGCACGAGGCGCTCGGCCAGCGCCACGGGCTCGGACGGGTCGGCCAGGTCCTCCAGCATCACCGTGAACTCGTCGCCGCCGAGGCGGGCCAGGAGGTCGCCGGCCCGCAGGACGCCCCGCACCCGCTCGGCCGCCGCCACCAGCACGCCGTCGCCGACGGCGTGCCCGAGCGAGTCGTTGACGACCTTGAACCCGTCGAGGTCGAGGAAGAGCACGGCGACGGCGGTGCCGCGCCGGTCGGCGCGCGCCATGGCCCGCCCCAGATCCTCCAGCAGCGCGGCCCGGTTCGGCAGGTCCGTGAGCGGGTCGTGGCGTGCGAGGTGCGCGAGGCGATCCTCCGCCTCGACGCGCTCGGTGACGTCCCGTCCGTTCACCACGATGCCGCCGACGCTGGGGTCGTCGCGGAGGTCGCTCACGGTGCCGTCGATCCACCGGATCCCACCGTCGGCGCGCCGCGCTCGGTACAGCACCGTCTGGAGCTGCATGCCGCCGTCCCGCACACGTCGGAAGTGGTCGTTGACCCGCGCACGATCCTCGGGATGGCACAGGACCGAGCCGTTCTGGCCGACGAACTCGTCGACCGGGATGCCGAGCACGCGCTCCACGGCGTCGTTGGCGAACTGGACCGTCCCGTCGTCGTCGAGCACGACGATGTACTCCGCCGCCGAGCGGACGAGCGCCGAGTAGCGCGCCTCGGAGTGGGCACGTGCCACCTCCGCCTGACGAAGCCGCGACGACACCCAGGACACCGTCTCCCCCACCAGGACGGCGGTGGGCAGCGCGTAGACGAGCGACCGCGGCCCGAGCTCGGCATCGTGCCAGCCGATCATCGGCACCAGGTAGGCGACGACGAACAGCGGCGATGCGGCCAGCGAGGTCCCCACCGGGTGGGCGAGGCCGATCCACGCGAACGACACGAGGAAGAACACGTCGTAGGACCACGGGTCGTACGCGGCGTGGTTGTACGCGGCGATGACGGCGAACGCCACCGGGACGAGGACGAGCGTGGCCCGGTCCGGCCAGCGGTGCCACGGGAGGAACCACACGACGGTGCCGATGGCGACGGCGCTGAGCCCGATGGCCACCATGGCCGGCCGGTGGGCCTCGTGGCTGCTGGCGAAGGTGGGAATGGCGATGGCGACCAGCGCGCCGCACCCGACCCACAGCGCGGCCGCCACCCGAGCCACGGCGCGGGCGCCGAGGGTGAACGCGGGGACAGCCACGGCGTTCCATCGGCAGTGCTGAGCGCGGCATGAGGGGTTTCCGGACCGCCGTACGCTCCAGCGGGTGCAGGCGGACGGCGTCACCTGGCGGGCCAAGGAGCTGCGCGAGCGCGCCGTCGCTGCTGTCGCCTTCGTCCTGACGTCACCCCTGCTGGCCGCCGCGGCCGTCGCCATCAAGGTGGAGGGCCTGCTCGACCGGCGGGCGCGCGGTCCGGTGCTCTTCCGTGAGACCCGCATCGCCCACGGCCGCGAGATCGAGCTGCTCAAGCTGCGGACGCTGACGGCGGCGTCACTGGCATCCCTCGGGCCGGGACCGACGCACATCAAGCACCTCGAGGCCGAGGGCACGACGCGCGTCGGCGCCGTGCTGAAGGCCTGGTACCTCGACGAGCTGCCGCAGCTGTGGAACATCGTTCGGGGCGACATGCTGCTGATCGGCACCCGGCCCTATCCGATCGAGCTCTACGAGGAGGAGATGGCCCGGGGCATCACCCGCAAGCGCGACATGCCCGCCGGCCTCATCGGGCCGGTGCAGGCGCTCAAGGGCTCGACGTTCGACGCGGTGGCCGCCGACGCCGAGTACTGGGAGGCGCTGCAGCGGCGCGTGCCGGGGCGCCTTCTCCTCCTCGACCTCAAGATCCTCTGGCGCTCGCTTCGAGTGGTGCTGCAGCACCGCGGCCTCTAGCCCATCGGCATCCTTCGGCACGTCCGGCCAGTCATCACGACACGCTCGGCCAGATACCGACGGAACGTGAAACCATTGGCCCATGCTCAGCTACGCGAGCGGCACCAGCGACGTGCCCCTGCTCGGCCGCACCATCGGTGACGACCTGGCGCTGACCGTCTCCCGCTTCGGAGATCGCGAGGCGGTGGTCGACGTGCCCACCGGCCGCCGCTGGACCTACGCCGAGCTCGATGCCGAGGTCGACCGCGTCGCCCTCGGCCTGCTCGACATGGGGATCGCCAAGGGCGACCGCGTCGGCATCTGGTCGCCGAGCTGCGCCGAGTGGGTCTTCGTCCAGTACGCGACGGCGAAGATCGGCGCCATCCTCGTGAACGTCAACCCGGCATACAGGAGCCACGAGCTGCGCTACGTCCTGCAGCAGTCGGGCGTTCGGCTGCTCATCGCGGCGCCGTCGTTCAAGACGTCCGACTACGCCGCCATGATCGACGAGGTGCGCGGCGAGTGCCCGACGCTCGAGTCGGTCGTGCTGCTGGGCACGCCGTCGTGGGACGACCTGCTGGCTCGCGCGGCGGTGGTGGATGCCGCGGCGCTGACGGAGCGTCAGGCGACGCTCGGCTTCGACGACGCCATCAACATCCAGTACACGTCGGGCACGACCGGCTTTCCCAAGGGCGCCACGCTCTCCCACCACAACATCCTCAACAACGGCTTCTTCGTCGGTGAGCTGCTCGGCTACACCGAGGAGGACCGGGTGTGCGTGCCGGTGCCCTTCTACCACTGCTTCGGCATGGTCATGGGCAACCTGGGTGCCACGTCGCACGGCTCGTGCATCGTCATCCCGGCACCGGCGTTCGACCCGGCGGCGACGCTGCAGGCGGTGCAGGACGAGCGGTGCACGTCGCTCTACGGCGTGCCCACGATGTTCATCGCCGAGCTCGGCCTGCCCGACTTCGCGTCGTACGACCTCCCGGCGCTGCGCACCGGGATCATGGCCGGGTCGCCGTGCCCGGTCGAGGTCATGAAGCGCGTCGTGGCCGAGATGCACATGGACGAGGTCACGATCATGTACGGCATGACGGAGACCTCGCCGGTGTCGACGATGACGCGACGCGAGGACGACCTCGAGCGTCGCGTGTCGACGGTCGGCACCGTCATGCCCCACGTCGAGATCCAGATCGTGGATCCCGAGACCGGTCTGACGGTGCCGCGCAACACGCCCGGCGAGCTGTGCACGCGCGGGTACTCGGTGATGCTCGGCTACTGGGACGCGCTGGAGCAGACGGCCGAGGCCATCGACGCCGCCGGGTGGATGCACACCGGCGATCTCGCCACCATGGACGACGACGGGTACGCCGCCATCGTCGGCCGCATCAAGGACATGGTCATCCGCGGTGGCGAGAACATCTATCCCCGCGAGATCGAGGAGTTCCTGTACGGGCACCCCGACATCGACGACGTCCAGGTGATCGGCGTGCCCGACGCCAAGTACGGCGAGGAGCTGATGGCGTGGGTGCGGCTGCGGGCGGGCGCCGACGAGCTCACGATCGAGGCGCTGCGGGAGTACTGCCAGGGCAAGCTGGCGCACTACAAGGTGCCCCGCTACTTGCACCTGGTCGACGAGTTCCCGATGACGGTGACCGGCAAGATCCGCAAGGTCGAGATGCGGGAGCGGTCAGTGGAGCTGCTCGACCTGGGGTAGCGGAGCTGGTCTGTGCGCCGGTGTCCGCCAGATCACGAGGGCGCTGAGGCACAGCAGCGAGAACGTCTCCACGTTCGCCGTGAGCTGGATGGCGACGTGGAAGCACACGGCGACGACGATGGCGAGGCGACGGGTGCGCGGCAGCCACAGCCCGACGGCCAGGAACAGCTCCGTCAGCACGATCACCTTGGCCGCACCGGTGTGGAAGGTGCGATCGGTGAGCGTGCCCACGGCCCAGTCCGGGATGCGGTCCTGGACGCGCACGACGCGACCCCACGTCACCGTGCCGCCGAACCAGTCGGCGTCGAGCAGCTTGCTCAGGCCCGACCCGCCGTAGACGACGGTGGCCTCGATGCGCAGGAGCCACAG
>DASUCO010000315.1:0-9395 GCA_036275955.1 Acidimicrobiales bacterium
TCAGCGGCCGCTCTCGGAGAAGTGCTGGTAGTCCTTGGCCGAGGACCAGCTGCCGCCCCACTCCCAACCGATCGCGGCAAACGCGCCGACCACAGGCCCGTCGGCGGTGATGACGCCCACCGAGGGTGACCGGTCGACGAAGGCACTGCCCGCGGACGGCTGCACCGGTCCACGGTGGGGCACGTACGGGTTCTGCACCGGGTTGATGTCGATCGCTCTGCCGTAGGCGTGCTCTGACCATCGCGACGAGCCCGTCGCGGGTCGACAGTTGAACGCCGAGGTGTTGTTGGCGTCCATCGACCGGGTGTCGTCGCCGCCATAGACGTCGACGAGCTCCATCCGCTCGATGGGGAACCGGGCATCGAAGAGAGCGCGGAAGACCTGCACGATGTCGTCGGCGACGTCTGCGTGCACGACCAGCTCGCCTTGGCGCACCGAGCCCTCGAAGCTCCAGTGTGAGACGGTCACGAGCCGAAGGTCCGCTATCGGCACGGGGCATCCCATGCGCCACGACGCCGACAGGCGATCGGGGTCATGGATGGCGGCGACCGAGCCGTCGAACGTCGGACCAGGCTCCGTGGTGGGTGGCGACGTCGAGACGCGGCGTTGGGTGGTCGATGTGCTTGCGGTGGTGCCCGGCGCGCGCTGCTCGGCACGCTCCTGACACGCCGTCACCGCGACGGCGAGAAGCAGCGGAGCGATGAGCCGATGCAGCACGAGGTCAAGGTACCGACGCCGGCGCGCGTGTCCCGGCGCGGGCGGAGATCCTCAGGCGGCGTCGGTCAGCACGCCGTCGATCTGGCCCATCGCCTCGCGCATGCCCTCCTCCATGCCCATCTCGATCATCTGCTTCATCGCGTCGGTGGAGGTGAACGTCGAGACGACGGTCATGGTGGTGCCACCGCCGGCCCGCTCGGCGAGCTCCAGCTCCATGCGAGTGGTCGGCAGATCCGGGTTCGCCTGGCCGGAGTCGTCGGCGAAGCCGTCGTTGACGACGAACCGGCGGGGTGCGTCGACCTCGAGCACGTCCCAGTAGCCGGCTGACTTCTCGCCCTCTGGTCCGGTCATGACGTAGCTGACCCGCCCACCCGGGCGGAGGTCGTGGTCGACGACCGTGGCGGGCCACGTGGGCGGTCCCCAGAACCGCTCGAGCTGGCGGGGGTCGGCGTAGAGCTGCCAGACCCGCTCGACAGGCGCGTCGTACTCGGCGATGACGGTCATCGTGTGGGCGTCGAGGTCCTTGTCGACACGGGTGATGGGCATGCGTCTCTCCTGTTCAGGGATCCTCGGCGAGGATCCGGTCCATCTGCGCGACGCGGTCGCGCCACAACAGCTCCAACGCGTCGAGTGCGTCCCGGGCGTCGCGGACGCGGTTGATGTCGCCCCGCACGAGCGATTCGCGGCCGTGCCGTTGCTTGGACACCAGCCCGGCCTCCTCGAGGACGGCCACGTGCTTCTGCACGGCAGCGAAGCTCATCGGGTATCGCCGAGCCAGCGCGGAGACCGAGCGCGCCTCGACGAGCACCGTGCGGACGATGTCTCGGCGCGTGGCGTCGGCCAGGGCGTGGAAGACCCGGTCGGTCTGCGGCGTGCTCAACGTACCTACAACCATATGGTTGTAGGTTCGACCCGGCGATCGTCCGGTTGGCAAGCGTCCGGCTGACCGGTGCCGCTACGTCGACGAGTCGGTGCCGCCGTCGCACACGCAGAGCTCGTTGCCCTCCGGGTCGGCCATGAGGTGCCAGCGGGTGCCGCTCTCCTCATGGGGACTGGAGGACACCCGGACGGCGCCGAGCGACTCGAGCCGATCGGCTTCGGCGTCGATGTCGGCGACGTGGATGTCGAGGTGCATGCGGTTCTTGGCTGCCTTGGGCTCGGGCACGCGCTGCAGCAGCAGCTGCGGCGGGCCGGGCTCCTTCGGCACCAGCATCACGTACGCCCCGGCGGCACCGACGACCGTGTAGTCGAGCGCCGCCGCCCAGAACGTCGCCAGCGCGTCAGGATCCGAGCAGTCGAGGACCAGACCGAGCTTCTTCATCCCACCATGCTCACACCTCAGCGCACCCCGGCGAGCCGTCGCACGAGTGCCAGCCCCTCGCCGGTGCCGGACCAGTGCCGCTGGAGGATCTCGTCGCCCGCGGCCCGGACCACCGAGCGCAGCACGACGGCGATGACGATGACGTCGTCGGCGTAGCCCAGCACCGGTATGAAGTCCGGCACCACGTCGAACGGCAGGGCGAGGTAGGCGACGAGCAGCCCGAGCCGACGCCTCGCGCCCGCCGGGACATCGGGGTCGCGAGCGATGTCCCGGAGCATGCGCACGGTGTCGGGCACGAGCTGCTGGGCCTCGCGCAGGCTCATGCCGCGGGGCCGGAGCAGCGCCAGCGCGAGCAGGAACAGCACCCACGTGAACGCGAGCGCGATGACCGCCCCGACGACGACTCGCATCACCGACCGATCGTCGCACGCCTCCGCGCGATGACGTGCGTCTCGGCCATGCGGACGGCCACGACTGCGCCTGACATGCCGGTGAGGACCGCCACGGTCCAGATCGCGGCGCGTGGGCTCGCAAGGTCGGCGATGGCGCCGGTGATCAGCGCCCCGGCGGCAAACCCGCCATCACGCCAGAGCCGGTAGACGCCGACGGCCGACGCCCGCCACGACGGGTGGGCGACGTCGCCGATGGCCGCGATCAGCGTCGGGTACACCATCGCCGTTCCCGCGCCCAGGGCCACGAGCGCGACGGCCCACGCCGCGAACGAGTCGCCGACGGCGATCAGCGCGATCGCCACCGCCTGCAGCCACATGCCGCCGGTGATCAGGTGCTTGCGACCGAGCCGATCGGAGAGCGCGCCGGTCACCAGCTGACCCAGTCCCCACACCGCCGGGTAGAGCGCGGCGAGCACGCCGATGCGACCGATGCTCAGGCCACGCCCATCGAAGAAGATCGGCAGCAGACCCCACGCCATGCCGTCGTTGAGGTTGTTCACGAACCCGGCCTGCGAGATCGCCGACAGGTCGCGGTCGCGGAAGGATGCGTGGGCGACGACCTCGCGCGTCGTCATCGTGGACGTCGTCGAACCGCTCTCGTGGTGGACGTGCCCGCGCGTCTCGTGCACGAACAGCACCGAGAGCCCGAGGCCGAGTCCGGCATACGCCACGCCGAGGTAGAAGGGCTCGGGCCGGAGGCCGTGGCGCGACGCGATCGCGCTCGTGGCGACGGCGGTGGCGGCGACGGCGATGTAGCCAGCGGCCTCGTTGAGCCCCATCGCCAGGCCGCGCCGCTCGGGACCGGCGAGGTCGATCTTCATGATGACGGTGGTCGACCAGGTCAGCCCTTGGTTGACGCCGAGCAGCACGTTGGCGGCGATGATCCAGCCCCACGACGGCGCCCACATGATCAGGGCCGGCACCGGAAGGCCGATGAGCCAGCCGGCGACGAGCACCGGCTTGCGGCCGACGCGGTCGGACAGCGTGCCGGCCACGAAGTTGGTGCCTGCCTTCACCAGGCCGAAGGCGACGATGAAGGTGAGCGTGGCCGAGTACGCGGTGAGGTGGAACTCGTCCGTGGCCAGCAGCGGCAGCAGGCTGCGCTCCTGGCCGATCATCCCGCCGACCAGCGCGTTCACGCCGACCAGCAGCGAGAACTGTGCGATGTTGGCGCGCAGGCCCAGTGAGATCGGCTTCGTCATCTGGTCGACAGACGCCGACCAGTCGCTCGCGCCCAGTCCGATGGTCCACCGGTGACGACGCTGACGTCGCGGACGCCCCGCCGCTGGAGCACGCTGGCCGCTGACATCGCCCGCTCGCCGTGGCCGCACATGACGGTGACCGGGCCGCTGAAGTCGACGTCGCCGACATCGCCGAGCTCGACGTGCTCGGCCTGGTCCACGTGGCCGGCGTCGAACTCGGACTGCTGGCGGACGTCGATCACGCGACCATCGAGCCGAGCGGCGTCGACGAGGGGCGTCTGCTGCAGCGGGCCGTCCCAGTCGTCGACGTGGACGACGCCGAGGAGGCGTTCGTAGCCGATCTTGCGCGCCTCGCGGGCGAGGGCCGCGGTGTCGTGCCCGTCGACCACGAACACGACCGGCGCGTCGAACGGGACGAGCCAGCCGAGCCACGTGGCGAACACGTCGCGCCATGCGATCGAGATCGAACCGGGGATGTGGCCGGCGGCGAAGCACTCGACGGATCGCACGTCGACGAGCCAGGCGTCCCGCTGGTCGTTGGCATCGAGGCGGGGCAGCGGCTCGTCGTCCGCGCCGTAGAGGCGGGGGCCGCGACGGTTCACGTCGCGCAGTCGGAGGAAGTACGGCGGATAGGTGCCGAGACCGCCGAGGAGGCGCCGCACGAACTCGTCCTCGTCGGCGGCGGCGAGCAGCGGGTTTGCGGCCTTCTCGCGCCCGATCGTCGTCGTGCGCTCACCGCCGGCGGGCGCCGAGCAGAAGGACCCGGCGCCGTGGGTGGGGTAGACGGGCAGGTCGTCGGGCAGCGTCAGCACGCGCGCTCGCAGCGAGCGCCACAGCTGGCGGGCGAGGTCCTCGGTCTGGTCGGGCGCGATGAGATCGGTCCGCGCCACGGCACCGACGAGCAGCGAGCCGCCCGAGAACAGCGCGGTGGGGCGGTCGCCGTCGAGCAGGAGGTAGGCGAGGTGCTCCGGCGTGTGGCCCGGCGTGGCCAGCGCGCGCAGCCGGAGCCCACCGAGGTCGAGCTCGTCGCCGTCGTCGAGCGCCCGCGCCGGGAACTCGAGACCGGCGGCCGCCGGGGCGACCACGGTCGCTCCAAGCGCGGCGAGCTCGCGGCTGCCGGAGACGAAGTCGGCGTGCAGGTGGGTCTCGACCGTGTAGGCGATCGACCTGCCCTGCTCGAGGTACGCGCCCGGGTGGCGCTCGGGGTCCACGACCAGCGCCCGCCCGTCACCAAGGTCGACGACGTAGGACGTGTTGCCCAGCCCTTCGTCGACGATGGAGACGGGCCCGCTCATCGAGCTGTGGGTGCCGCCGAGCGCCGGGCTGACAGGAGGCCGGGCGCGGCGCCGCGCTCGGCGCCCCAGAGCACGGTGAACAGCATCGACGGGACGCAGACCCCGGTGGCGGCCACGAACGTCGCCGTGACGCCCAGCACCAGCGCCAGGACGAGGCCGAGCGTGGTGGCGCCGACGGCGTAGGCGACGGCCGCCCCGCCGAGGAAGGCGACGCCCATCGCGCAGCCCAGGCGCTTCGCCGCCCGATTGGGCGGCAACGTGGCGCGGCCACGTGACGACGCCCACGCGTTGTAGACCATCTCGAACGGGTGGTTCGGTGCCACGGCGCCGACGACGGCGGTGGCGGCGACCACGCCGAGGACGACCGGTGAGGCGAGGGCGACGCCGGCGAAGGCGCCGATGGCGCAGGCGGCGGGGCCGACGCGCTGCCCGCCCGCGGCGGCATCGGCTCGACACGCGTCGTCGCCCCGCCAGCCTTGCAGTCGGGTTCGTCGCTCGGTCCACGTGGAGTCGGGATCCCGAAGCAGCGTGGTCAGCTCGTTGACGCTCATGACGCCACGGTCGCACCGAGCTGCGCCTAAGTCAAGTGTTCATTTGAGGACTTGACAAGAGGAGGACGAAGGCAGACCATGCCCGACATGGGTGACCGCGGCGCCAAGGATGCGCTCTACGAGGGCTTCGCCGAGGTGGCGAAGGCGCTGGCGAGCGGCCGGCGGGCCGAGATCGTCGATCTCCTGGCCCAGGGCGAGCGACCGGTGGAGGAGATCTCGACCGAGCTCGCCCAGAGCGTCGCCAACACGTCCCATCACCTGCGGGCCATGGCGCGCGCCGGCAT
Organism: Acidimicrobiales bacterium; assembly: GCA_036275955.1. Lineage (GTDB taxonomy): Bacteria > Actinomycetota > Acidimicrobiia > Acidimicrobiales > CADCSY01 > DATLFP01. The sequence continues at coordinate 5,823 of DASUCO010000315.1, forward strand.
CCTCGCCACGCGGCGGGATGGGACGCGGATCTACTACCGGCTGGCGAGCGAACGGGTCGCGGAGCTGTGGGCGGCGCTCCGCGACGTCGCCACCGAGCACGTCGCCGGCATCGAGCACCTCGTGGATGCCTACCTCGGGGACCGCGACGGGCTCGACGTCATCGATCGCGACGAGCTGGCCGGTCGCCTGAAGCGCGGCGACATCACCGTGCTCGACGTCCGACCCACCGCCGAGTTCGCGGCCGGTCACATCGCCGGTGCCACGTCGGTCCCGATCGACGAGCTGCGGCGTCACCTACGAGCACTGCCCAAGGGCACCGAGGTCGTCGCCTACTGCCGTGGCCCGTTCTGTGTGTACGCCGACGATGCCGTGCGCGAGCTGGCCAAGCGAGGGTTCCGAGCCCGCCGGCTCGAGGACGGCTATCCGGAGTGGCGCCGCGCCGGGCTTCCCACCGCGGCAGGAGAGGAGCGAGCGTCATGACCGAGATCGCAGTCGACGTCGACGCCCTGCGGGCCGAGGTTCGCGAGAAGTACCGCGAGGTCGCCGACGACCCCGCCCGTGCGTTCCACTTCCACACCGGCCGCAGGCTCGCCGCCCGGCTCGGCTACGACCAGGCCGCCGTGGACGCGCTCCCGGATCGCGCCGTCGAGTCGTTCGCCGGCGTCGGCAACCCGTTCTCGCTGCGCACGCTGGTCGCCGGCGAGCGCGTCGTCGACGTCGGCTCGGGCGCCGGGTTCGACACCTTCATCGCCGCCGGCCAGGTCGGCTCGACTGGTCACGTGATCGGCGTCGACATGACGCCCGAGATGCTGGCGAAGTCCCGAGAGACGACGCGCATGCTGGGCCTCGAGCACGTCGAGATCCGCGCGGGCTTCGCCGAGCAGCTGCCGGTGGAGAGCGGCTGGGCCGACGCCGTGATCTCCAACGGGGTGATCAACCTGTGCGCCGACAAGCGCGGTGTGTTCGAGGACATCCACCGCGTGCTGCGCCCCGGCGGGTGGCTGCAGTTCGCCGACATCGCCAACGGCAGGCCGGTTCCTCCCGAGGCGCTGCGCGACATCGATCTCTGGACCGGCTGAATCGCCGGCGGGCTGCCCCGTGCGGGCTGGCTACAGATGCTCGAAGAGGTGGGCTTCGTCGACGTGCTGATCGGCGACGCAGCGGACACCTTCGGAGGAGCAGGTGGCGAGGAGAAGGCACGTGCCTACGAGGTCTACGGCTACGCGTTCCTGGCGCGTCGTCCCTGAGACAACCAACACAAGGAGAGCCAAATGGCTGCAGACGACAAGGTCGTCATCGGACTCACGCACGACGGTGACGACGCCGAGAGCGTCCTCATCGCGCACCTGCTCGGCGTGGAGGCGCTGCGCGCGGGCAAGCAGGCGCTGATGTGGCTGACCAAGAACGGCGTCAACGTCGCCACCGAGGGCTTCGCCGACACCGTGAGCGTGCCGAACGCACCCTCGATCTCGGACCTGCAGGCCGAGTACATCGAGCGGGGCGGACAGTTCTACGCCTGTCCCGTGTGCGTGAAGACCCGCGGTCTCGAGGAGGCGAGCTGGGTCAAGGGCGCCGAGGTGAAGGGAGCGCCGTCGCTCTACGAGTTCACCGCTGGCGGCGCGCTCACGTTCAACTACTGAGGGGGCATCGGTCGTCGCTGACGTCGGGAGCAGCTGGGCGGCGAGGGTGTTGGCCGACCAGGCCTGGTACCGATCGACCCTCCACCCGCGATCGACGACCAGGAGTCGGTCCGATCCTGGCGTTCACCTGCGCGGTCAGCTCGACGAAGCCGGCGAGGAGCTCGTGCGGCTCGGCGCGTGCGGCGAGCGATCGCACATGGGGACGCTCGGATGAGGCGACGGCGGAGACGCAAAGTCATCGGTCGTGCGTACCCGAGGGGGGTATGCGGTCGACGGGTAGTGTGCTGCACCATCTGAGAGGAGACCGTCGATGGACACGCACGCTATCGAGGACCGGGTGACGCAGCGGGTGGGCGCCGCCGGCTGCCTGCTCGAGCGCTGACGCATGGGACACACCCACGCCGAGTTCGCCGTCTCCGTTCGCACCCGCAGGCTCCTCGCCCTGGCGGCCGGCGTTGCCGCGGTGCTGACGACGATCGGCCTCCTCATGCTGTGGCCGAGCGGAGGCGCCACCGACGACGTGGGCGACCTCGGGTTCACGAGCGACGTCTACGACGCACGCGTGCAGGCGATCGCCGAGGGCCCGTGCGAGGGGACGTCGCCCGAGGACGACGTGGTCTGCGCCACCGCTCGCGTGCGGCTCCAGCAGGGACCGGACCAGGGCAAGACGATCGAGCTCGACCTGCCCGGCGGCGACCGGGGGCCGTCGTTCGCGGTAGGGGACGTGCTCGTGCTGTCCTACGACAGCGAGGCGCCGGAGGGCTTCCAGTACGCGTTCGCCGATCGCAACCGCAAGCCGGTGCTGTGGTGGCTGGCCGGGCTGTTCGCGGTGGTCGTGGTCCTGCTCGGCCGCCTGCGTGGCCTCGCTGCCCTGGCCGGGCTGGCGGCGAGCTTCGTGGTCCTCCTGAAGTTCATCCTGCCGGCGATCGTCGGTGGCACCGATCCGCTGGCCGTGGCCGTCGTCGGCGCGTCGGCGATCGCGTTCGTGGCCCTGTACCTGGCGCACGGCTTCGGGCCGATGACGTCGGTCGCGCTGCTCGGGACGCTGGCCAGTCTCGGGGTCACCGTCGTGCTCGCGCAGATCTTCGTCGAGCTCGCCGGGCTCACCGGCTTCGCCACCGAGGAGGCGTCCTTCGTCAACGTCGCCACCACGCGCATCGACCTCGCCGGTCTCGTCCTGGGCGGCATTGTCATCGGGGCGCTGGGCGCCATCGACGACATGACCGTCACCCAGGCATCGGTCGTGGCCGAGCTGCGCGAGGCCAACCCGGCGCTGGGCCCGCTGCGCCTCTTCACCGCCGCCATGCGCATCGGACGTGATCACGTCGCGTCGACGGTCAACACGCTGGCGCTGGCGTACGCCGGTGCGTCGATGCCGCTGCTCGTGCTGTTCGTGCTGAGCGAGCAGTCCCTCGGGTCGATCATGAACGGCGAGGTCATCGCCACCGAGGTGATCCGGACGCTGGTCGGCAGCGTGGGCCTGGTGACGGCGGTGCCGATCACGACCTGGCTTGCCGTCGTCGCCCTGAGCGGCCGGCCTGACATCCCCCTTCCGGCGTGGGTGCAGCGGCTCCGGGCCAGAGCCGCGCGTCCAGCCGCTCAGTAGTCTCCTGGCGCATGTGCACGCAGTGCGTGGCCCAGGGCGCGGCGTACGTCGTGCCCGGCCTGGCCGCCCTCCGGCTCTGGAGCCGCCGTCGCACGAGGTCGCAGGCGCGGCAGGAACGCACGCCGACCGTCAACGAGCTCGCCGCACAGCTGAAGGCCGCCGACCGCACCTGAGGCCGGGGCCCTCCCCGTACCATCACGCCGTGCCGCGGAACCGGGCCGACGTGGCGCGCGACGTCAAGGTCGACGAGATCGTCGAGGCGGCGCGCGCTCGACTGGTCGATGGGGGTTACGGCGCGCTGTCGGTGGCCGGACTCGCTCGCGAGC
>DASUCO010000316.1:0-9145 GCA_036275955.1 Acidimicrobiales bacterium
GGAAACCGGCCTCGTCTCCTTCGAATCGGCCCAACCCACGCACCAGCTGGAGCAGGACCTCACCCGTGAGCTCGTCCGCATCGACGGCCCCGTGGGCAGCGAGATAGCCGCGCACCGAACCAGCAACCGACTCGTACAACCGCTCCCACGCCCAATCGGCCCCGGCCCGCGCGGCGGCAAGCACCTCAGGGAAGCCGACACCGATGTTCACCGCCTCTCATCGGCTGACGAGCACCGGACCATGAGGGCGCGTGAGCCACGACGGGTGCGCATGGAGCACGGTTGCCGGTTGCGCGTGAGGTGCGCGGCTGGTCGCCCTGGTCCTCTTCGTCCTCGTCCTCGTCCTCGTCGCTCGGTGGCGGAGGCCTGCAACGTGGTCGTGATGAGCCCGAGCTGGGCTTCGACGTACAACGGCCCGTCGCACTCCCAAGCTGGGAACGCGGGTTCGGTTCCCGTCACCCGCTCTAGGCTGACCCGCACGATGGGTGAACCTCCACATCGGCTGGCGCGGGTGATCCGCCTGCTGCTCGTCGTCGCCGTGCTGCTGGTGCCGGTCTCCCCGATCGCCGTCCACCTGGCGACGGGTGATGCCGAGGCGCACCAGTCGGAGGTCGCCGCGGCATCGCGGCCGCTGCGAGCGCCACGTGCTCGTCGTCGCACGCGGCAGCCGCAGCGAAGGGCGGGCACGCGACCGGCGCGGTCGGTCGTGCCGTTCCCCTCCATTCGCCCCTGCACCGAGCCGCCGCTGCCGCCGCTGCGGGTCTGACGAGCGAGCGGTGGCGCACGTCCGTGCCACCGCCGTCTCGTCCTGTCCGCATCGACCGGGAGCACTCCTTGACTGACCTACTGCCTCAGCTCGGCCTCGTCGCGCTGCTCGTCGTCCTCAACGCCGGCTTCGCCGGCACGGAGATGGCACTCGTCTCCCTGCGGGAGGGCCAACTGCAGCGTCTCGAGCAGCGATCGCACACCGGCGCCGCCCTCGCCCGGCTCGCGCGAGATCCCAACCGCTTCCTCGCCACCATCCAGGTCGGCATCACGCTGGCCGGGTTCCTCGCCTCGGCAGCGGCGGCCGTATCGCTGGCGGAACCCCTCGAAGGCCCGCTGGGCTTCCTCGGCGGCGCCGCCGAGCCCGTCGCGATCATCATCGTCACCCTCGCGCTCGCCTACGTGACGCTCGTGTTCGGTGAGCTCGCACCGAAGCGGGTGGCGATGCAGCGCGCCGAGCGGTGGGGCCTCTTCGCAGCACGTCCGCTCGCCGTCATGTCGGAGCTGGCCCGGCCGGCGGTGTGGCTCCTGTCCCACTCCACCGACGTCGCCGTCCGGCTCATGGGCGCCGACCCGACGCGACAGCGGGAGGACGTCACCGAGGAGGAGATCCGCGACATGGTGGCCGCCCAGGCGACCTTCACCCCGCAGCAGCGCCTCATCATCGAGGGTGCCTTCGAGATCGCCGAGCGACGGCTGCAGGAGGTGCTGCGGCCGCGCCGCGACGTCTTCGTGCTCGATGCCGACGCACGTACGGGCGACGCGCTCGGGTTGCTGGCTGCCTCCGGCCACTCCCGCGCACCGGTCGGCGCCGGCGCCTCGCTCGACGACGTCGAGGGCGTCGTCCACCTCCGCGACCTCCTGGGCGACGACGACCGTCGGACCGGTGACGTCGCCAACCAGCTGTGCGCGTTGCCGGAGTCGGTGGGCGTGCTCGAGGCGCTGCACCAGCTGCAGACGCGTCGCGAGCAGATGGCGCTCGTCATCGACGAGCACGGGTCGCCGGCCGGGATCGTCACCGTCGAGGATCTGGTCGAAGAGCTCGTCGGCGAGATCTACGACGAGACCGATCGCGACGTCCGGGCCGTCCAGCACCACGCCGACGGCTCGATGTCGCTGCCGGGCGGCTTCCCGGTCCACGACCTGGAGGACCTCGGCGTGCACGACGCCCCCGAGGGCGGCTACGCGACCGTCGCGGGACTGGTGCTCGACCGCCTCGGCCGCGTGCCCGAGGCGCCCGGAGATCGCGTTCGCATCGACGGCTGGGAGATCGAGGTCACAGAGGTCGAGGGACATGCGATCACCCAGGTGCACCTGCGTCCGATCGCGGTCGACGCCGACGACTGACCCCGGTGGACGGGGACACAGTCAGTCGCCGGGCAGGAAGCGGTAGCCGACGCCGGGCTCGGTGATGAAGTGGCGTGGCCGCGACGGCTCGGGCTCGAGCTTGCGGCGGATCTGGGCCATGTAGACGCGCAGGTAGTTCGTCTCCCGTCCGTACGCCGGACCCCAGACCTCCTGCAGCAGCTCGTGGTGGGTCACGAGCCGGCCGGCGTTGCGGGTCAGGACCTCGACGAGGTGCCACTCGGTGGGCGTCAGCTTCACGGGTGTGCCGTTGGCCAGCACCGTGCGCGCCTGGAGGTCGACGACGAAGTCCGCCGTCTCGACGCGCGTGGCCACCGGCGCGGCACGGCGGAGTGCGGCCCGCAGCCGCGCCAGCAGCTCGCCGATGGCGAAGGGCTTGGTGATGTAGTCGTCGGCGCCGGCGTCGAGCGCGTCGATCTTGTCGGCCTCGCCATCGCGCACGGTGAGGATGACGATGGGGACGCCCGACGTGGCGCGCAGCCGGCGGACCACCTCGACGCCGTCGATGCCGGGGAGGCCGAGGTCGAGCAGGACCAGGTCCGGGGCCTCGTCGGCGGCCGCCTCGAGCGCCTCCTCGCCGGTGGCGACGAGCCGGACGTCGTAGCCGCGCGCCGAGAGGTTGCTGCGCAAGGTGCGCCGGATCTGCGGCTCGTCGTCGACGACGAGGACCGACGTCACGGGAGCACCCACGGGACGCTGAGCACGACGGTGGTGCCGCCGCCGGCGGTGTCCTCGACGTCGATGCGCCCGTCCATGGCCGAGACGAAGCCGCGCGCCACGGCCAGGCCGAGGCCGACGCCGCCCGGTCGGCGGTCGCCCAGGCGCTGGAACGGCTCGAACATCCGCTCGCGCAGCGCGGGGTCGACGCCGGGCCCGTGGTCGACCACCCGCACCTGCACGAACGGCCCGCGCTGGGTGCCCTCGACGCGCACCGGCTTGCCGTCGGACCACTTCAGCGCGTTCTCGAGCACGTTCACCACCGCCCGCTCGAACAGGCCGGGATCGACCCACGCCCGGGGCAGCGTCTCGGGCACGTCGAGCTCGACGGCGTCGGCGCGAGCGCCCAGCTCGGCCATGGCCAGCGGCACCAGCTCGTCGAGCCCGACCTCGCGCCGGGTGAGCCGCACCGAGCCGGTCGAGATCCGGTTCATGTCCAGCAGGTTCCCGACCAGCGCGTCGAGACGGTCGGTCTCCTCGTCGATGGTCGCCAGGAAGTCCAGCCGCTCCTCGTCGGACCAGTCGACGTCGTCGCCGAGGAGGCTGGTGACGGCCGTCTTGATGCTGGCCAGCGGTGTCCGCAGGTCGTGCGACAGTCCGGCGAGGAGCGCGCTCTTCAGCTCGCTCTCCTTGGCGTCAGCGGCGTGGCGCATCGCCAGGCGCAACAACCAGCTGACCACGCCGGCGACGACGAGGAAGGCGGCGAGCGCGAGCACGTCCTCGGCGGCGTCGATCGAGAGCCGGTGGAACGGCGGCGTGAAGAACCAGTTCGCCAGGAAGAAGGCGCTCACGGCCGCCACCAGCGCGGGGACGGTCCCGCCCGAGACGGCGATGGCGACCACGACCAGCAGGTAGAGCAGGAGCACGCTCGGCAGGTGCAGGTGCTCGCGGGCGGCGGCCAGCGCCGCCGTCACCGTCGGGAGGCCAGCCAGGACGCCGACCCACGCGGTCGCCAGGCGACGCCGGGTCAGCTCCACCCGAGTGACGTTACGGCCGTCAAGAAATCCTGATGCCGTCTTGACGAGATCTTGACGGGTCCAGATGCGGCATCGCGTCCGGCGCGAACGCACGCTGAGCGTCGATGTTGACGCTTGCGAAGCGGGTCGTGATCGGGCGGCCGCTGGCCTCGTCGGAGTCGGAGCACCAGCGGCTGCCGAAGACGATCGCACTGGCGACCTTCTCCTCCGACGCCATCTCCTCGACCGCCTACGCGACCGAGGAGATCCTGTTCGTCATCGCCGCCGGCGCGTCGAGCCTGGCACTCGGCCTCGGCAAGCTCGTCCCGATCGCGATCGTCGTCGCCGTCCTGCTGGCCATCGTGTCGATCTCGTACCGGCAGACGATCTTCGCCTACCCGAGCGGTGGCGGCTCCTACATCGTCAGCCGCGAGAACCTCGGCGAGACGCCGTCGCTGGTGGCCGGCGCGTCGCTGCTCGTCGACTACGTCCTCACCGTTGCGGTGTCGATCTCCTCGGGCGTCGCCGCCATCCTCTCCATCCCGACGTTCCACGGCGTCGAGGACCTGCGGGTCCCGCTGTGCCTGGTGCTCGTCGCCGTGGTCACGCTGGCCAACCTGCGCGGGGTCAAGGAGTCCGGCAAGGCGTTCGCGCTCCCGACGTACATCTACGTCGTCGCCGTCACCGTCATGGTCGCCATCGGGCTGTGGCGGGTGTTCCTCGGCGACGTGGAGCGCATCCCCTTCGACCCCGAGCGGGCGCACGGCATCGTCGAGGCCGGCGGCGGGCTCACCCTCTTCCTGCTGCTGCGCGGGTTCTCCTCGGGCGCCGTCGCGCTCACCGGCGTCGAGGCCATCTCCAACGGCGTGCCCGCCTTCCAGCGTCCCGAGTCGCGCAACGCCGCCACCACGCTCACCTGGATGGCCTGCATCCTCGGCTCGCTGTTCCTCGGCCTGTCGATCCTCGCGGCGCGGCTCCACCCCTATCCGACCCACGCCGAGACGGTGAACTCCCAGATGGCGCGGGCGCTGTTCGGCGAGTCGCCCTTCTACTGGGTCATCCAGCTGTCGACGTGCGCCATCCTCATCCTCGCCGCCAACACCGCCTACGCCGACTTCCCACGACTGTCGTCGATCATCGCGTCGGACGGCTACCTACCTCGCCAGTTCGCCAACCGCGGCGACCGGCTCGTGTTCTCCAACGGCGTCATCTTCCTGGCCATCGCCGCCGGCGCGCTCATCGTCATCTTCGGCGGCATCGTCACCGCGCTCATCCCGCTGTACGCGATCGGCGTCTTCACGTCGTTCACGCTCAGCCAGACGGGCATGGTGCGCCACCACCTCCGCCTCCGCGAGGACGGCTGGCGGGCCAGCGTGACGATCAACGGCATCGGCGCGGTGGCGACGCTGGTGGTCGCCCTCATCGTCGCCGTCACGAAGTTCGCCGTCGGCGCGTGGGTGCCGATCGTGGTCGTCCCGCTGATCATCCTGCTGTTCAAGACGATCAAGAAGCACTACCTGGGCGTCGGGGCCGCGCTCCGGATCGAGCCGGAGGACGTCCCGCTGCCGCCGGCGCGCCACACGTTCGTCGTCCTGGTGGGCAACGTCCACCGCGGCGTCGTGGAGGCGCTCAACTACGGGCGGTCGCTCCGGCCCGAGCACCTCACGGCACTGCACATCTCCGACGACCCCGAGCACCACGCCCGCATCCACGCCGAGTGGGAGCGGTTCGGGTTCGACATCCCGCTCGAGATCCTCGACTCGCCGTACCGCGAGCTGGTCGAGCCGGTCGAGCGGCACCTCGACGAGCTGGACCGGCGGTGGGGGTCCGATCGGATCACCGTGCTCATCCCCGAGTTCGTCGTCGGCGTGAAGAAGGCGTCCAACCTCCTGCACGGCCAGAGCGGGCTGGCGCTGAAGCTGGCGCTGCTCGACCGGCCCGGCACCGTGGTGACGTCGATCCCGTTCCACGTCAACGCCCAGCACGACCGACCGTCGCGGGTGACGCCACGCCACGAGCTCGACCGGCAGCGGCGCGTCGCACGGTTCGCCGGCCGCAACGGCGCCGGCGCCGCCCAGCCCACGCTGGCCCACGTCCCGCTGCGCACCCCGATCGATCTCGTGGGTGAGGTCGTGCGCCTGCGGGTCGTGCCCCGCGCCGGCAGCCCGTCGCTCGAGGTGTCGATCGACGACGGCACCGGCACCGTCATCGCCGTCTTCACCGGGCGCCGCCACATCGCCGGCCTCGACCCGGGCCGGGCGGTGTGCCTGCAGGGCGTCGCGCGCGAGGACCGCGGCCGGCTCCTGATGCTCAACCCGGCGTACACGCTGCTGCCCTGACGGACGCGCCGGCCGGTTCGCGCCGCGCGCGCAGGGGTACAGCCGCGCCCACACGACCGAAGGAGCACTCCAATGGGCATCGGTGTCAGCGTCATCCTCCTCGCAGTGGGCGCGATCCTCGCCTTCGCCATCGAGGCGGAGTCCTCGGGCGGTCTCAACCTGAACACCGTCGGGTTCATCCTCATGGGCGCCGGCGCGATCGGCATCCTCGCCTTCCTCACCGTCTTCGGCTCGATGGGCGGCCGCGGCCGCACCGACGTCGTGGTCGAGGAGCGCCGCTCCGTCTGATCGTGCACGGGTCCAGCGCTCCGCCGCGCCGGGCCTGTGCGTGAGCAGGAGGGGGTCGCATGGCGGGATGGTTCGCACGTGCTGTCGCCCGACTCGAAGCGCGCTTCCCGCGCCTCGAGCGCGTGCTCGGCCCGTGGCACCGTCATCGGTGGCTGCGCTGGCTGACCGGGTCCGGCGTCGCGCTCGCGGCGCTGGCGTTCGTCGCGTTCAACTGGCTGTGGTTCAGCGTCGAGCTCCCCGACGAGCCGCCCCACCCGCAGGCGGCGCTGATCCTGTCGGCTGACGGGCAGGAGCTGGCGGCTGTCGCCCCCGAGGGCCTCCGCTTCGAGATCGAGCTCGACGACGTGGCGCCGATCGCGGTGCAGGCGGTGCTGGCCGCCGAGGACCGTCGCTTCTACGAGCACGGCGGGCTCGACCCGATCGGCGTCGGTCGCGCCATCTGGAAGAACCTCCGCGGTGGGCGCCAGGGCGGCTCCACGATCACCCAGCAGCTCGTGAAGGTCGACTACCTGTCGCGCGAGCGCTCGCTGTGGCGCAAGACGCGTGAGGCGATCCTCGCCGTGAAGCTGGAGCGCAGCGCCGACAAGGACGAGATCCTCGAGCGCTACCTGAACACCGTCTACTTCGGTCGCAACGCCTACGGCATCGAGGCCGCGGCCCGCGCCTACTTCGGAACCTCCGCGGCAAAGCTGACCCTCGAGCAGGCGGCGCTGCTGGCCGGCCTGATCCGCTCGCCCGAGGGCGCCGACCCGGCCGAGAGCCCGGAGGTGGCCGAGCAACGGCGCGAGCTCGTGCTCCGCGCGCTGGTGCGCGAGGGAGCCATCGACGACAGCGAGGCCGAGACGGCGTCGGCGGCGCCGATCGAGACCGTGCCCGAGGAGCGCGGCGAGATCGACGCGTCGGCGGCACCCCACTTCGTCGACTTCGTCCGCGCGCAGACGCTCGACGCCGTCGGCGAGGAGCTGGCGCAGTCGGCCGGCCTGCGCGTGTTCACGACCATCGACCTCGCCGCCCAGCAGGCGGCCGAGTTCGCCGTCGCCGAGGTGCTGGACGGCCAGACGCCGCAGGCCGCGCTGGTGGCGCTCGACCTGGACGGCGCCATCCGCGCCTACGTCGGCGGCCGAGACCACGACGCGCTGAAGGTCGACCTCGTCCGCGGCGGCGCCGGCGGGGGCGGCGGCCGCCAGCCGGGCTCGACGTTCAAGCCGTTCGTGCTCGCCGCCGCCCTGGAGAGGGACATGACGCTCGGCCAGCGCTTCGCCGGACCGCCGCACCTCGAGCTCGTGGTCGAGGGCAAGCCGTGGAGCGTCGACAACTACGGCAACGAGGCGTTCGGCACCCTCGACCTGGTCGCCGCCACCGCCCACAGCGTCAACACCGTCTTCGCCCAGCTGGTGCAGCGCGTCGGGCCGCAGGCCGTCGTCGATGCTGCGCATGCGTTCGGCATCACCGCCGACCTCGCCCCCAACCCCTCCATCGGTCTCGGTGCCGCCGAGGTCAGCCCGCTGCAGCTGGCGCGTGCGTACGCCACGCTCGCCAACGACGGGAACGCGGTCGAGCCGTACGCCATCGACCGCATCGAGAACAGCGACGGCGACGTCATCTGGCGACCCGACCTGACTCCGCCCACGCGCGCCGTCCCCGAGGCGATCGCCCGCGGCGTCACCCACGCGCTGCGGCAGGTCATCGCCGACGGCACCGCCACGCGCGCCGACATCGGCCGGCCGGCGGCCGGCAAGACCGGCACCACCCAGGACAACGTCGACGCCTGGTTCGCTGGCTACGTCCCGGGTTTCACCGCCGTCGTCTGGCTCGGCAACCCCGAGGGCTCCATCCCCATCGCCGAGGCCAGCGGCCGGCCCATCACCGGTGGCGGACTCCCGGCCCAGATCTGGCAGCAGTTCATGAGCCAGGCCCTCGCCAACCGCGAGCCGGCCGACTTCCCGCCGCCCCCGCCCGAGCTGCTCGAGGCGCCGCCGGCACCCACGTTGACGATCGAGCCGGCCGACGCCGGGCCCGGCGACACGATCACCGTCAAGGGCACCGGCTACGACGCGTGCCAGGCGGCGTGGTACGTCCAGCTCGACGGGACCGACGTCGCCTCCCCGCCCGAGACCGGCTCCACGTCCTCGGAGCGCCAGGCCACGTTGCAGGTCCCCGCCGCGCCGGCCGCCGGAGACGACGCCGAGCCTCCTGCACCCGTCGCGCTGAAGGTCGTCGCCTACTGCGACGACGGCACCGGCGCCAAGCCGGTCGCCGAGGCGATGTCCGCGGCGCCGCCGACGACCACCACCTCCAGCACGACGTCGTCGAGCACCACCACGACCACCGAGCCCGAGGAGACGACGACCACGACCGAGCCGCGCCGCACCACGACGACCACCACGACCGAGCCCGAGGAGACGACCACCACCACCAGGCGGCCGAAGGACTGAGCCCGTCCGGCTACTCGGCGTCGAGCTGGCCGGTCTCGACCAGCGACTCGGCCACCTCGCGCAGCTTCACGTTCATGTGCTGCGACGCCCGCCGCAGGACGGCGAACGCCTGGTCGGCGGTGATGCGCTCGCGCTCCATGAGGATGCCCTGGGCCTGACCGATGAGCTCGCGGGTGCGCAGCGCCTCGGCCAGGTTGCGCTCGCGCGCCTCGCCGGCCACGCGCTCCTCGGCCGAGTCGAGCGCGTAGCGGGCCAGCGTGGCGAAGAGGAGGCCCTGGGC
>DASUCO010000317.1:0-6012 GCA_036275955.1 Acidimicrobiales bacterium
GAGCTGGGCCTCTGCTACGCCACGCTGGCCATGGTCACCGACCACGACTCCGGCGTCGACGACATCGAGCCCGTCACCCACGAGCAGGTGATCGCCGTGTTCGAGGCCAACCTCGACCGCCTGCGCCAGGTCCTCCACGGCGCCATCGCCACCGTGCCCGAGAACCGGTCGTGCGCGTGCGGGCAGGGACAGACGCCGCCGCCGCAGAAGGTCTGACCGAGCGCTTCCCCCGCCGTCGTTCGACGCGTCCGGAGGAAGACCGTGATCCCTCGTCCTGCTGCCCGTGCCCGCCGCCGGCTCCGCCTGCGGCCCCGCCGCCCGCTCCCGTTCTGGCTGGCCGCACTCGCGCTCACCTCGCTGACGGTCTCCGCCGTCTCACGTGTGGCCGACGCCGCCGCCGTCGAGCGCGACCGCTGGGGCGAGCGCCTCGAGGTGCTCGTCGCCACCGCCGACCTGGAGCCCGGCGACGAGCTGCGCGGCGAGCTGCGGTCGGTGCCGGCGGCGCTCGTGCCGGCGGGTGCGGTGACGTCGCCGCCCGACGGCGAGGTGGTGACGTCGTGGATCGGCGCCGGCGAGATCGTGCTCGCGGCGCGGCTCGCACCCGCCGGCCTGTCGCCGGTGGCGGCGCTGCTGCCCGCCGGCACCCGCGGGGTGGCCGTGCCCATCGGCATGGCGCCGCTCCCCGTGGAGGTCGGTGATCGCGTGGACGTGCACGGCACCACACGGCTGGCCGCCGACGCACTCGTCGTCGCCGTCAGCGAGGAGGCGATCACCGTGGCCGTCGATGCGGCTGACGCCGCTCGCGTCGCCTACGAGGCGCCCAACGGGACGGTGACGCTCGTGCTCACCGCAGCGAGCTCGCGGCGAGGAGGATGACGCCGAGCCCGACCGCCACGCGGTAGGCGACGAACGGCGAGAACGTGCGCGTGCGCACGACGCGCAGCGTGGCCCACACCGCCACCCAGCCGGTGACACCCGACGCCACGATCCCCCACACGAACGGCGCGGTGAAGCCGGGTGGGAAGTCACCGACGACGTCCAGGCTCTTGTACGCGATCGCGCCGGCGATGATCGGCAGCGACATCAGGAACGACAGGCGCGCCGCAGCGTCGCGGTCGAAGCCGAGCCAGCGGGCCGTCGTGATGGTGACGCCCGAGCGCGACACGCCCGGCGTGAGGGCCAGTGCCTGGGCCACGCCGGTCAGCAGCGCGTCACGCGGTCCGTAGTCGGTTCGGACGCGGGTGCCACCAAGGCGGTCAGCGACGAGCAGCACGAGTCCGAACACGACGAGCAGCACGCCGATCACCCACTCGCGCTCGCCGAGGTCGGCGAAGGTCTCCTCCAGCAGCGCGCCGGTGATCGCCGCCGGGATGGACGAGGCGAGCAGCAGCCACGCCAGCCGCCCGTCGGGCGAGCTGCGGTCGGTGAAGCCGGCGACGGCGTAGCGCACCAGATCCCGCCGGAAGTAGGCGACGGCGCCGACCAGCGTGCCGATGTGCAGCGCCACGTCGAAGGTCTGCTCGAGGTGGGGCGCATCGGCGAAGTCGTTCCAGCCGAACAGCCACGGCACCAGCCGCAGGTGCCCGCTGGACGACACGGGCAGGAACTCGGTCAGGCCCTGGACGATGCCCAGGACGATCGCATGGACGATCGGCATCAGTGCGCTTTGGTCGACGGCACGATGCGGGGGCGCCAGGCGCGGTGGCCATCCCAGTGGTGGCCCACGACGCGGCCGACGCGCATCGCCTCGAGCATCGACGCCGGGCCGTCGAAGTCCGGCATCTCCAGGTAGGCCGCGCCCAGTCCCTCGGCCACGTGTGCGTCGCTGCCCGCGCCACCGGGCAGGTCGCGCCGGCGCGCCACCTCGGCAGCGCGCTGGTTCAGCGACTGCAGCGACGTCTTCGCGTTGAAGACCTCGAGCCCGTCCACCAGGCCGGCGTCGAGCAGCTCCTCGAGCGCCTCCTCGCGCAGGCAGTGCCGGGTGGGGTCAAACGGGTGCGGGATGTAGACGAGCCCGCCCTGCTGGCGAATGCGGGTGGCGGCCTCGACGTGGCCGATGCCGAACGGCAGCCGCTCGGTCAGGAACAGACCGATGACCTCGCCGGCGCCGGTGCGCAGCTCCTCGCCGACGATGACGCGGCAGCCGAGTCGATCCGACAGCTCGCGCGCGCCGTTGATCGTCGAGTGGTCGGTGATGCAGAGGACGTCGATGCCGGAGTCGGCCACCGCCTCCTCCAGCTCCTCCGGCGTCGTCGTGCAGTCGCCGGACCACATCGTGTGCGAGTGGAGGTCGACGCGCACCCAGCCGTCGGGCTTCGGCTCGCGCAGGTGCGGATGGCGATCGGCCGCGGGCATGACCCGCTCAACCTAGGGGCATGGCTGAGGCATGACGACGATCGGCTACGCGCTCTCCAGCGAGGAGTTCACCGCGCCGGAGCTCGTGCGCAACGCGGGGCTCGCCAAGGACTCGGGCTTCTCGGACTTCATGATCTCGGACCACTTCCACCCGTGGACCGACCGCCAGGGCAACAGCCCGTTCGTGTGGTCGGTGATCGGCGCCATGGCCACGGTGACCGGCGGCGCCCGCATCGGCACCGGCGTGACGTGCCCGACGTTCCGCATCCACCCGGCGATCATCGCCCAGGCCGCCGCCACCTCCGCCACGATGTGCGACTTCTACCTGGGCGTCGGCTCGGGCGAGGCGCTCAACGAGCACATCCTCGGCGACAGGTGGCCGCCGGCCGACACCCGCATCGCCATGCTCGAGGAGTCCGTCGAGCTGCTGCGGCTGCTGTGGGAGGGCAAGGAGACGACGTTCGAGGGCGAGTTCTACGTCGTCGAGAACGCCCGCATCTACAACGTGCCCGACGATCCCATCCCGGTGATGGTGAGCGCGTTCGGCCCCAAGGCAGCCGAGGTCGCCGGCCGCATCGGCGACGGCTTCGTGACCACCTCGCCCGACGCCGACACCATCAAGGTGTTCAACCAGAGCGGCGGCAAGGGCAAGCCGGTCATGGCCATGGTCAAGGTGTGCTGGCACGAGGACGAGAGCCAGGCCAAGAAGCTGGTCTACGAGCTGTGGCCCAACCACGGGCTCACCGGCGAGCTGGCCCAGGAGCTGCCGACGCCGCGCATGTTCGAGCAGGCGTGCGAGATGGTGACCGAGGAGATGGCCACCACGGGCTTGGCCCTCGGCCCCGATCCCGAGCGGTACGTCGAGCACGTGCAGGAGTACGTCGACGCCGGCGTCACCGAGCTCTTCCTGCAGCAGATCGGGCCCGACCAGGAGGGGTTCTTGCACTTCTGGAACGCCGAGGTCGCTCCTAGGCTCGGCCTCTGATGATCGGTCGACTGGTCAAGGGCGCATTGCCCTTCAGCCGCCTCGGTGCCGCCATGTTCGTCTGGCGCAACCGGGACGAGGTCATGAAGTGGGCCGGCTTCGTCGGCACCGCGGTGCCCAAGCTGGTCGAGGGCAACCACGCCGACGTCGTGGCCGAGGGGCGCCTCCGGGCCCGCCTCACCGCCGACAGCCGCACCCGGGGCGCCGACGGCCTCCGCGTCAGCGTCCGCGACGGCGTCGCCACGCTCTCGGGCGTCGTCGATCCCACCGTGCACGACGTCGCCCTCGACCTGGCCAGCTCGACCAGTGGCATCACCCGCGTGCGGGACGACCTGCGCCATCCGACCAAGCGGTCCAAGTTCGCCTTCTCGAACACCCACACCTAGATTTGCCCGCCGTGCCCGTGGAGCCTGGACTGAGCGCGGAGGTCGAGCTGGTCGTCGCCGAGAGCGACACCGCCGTGGCCCTCCGATCGGGTGAGGTCCCGGTGCTGGGCACCCCGCGCGTGGTCGCCCTGTGCGAGGAGGCGAGCGTCTCGGCGCTGGCCGGCCGGCTCGAGCCGGGCGAGACGACGGTCGGTCACACGGTGCAGCTCGATCACGTCGCACCGACCAAGGTCGGCACGACGATCCGGGCCGAGGCCACCCTGCTGAAGGTCAACGGCCGCCGGCTGACGTTCTCCGTGTCGGTCTCCGACGCCCGCGGCCTGGTGGCCGCGGGCAAGGTCACCCGGGTCATCGTGGACGCCGAGCGCTTCATGGAGAAGGCCCACTAGATCGGTTCTGGTGATGCGAGCGAGGCGCTTCCGCCCCGCTGGCATCACCAAAGCGCCTCAGGAGCCGGAGAGCGACACCCCGCTGATGGCGAGCATCGGCGCCCCCGTGCCGCCGATCCACCGCACGTCGGCACCGACGGCGACGACGTCGAGCAGCATCCGCTGGATGGTCGACGCGATCGTCGCCTCGCGGATGGGCTCGGCCAGCTGGCCGTTGCGGACGGCGCGTCCGGTCATGCCGACGGAGAAGTCCCCGCTGATCGGGTTCACGCCCGAGTGGAGGCCGCTCATCGACTGCACGTAGACGCCGTCACCGGCAGCCCGCAGCACGTCGTCGTCGCTGAGCGTCCCCGGCGCCAGCGCCAGCGCCCGGGCCCCGACGGACGGCGTGGAGGAGTAGCCGCGCTTGGCCGACGCGGTGGACGCCGTCTTCGCCTTGCGGGCCGACCACGACGAGTGGAGGAAGCCCTGGAGCACCCCGTTCTCGATGAGCGGCGTGCGCCGCGACGCCAGGCCCTCGCCGTCGTAGGTCGACGTGAGCGCGTGCGGGTCGGTGGCGTCGTCCACCAGCGTGAACGACGGGTGCGCCACCGCGTCGCCGACGCGGTCGGCGAACAGCGAGCGCCCCTTCAGCACCGCCTCCCCGGTGAGCGTGGAGCCGATGACGGAGAGCAGGTGGGCGACCATCTCGGGGTCGAGCACGATCGTGGTGCGGCGGCTGGCGGGCTTGGTCGAGCCGCACAGCGCCGCTGCCCGCTCGCCGGCCAGCCGACCGATCCCCTCGACGTCGAGGTCGGCCAGGCGCTTGGCGGCGTCATCGGCGTAGGCCTCGAATCGGTCGCTGCCGTCGACGGCCAGCGCCTCGGCCGTGGCCCGGCACGACGTGGCGGCGTCAGTGATGCGCAGCCCGGTGGTGGTGACGATCGCCTTCTCCCCGTAGGAGTCGGAGAACTCGGCCAGCGACGCGCTCTGCACGCGCGGATCGGCGGCCAGCAGGGCCGCCTCCATCGCCAGCGCCAGGTCGACCTTGCGCGCCGGGTCCATGGCGATGAGCGCATCGTCGACGACCGAGCGGGACGTGGGCGTCACGCCGTCGGGCACCGCCAGGCCGTTGGCGTCGTCGGCCGTGCCGTGCTCGGCGTTGTCGCGAGCGTCGTCCAGCGCCGACGCGATGGCCGACGGGTCGAGCGAGCCGACGTAGGCGAAGCCCTGCTTGCCGTCGACGACGACGCGCACGCCGACGCCGCCGCTCGTCGCCTGCTCCAGCGTCTCGACCTCGCCCTTTCGGGCCCGCGCCGTGGTCTGCCGGCTGCGGGCGACGTACGCCTCGACCTCCTCGCCCGGCTTGGCGCGATCGACGATGGCGTCCGCGATGCCCAGCAGCTCGTCACTCACCGGCGGTGCCCCCGATGGTCATCCCCGCCACCCGCAGCGTGGGCTGGCCCATGCCGACGGGCACCGACTGGCTGTCCTTGCCGCACATGCCGCCACCGTTGCTGAACTTGAAGTCGTTGCCGACGGCGTCGATGCCGCGCAGCACCTCGGGGCCGTTGCCGATCAGGTTCGACTCCCGCAGGGGGTCGGTGATCTCCCCGTTCTCGATCAGGTAGCTCTCGACCATGCCGAAGACGAAGTCGCCGCTGGCGGTGTCGACCTGGCCGCCGCCCAGCCGCTTCACGAACACGCCGCGCTCGGTCGAGGCGATGATGTCGTCGGGATCGCTCTCGCCGTTCAGCAGGTACGTGTTCGTCATGCGCACCATCGGCAGCACCTTGTAGGTCTGGCGCCGGCCGTTGCCGGTCTGACCCCGCTTCTCGTTGCGTGCGCGCAGCCCGTCCCACATGTAGTCGACGAGCACGCCGTCCTGGATCAGCACGTTGCTGGTGGCCGGGTGCCC